>NZ_JALNUB010000038.1:0-1013 GCF_023162025.1 Flavobacterium pygoscelis | reverse complement strand
AAATTTCTATTTCGTAATTCAGGAATAAAAATTTCATTAAGTGACTTAATCATTTTATCTTTTTCTAAACTCATTATTCCATATAATTTAGTGAATTCTATTTCGTTCCGCCAAACTGACGCACAACGTCTTGGCGCTTGGCGAGGTTGGGGACTTTTGAAACCGAGTATTTTCTGCCGAAACGAAGATATGATAAACAACGCTAATTCCACTAAAACCCCAATCTCGCCAAACGGCTGTTGGTAGCTGGCAATTTATTTATTCCGTTTTATTTTAATTGGATTTTGACGAGTATCAAATACGTCTGCAATTTTTATAAATTTTAATTCAATATCAACTGAATAGATAATTTTATAATTATCACAAACTATATATCTGTAATCATCTTCTCTGTCAATCAATAATTCTTCGATTTGAAACATTTCTGAATTTTGTAGAAGTCTATTTGGTTCAGCTAAAATGTTTTTAAGTATGTTTTTAGCAACTTTTTTGTTTGCCTTTTCAATATAATATTTGAAAATTTTATCAAGTTCACTTTCTGCAAAGTTTGACCAAATTACTTTATAACTCATTAATTGTATTTCTTTAGAAGTTCAGAAGTACTTTTATACTTACCATTTTTGAAATCATTCTCTGATTTATCAATTCTGTCGTTAAATTCCTTTAACGACATAGGTTTAAAATCTGAATTTTGTTCTAACTCAATAGTAGATTTCTTTCTCAATATATTTTCTAATTGAGAAATTACTTCTTCACTTTGAAGCTTAAGGAAAGCCTGCATAAATTCTATTTTTCTACTTTGAATATCCATAATAAAATATTTTTTTCAAAATTACGAATTATCTCAAACAACAGGTTCGATTCTCCGTTTTTTTTTTGCTTGCTACCAACGTTTCGCGGCTTTGCGAGGTTGCGAACTTCGGAACCGAGTATTTTCTGCTAAGATAAAATTTCTCGCGAAAGATAAACGTGAATTAACCACATATTTCGCAATCTCGCAACACCGCTGTTAG
>NZ_JALNUB010000036.1:0-1401 GCF_023162025.1 Flavobacterium pygoscelis | reverse complement strand
TGTTGACAAGTTTGGAAAAAAATCCCTTCAAAGATTTTTTCTAAACTTATCAATATTACGTCAATAATAAACTATTTTTGAAATTATACAGTAACCAAAAATAGTCAACCTATATTAGGACAAGACAAAACTGACGGATAAATCGTGAATAAATATAAATTTATGGATGAAAAGAAAGTAAAATATTCTGAAAGATATGTATTAAGTTCTTCGAATGTTGACAAACATGGTCATATAATAACGCAACAAGCATTAGAAAGCTCACTTAAATTTATTAATGGAAAAAGAAAGCCAAGATTAGGTTTAGATCACAATCGTACTTTTCCTCCACTAGGAAGAATAAATAACGGTGAAGTAATTGAAAAGGATGGAATATATTATTTAGTAGCTGATCAAGAATTTTTTGAAACCTCAAAAAATATCACTTTACATAATGGATTGGAATTAATAGAAATGTCTTTTTCTGATGAAAACTTTCCATTTACTGAATCTGAATTTGAACTAATAGAAACCATTGAAATTCAAATTGATCCAATTAATCTTGGTGGTTCATTTGAAAATGGACAGAACTTTTTAAATGAATTAAAAAATGAATCTGAACTAGAAATAAAAGGATCTGAATTTATACGAAAATCTGAAATTCCTGATCCAGAAATAATAATTAAACTTACAGAAATAATTGGAATTGCTCTTGGAATTGGTTTAAGAAAAATTCCAGAAAAAATGGCAGAATCTATTGGGGAAGATTTAGCAAAAGTTTACAAACTAATTAGTAAAAGTATTCAAAAATCAGTAAATGAATTAAATCCTAAAAACAAACCAATTCACTTTGTTGTCGAAATCCCAATAAAAAAAGCAAAATTAGAATTAATCGTAACTACAAGAAATCCTGATGTAGCTATAAATGCATTTAGAAAAGAAATAATTGAAAATTTAAAAAGCGAAATAAAATTCTCAATTAACAAATTAAATGCTGAAAAAATTCAATACTTTTTTAATGAAGATAATAAATGGGAAATGAATTATATTTTAGCTTCTGATGGAAAAGTTATTGGAACAAAAAAGTCATTTAAAAAACGTGATGATTACTTTCAAAAAATGGTTGAAGAACAGAAAAAAAATGAAAAGAAAAACAATGCATAACAGCCGTTTGGCGAGATTGGGGTTTTAGTGGAATTAACGTTTTTTATCATATCTTCGTTTCGGCAGAAAATACTCTGCTATAAAGTCCCCAACCTCGCCAAGCGCCAAGACGTTGGCGGTAATATTATCCGATGACAAATCCTGAAATAGGTTGACTAAAAATTAAACACTTTTAGCAAACTATGGAACCCACAAAAAATGGACACTGTCCAAAAATTGAGTACAAAAAAATTGGTTTCGACCTAAAACTTTCCATCA
>NZ_JALNUB010000003.1:0-496618 GCF_023162025.1 Flavobacterium pygoscelis | reverse complement strand
GACCTTAAGGTGGTTATTGCGGCGGGGCTCACCTCTTCCCATCCCGAACAGAGTAGTTAAGCCCGCCTGCGCAGATGGTACTGCAGTTATGTGGGAGAGTATGTCGTCGCCTTTCTTTAAAAACCCTTCATCTATCGATGAAGGGTTTTTTGTTTTATATCAAATCCCCATTTTAATCTTCTATTTGTAATTAAAATATTGAGCCTGTTTTAATTATTATTAAAAAAGAATTGGATAATTATCAAAAGTTGGGTATCATGGATTAATTCTAAAACCTGTGCGATGCAAAATTATGCATAGATATTGTTTAGCCTAAAAGGAAAAACGCTATATTCCTCACACCTCTAAATTGAAATTTAAAAGCTTTTATTTTAGCATTGGAATATTTTAGTGAAGCATTGATCGCTTTTATTGTCAAAATAGTTTTAGATTGACTGATATTGCAATTTTATCGTATTAAAGACACTTTATTTAAAGTTTTAAAATTTTGACATTAAAAAAAATATAGTGCTGTATAAGTTTAGTTTAAACAAACGCTATCATAGTTAGTAGTTAAATGTTTGGGAAAAATTTGAATGTTATGGTAAGCTATTATATTGACTATGTAAATAATATTATTGCTATGTTGTCTTAGTTAAGATTTATTATAACTTATACCTAACAAAAAACTTATTCGAATTAAAATTTGTTTATTAGTATCAATTTTATAAAATTCAAAATATTTATCCTTTAAACCTTTCTCTCTAGTTTATTTGATTGCTTAATTTTCTAAGTTCAAAGTTTATATCTTGATTGTATTATAGTATATTATAAGGCTTCATGACTTTTTTGCAGATTAAATATATAAGTTATTTGTACTGTCTCAAAAAAATATTTTGTGTTAATATTTTTCACTGAGTTGAACATATTCAAAGTGATTACTTTTAGTGTTTCTGCTAATCTAATACTAAGGACTATTTCTATTTTTTGATTAATATTAGTTGCTGAGAATACAACGAAGTTGCTACATTTTTTGCTTTTCTTAAACTTGTAGGTAATAATGGTATCTATCTCTGATTTATAAAAAAATGTTTAGTTAGTTAAAAGTCTTTTTTAATGTTTTAGAGTAAATGAATTAATCTACAGGATAAGATTTTTAAAAAAAAGTTTCAAAAACAATCAATAATTTTTTATATTGAAAATGAAGTTTCCATCCTTCAATAGCAAAAAAACTTTGATAGTATTGCAATTTATATATTTAGTATCGATTATTTTTTTAAACGAATACTCTCTTTTAATGATTCCCATTTTAAGCTAAATTCCATTCTGCTAGAACCAGTTTACTATTCTATCCATCGTTGATATTTAATATGAAAGAAAATGGGAATATCCAATTAAGGAAAATTCTGAATATCAATTTCATTATGAAAACCATGAGTTATCAAAATGGTATTAATCGTTATAGTTAGAACAATTTTATAGAATTGAAAAGACGATCTTATATTCTCCTTTAATTGTTGGTATTAAATCAAAATGATCAACTATCATTTCTTAAAATATTAATTTTAATAAAAAAGCCCGAATGCGTATTGCACATCCGAGCTTTTATATTGAATTACTAAAACTAATCAGTAGTATCTTGTGTCTCTTCTAAGTCTTCTGAAGTTCGACCTATTTTAACCTTTGGATTGTCTTTGTTACCTGTTATTATTAGTGGTACACCAATAATTCCTAAAGGTGGTAATCCTAATCTCATTTTTATATTTAACTTTCCATCTAAACTTGTTGTTCCTTCTATTCTTGGTCTGAATCCAGCAAATTTAAACTTAAATCTTTCTAAAGTAATGATGTTATTTTTTATTGAACTCTTTATGTCAATTTTGTTTACCTCAGGATCTTTTAAACCTTCATGACTTGTTTTGCTTGCAACAGCATTGAACATTTTTAGACCATAAAATTTTATATTTTTTACTGAAATAATACCATTACCAACTAAAGAAGGAAATACAGGCTCCATATTTTCGTTTAGTCGGCCTTTCAAATTGTAATCTAATGATATAATTCCTTGTGCTTTTTCAGCTGCACTTGCCATTTCTCTAAAAAGTTTCACTTCATTATAAGCTCTTTTTATATCAAATTCACTGGCTTTTATGTGATAATCAAATAAGGCTTTTTTTAATGTTATATTTTGGTAAGTTGCATCCATCGTAACCTTACAACCAATCAAGTCAAAACCTGTATTTTGTATAGTTAATAAACCATTTTTTAGTTTTAAAGCTCCTTTAGCTTCTTTGAGAGTTAGTCCGTTAAAGTCTATCTTTTGTGCATTTCCTTGTAAGTATAAATCAAGGTTGGGTGGAATCACAATTACACCTTTACTCGCAACATTTACTTTCGAGCTGGAAGTTTTTTCTGTAACTGTCGTCGGAACTAAATTATTTGTTGTCGACATGAATTCATCAGCATTAATAAAGTTTGAATTGAAAGAAAACGCACCCCTTAAAACTCCATTTTTTGACGCCATAAAATTAAAAATATTCTGAAAATAACCATTCATCTTAAAATCAGATTCTCCATAAGAAGCTAGGAAAGTTTTGAAATTCATTTTATCTTGGTTGAACTTAAATATTCCTTGCTTGATCAGAAAGTTCTTTGGCAGATATTGAGTTATTACATTAATATTACGAATTTCTAAAGTTCCAATGTTATGTAATTTAGAATACCTACCTTTTTCAGCATCGCTTTGATTTCCTTTTAAATGTAAATCGGCTTTTATAAATCCTTGCACGTTTAAACCCTCTTGCGCAAAAACTTTATATATTTTGGCTATGTCTAAAATCCCTTTGGCTTTGATATCATAAGTTAGATTTTTAAAATTGCTGAGATCAGCATCTACAAAAATAGGATTTCCTTCAAAAGTAAATTGTGCTGGTTTTGTAATTACTTTTAAATCATCAAAAGTACCTTTGGTATTGGAAACAGTAGCTATAAGTTGAATGTTAGTAATAGGATTTGGATAAAATTTCGTTTTTAAATATCCTTCTTTCAATTCAATTTTTGCATTGGTAACAGGAAAAACACCTTTCTTTTGGTCGAATAGCCCTTTTGCTTTTGCATCAGTAATAAGAATTCCTTTTAATTCAATTTCTGGAATTCCAAGTGCTTGATTTAACTTCCCTAAATCAATCTTTGCATCTAGATTTGCATCAACTTGAGCAATAGTTGTCCCGGTGCTATAAATTTTTGTTTTTAAATAATCGTTACCCATTTTTAAAGACAAATTTTTCAAATCTACAATTACAAGATTTGGATCTAGTGAAGGAACTTTGGTAGCAATATCTAGATTTAAATGGGTTATTGGATTTGTACTTTTGTTGTAATTCACAAAACCATCTCTTATTTTGAAGTCAAGATTAAGTGCTGGTGCAACGTTATCGGAGGCAATATAATTTCCTTTCAAAGTTAGAAGAAAATCTGTAGTGCCTTTTAATTCTGTTTTATTCAACCAAGTAATAAATTTTGGAGGAAAAGCAGTAAAGAAATCATTCAGATTGCTATTAGTCGTTTTCAGAATAAAATCCATGTTGTAGCCTTCTTTCAGGAAATCAAATTTTCCTTTAAAATCAACAAGAAGGTTGTTAATTTTCAAATCATTTTGTTCAAAAATAAACGAAAGTGAATTTACATTTACTTTAGTAATCAAATCGGCATTTACCTTTTTGTTCATTAAGTACGGTTCATTTTCATACAGAATATTTAGTTTTTCAATTTTTGCCTTAGAATACAAATCAAAAACTGCCTTGCTCAAATCGCCTTTTCCTAAATACTCGAAACCAAATATATCAAAGTGAAGTTTAGTCGATAAATCATCATAAACAATTTTACTATTTCTGATTTCTATTTTCTCTAATTTTAAGGAGCTGTCCTCACTTTTCTGCTCTTTTTGGGTGGTGTTAGCTTTATAAACGTTATAATTTGCAAGCCCTTCCTTATTTACTTTTACATTTATATCAGCTTCTGAAACAAAAATTTTGTCAATATTTATCGATTTTCCAAATAGTAAACTAGAAACATTGATACCAAAAGCAATTTCTTTCGCTGTAATCAGTTTCTCGTTTTCGTAAGGAGCAGATCCGCTGAGTTTAAATTGCTGTAAACCGACGGTTAATGAAGGAAAGTGATTAAAAAAAGAAATATTTGATTCAGAATAATCAAGTTTTGCATTTAGCTTTTCATTGGCAATTTTCTTAATCTCTGTATTAATTTTATCTGCAAAAACATAAGGAGCAATAAACATAAAAGCTAATAAGCTGACAAGGGTAATCCCTAGGTATTTTAATACTTTTAAAGAAATAGATTTTAAAGAAGACATTTGATATAATTAGATATGCTTAAGAAATTGGAAGGTTTTTTTTTGAAAAATTTAAATTTTATCCGTGTACAGTTTCGTTTTTGCCGTAGTTAACGATGATGGATGTTTCAAATTCAATCCATGCTGCCCAGCGTTTATCTACATCTACTTTTTCAGTATATTTTCTGGCAAAATTTAAAAAAGTAGTGTAATGACCCGCTTCAGAAATCATTAAATCACGATAAAATTTAGCCAATTCCTGATCTTCTATGTTTTCAGAGAGCACTTTAAATCGCTCACAACTTCTGGCTTCAATCATCGCTGAAAATAACAATCGATCAATCAAAGCATCATTTCGACTACCATCTTTTTTCATAAATTTAAAAAGTTCGTTCACATAATGGTCTTTATTTTCGCGACCTAGCTGAAGACCTTTTTTCTTAATGATATCATGAACCATCTGTAAATGCTCTAATTCTTCTCGCGCAATAATTAATAGTTCTGTAACTAACTCTTCTTTTTCAGGATTTTGTGTGATCAAACTTATCGCATTCGAAGCAGCTTTTTGTTCACACCAAGCGTGGTCTGTCAAAATTTCGTGAATATTCGATTCTACTATATTTACCCATCTTGGGTCTGTGGCTAATTTTAATCCTAACATGATATTGCAATTAATTTAACTGCAAAATTAGTCTTTTCCGGCTGATTTCTACGGATTAATACTCAAATGCTTAATGATTTTGTCTTTATATAATTAGGACGTGCCACCAATAAAAAACGGCTGAATTCATATAACCTCATAGCCGTTTTTATTGCTGTCGGGCTATCCGTTTCAAGTCCTCATCTCGATTACGCAAAAAGCTTCATCGAGATTCCGGGCTTTACACTGCTATCCCCCACGCAAACTATTGATATTGAGTTTTTTTTATTTTAAATACAATTACAATAATCTGTAATTAAATCTAGAATTCATATTGTAATTTTTACTTAAGAATTAAATTTTTTTAAAAAATTAGTAACATTTTTTTGTATAAATTCTAATTCGCAATAGTGCTGTTAATTTCTTTAGTAGTTAAATCACTTCTCACTTATAATTACCAATAAAATAGCATTATTTTGCAGTAAGAATTTTTTAAAATTATGAATCAAACACAATCGCTTTTAATAATAGGTTTTGTCTGGCCAGAACCCAATTCTTCGGCGGCAGGAGGGAGAATGATGCAATTGATTTCGCTATTTCAGGAACAGGGATTTCAGGTCACTTTTGCAAGTCCAGCTCAAGACAGCGACTTTATGGTTGATTTAAGTCAATACAAGGTCGAAAAAAAATCAATTGCGTTGAACAGTTCCAGTTTTGATACTTTCGTAAAAGAATTGAATCCGACAATTGTTTTATTCGATCGCTTTATGATCGAAGAACAATTTGGATGGCGCGTTGCCAAGAATTGTCCAAATGCGCTACGAATATTAGATACCGAAGATTTACACTGTTTGCGATTAGCCAGACAAAAAGCCTTCAAAGAAAAACGAGAATTTCAAACAACGGATTTGTTAGTTGAAGAAGTGGCCAAACGTGAAATTGCCAGTATTCTACGCTCTGATTTGTCTCTGATGATTTCCGAATTTGAAATCGAATTGCTAAAGACTACTTTTAAAATTGATAGTAGCTTATTGTATTATTTGCCGCTTTTATTAGAATCAGATCAAATACCTGATTTAGAAAAACTCCCTTCTTTTGAAAACCGTAAAGATTTTATTTTCATCGGGAATTTTCTTCATGAACCCAATTGGAATGCCGTTCAGTACCTCAAGGAAGCGATTTGGCCATTGATTAAAAAAGAATTACCCGAAGCGGTTTTAAATATTTATGGCGCTTATCCTTCACAAAAAGTTTTACAATTAAATAATTTGAAAGAAGGATTCTTGATAAAAGGGCGTGCAGAAAATGCTAATGAAGTAGTTCTAAAAGCACGAATAGTTTTGGCTCCTTTGCGCTTTGGTGCTGGAATAAAAGGAAAATTATTAGAAGCCATGCAATGCAGGACACCAAGCATCACCACTTCTATTGGAGCGGAGTCAATGCAAGCAGATTTATCTTGGAATGGCTTTGTTGAAGACAATCTAGAAATTTTCGCCAAAAAAGCAGTAGAATTATATCAAGACAAAAAACTTTGGCTGGCAGCCCAAATAAATGGAATTGCAATTATAGAAAAACGATATTTAAGATCATCATTTGAAGTTGATTTTGAAGAACGAGTAGAATTCACATTAAATAATTTACAACAACATCGTTTAAATAATTTTATGGGAGAGTTATTGCAACATCATACGTTGAAAAGTACTATGTATATGTCAAAGTGGATAGAAACAAAAAACAAAAATTCCAATTAATTGCTTAATTGGAATTTTTATTAACTCATATTGAGAAATATGTTACGTGTAAAACTTTGCTAACTATTTAAGTAAGCTTTCAACGCTTTGAATAGTTGTTGCGTGATATCCTGATTTTGCTTTTTCAAAAATCTTTTTTGCCCAAATTTTTCCTTCTGAAGTTTTTACCATTTGTTTGTAAAGCGTCATTAATGATCCAGTTCTACTAGTAGCAATCATAAACTGTTCAATTGCAGGATAAGCAATTGTATATTGACTGCGCATTGCAGGCACAAACCATTGACGTTTAATTACGAAATTCCCATCTTTAGTAAAGTTAAATTCGGCATCAATGTCGGCCATTTCTTTAGGCGTAATATCTTCAGGAAGATAATCTATAAAATGTTGCTTCTCTGTAGTTGATTTTATTTTTTGACTTAATCCTTTAACACCCGTTTTTCTCCAACTTTTTTGAATAAGATCTATTGCATTAAAATCTTTAGAAACTGATGGAACTATATTTGTTGGTATTCCGGGTTTATATATCCAGTCTTCTGCTTTTATTTTATCAGCAAGTACTTTGTCATTTTTGATAAGATTTTCATTTAAATAGGCAATAAAATCTTCTGTGGTGATTGACTTAAAAGCATGCGCATCAAAATAATTTCTGATGAAAATATCGAACTTTTCACGACCAACTGCCTGCTCGATTACCTTTAAAAAATTATACCCTTTTTCATAAGGAATTTCACTGATTCCATCATCTGGATTTCTTCTAGCCAAATCTACTTTAAGACGAGTATCAGGATTTGTAATGCCAAATTCAAGCATACTATCATCAAGCACTTTCCGAGTTAAAACATCTTGCATTTTGGCTTCTTTTTTTCCAAAAATGGCTTCGCCAATGCGATGTTCTACATAAGTTGTAAAACCTTCATTCAGCCAAATGTCATCCCAAGTTGCATTTGTTACTAAATTACCACTCCAACTGTGACCCAATTCATGTGCTAATAAACTCGTCAACGAACGATCGCCTGCAATAACACCAGGAGTTAGGAATGTCAAATTTGGATTTTCCATTCCACCATAAGGGAAACTTGGAGGTAAAACTAAAACATCATAACGTCCCCAACGATACGGGCCGTATAGTTTCTCTGCTGCGGCGACCATTTTTCCTAATTCGGCAAATTCCCAGGCCGCTTTTTTTAATACGGATGGTTCGGCATAAACGCCAGTTCGGTTATCGATAGATTTAAATTCAATATCACCAACGGCAATTGCCATTAAATAAGATGGAATTGCTTTATCTTGTTTGAAAGTATAAATTCCGGTATCGTTTTTTTGCTGTGGATTAATGGCGCTCATTACCGCCATTAAATCTTTAGGAACCGTAACTTTTGCATTATAAGTAAAACGAATTCCTGGTGAATCTTGACAAGGAATCCAAGTGCGTGACCAGATGCTTTCTCCTTGAGAAAATAGAAATGGTTTGTTTTTATCTGCCGTTTGCTGTGGAGTTAGCCACTGCAATGCAACAGCACCTTTATTTGTATGGTAATAGATATTAACTTTTGTAGTGTTTGGTTCTATGGTTATATGAAGCGGTCTTCCGTGTAATTCAACTTCTTTTCCAAGTTTAAATTGGGTCTCTTTTTCTTCGTCACCCAAAGTTATTTTTGTAATAGTAAGTGTATTTTCATCAAAGATAATTTCTTTTCCTTTGCTTACATTGTCAATTTGCCAAGATGCTTTTCCTGAAATTGATTGGGTTTCAAAATTTACATTAATATCAAGATCTAAATGTTTTACAACTGCCAGATTTGGTTTAGAAAAAGTATGTTTGTCAGTAACAATTACATTCTTTTGAATATTGTTTTTTTGCTGGCAAGCAAGAGTCAACATAAATAAAGATAGAATAAATAATTTTTTCATAGTGATGAAGGTTAGTTAGCGATTCTTAATTAAATAAAAAATCCCGTTTTGAAACGACAAAACGGGATTTTAATATGAAATATATTGATTATGCCAACATAGTTATTGGATTTTCGATGTATTGTTTTAATGTTTGTAAGAACTGTGCTCCAGTTGCTCCATCGATAGTACGGTGGTCACAAGCAAGAGATAACATCATTGTGTTTCCTACAACAATTTCTCCATTTTTAACAACTGGTTTCTCAACAATCGCTCCTACAGAAAGGATTGCAGAGTTGGGTTGGTTGATAATAGAATTGAATTCAGTGATTCCAAACATTCCAAGGTTCGAAACAGTAAATGTACTTCCTTCCATTTCTGTTGGTAGTAATTTTTTGTTTTTTGCTCTTCCTGCAAGGTCTCTTACGTTTCCGCCAATTTGTGATAAACTCATTGCATCTGTAAATTTTAATACAGGAACTACTAATCCATCCTCAACAGCTACGGCAACTCCAATGTTTACATGATGATTGATGATAATTGCATCTTCTCTCCATTGTGAGTTTATTTTTGGGTGTTTTTTTAATGCTAAAGCACAAGCTTTGATTACCATATCATTAAAAGATACTTTTGTATCAGGAAGGCTATTGATAATTGCTCTTGATTTCATTGCATCGTCCATAGTTACTTCGATCACTAAGTTGTAGTGAGGTGCGGTAAATAAAGATTCAGCTAAACGTTTCGCAATGATTTTACGCATTTGCGAATTTTTTATTTCCTCAGTAAATACTTCTCCAGCAGGAACAAATACTTTTGCAGCAGGTGTAGTAGTAGTTTCTGTTTTAGCAGGAGTGGCAGCTTGTGGAGCGGCAGTTGCTGGAGTAAAGTTTTCGATATCGCTTTTTACGATACGTCCGTTTTCTCCTGAACCTTTTACTTGATTTAATTGGATTCCTTTGTCGCTAGCAATTTTTTTAGCCAATGGAGAAGCTAAGATTCTTTGTCCCTCAGTTGAAGGTTCCTGTACAACAGGTTCGGCAGTTTTTTCTGTAGAAACTACTTCTTTTTCTTCCGTTTTTGCTGGAGCTGTTTGTGGTGCTCCACCAGTTTTATGATTAGCGGCAATTGCGCTTACATCAGTTCCAGCTGGTCCGATGATCGCTAAAAGGCTATCAACTGCTGCAGTGCTTCCTTCTTCAATTCCAATATATAATAAGGTACCTTGGTTGAATGATTCAAATTCCATTGTTGCTTTATCCGTTTCGATTTCAGCAAGAATATCTCCTTCGGAAATTTTATCCCCTACTTTTTTTAACCAAGTGGCAACAGTACCTTCAGTCATCGTATCACTTAAACGAGGCATAGTAACTACGATGACTCCTTTAGGAAGTGCTTCGATTGTTGGAACTGTAGGAGCTAAAACTTCTTCTTTTTTTGGTTCAGTTGCTGTAGGTGTAACGGCTGTTGGTGTTGGTGCAGCATCTCCAGAAATTAAGGAAGAAATATCTTCACCTTCTTTTCCGATTATAGCTAATAGTGAATCTACTGGAGCAGTTTCACCAGCAGGAATTCCTATGTATAATAATGTCCCTTCATTGAAAGACTCAAATTCCATTGTTGCTTTGTCGGTTTCAATTTCAGCAAGAATATCTCCTTCTGCAATTTTATCACCTACTTTTTTTAGCCAAGTTGCTACTGTTCCTTCCGTCATAGTATCGCTCAAACGAGGCATTGTTATTTTGATTGCCATATTGATTATAGTTTATGAGGTATAAAAGGATAGTTTTCTTGTTCGTATACTACGTCGTATAGTTGTTGAATTGGAGGGTAATCTGATTCTTCAGCGAAAGTTGCACATTCTTCTACTAAATCTTTTACTCTTTGATCAATTGCTTCAATTTCTTCTTCAGTAGCGTATTTTTGATCTTTAATTACATCTAAAACTTGTGTAATTGGATCTATTTTTTTGTATTCTTCTACTTCTTCTTTAGAACGGTATAATTGCGCATCTGACATAGAGTGACCTCTATAACGGTATGTTTTCATTTCTAAGAAAGTTGGTCCATCTCCGCGACGTGCTCTGTCGATTGCTTCGGTCATTGCCTCAGCAACTTTTACAGGATTCATTCCGTCAACGGGTCCACAAGGCATTTCATATCCTAATCCTAATTTCCAGATGTCAGTATGATTTGCTGTTCTTTCTACAGAAGTTCCCATTGCATATCCATTGTTTTCTACAATAAAAACAACCGGAAGTTTCCATAACATAGCCATATTAAAAGCTTCGTGTAATGATCCTTGACGTGCTGCACCATCACCAAAATAGGTCATTGTTACACCGCCAGTTTCAAAATATTTATCAGCAAAAGCTAATCCCGCACCTACAGGAATTTGACCTCCTACAATTCCGTGTCCACCATAAAAACGGTGTTCTTTAGAAAAAATATGCATGGAACCACCCATTCCTTTTGATGTCCCAGTAACTTTTCCTAAAAGTTCAGCCATTACTCGTCTAGGATCTACTCCCATACCTATTGGCTGTACGTGATTTCTATAGGCAGTAATCATCTTGTCTTTTGTCAAATCCATTGCATGCAATGCACCTGCTAAAACGGCCTCTTGACCATTATATAAATGTAAAAATCCTCTAACTTTTTGTTGGATGTATAACGCGGCAAGTTTGTCTTCAAACTTTCTCCAAAGTAACATATCTTCATACCACTTTAAATATACTTCTTTTGTAACTTCTTTCATCTGATTTTTTCTTTTGCTAAAGTGTTAACAACTTGTGTTTAATAACGCAAAATAGTTTCCTTCCACAAATTTGCGAAATGCAAAAATAACACATTCCAACTTAGAACTAAAATTTAATAGGTTATTTTTAGATTTTTTACAAGAATTTTTTATCAAACATAAAAGGGAGTAAGTTTTTTAAAGATTCCGATTTATATATCGATCCGATTTCTCCCATGAAATAAATTTCTATAGGGGTTTTTTGACGAATTTCGTATTCTGCAATCGATTGTCTGCAAGAACCGCAGGGCGGTATAGGGGCTTTAGTTTGGTTCGTATCTGAAGCTGCTGTAATTGCCATTTTTAATATTTTGGCATCTGGGTATACTGCTCCTGCATAAAAAATAGCTACTCGTTCCGCACAAAGTCCAGAAGGATAAGCTGCATTTTCTTGGTTAGAACCCAATACTGTTTTTCCGTTATCTAGAAGAATAGCAACACCCACTCTGAAATTTGAATAGGGAGCATAGGCATTTTTTCTGACTTCAATTGCTTGCGCCATTAGATCTTGTATTTCATTTGGAAGTTCTTGAACGTTTTCAAATGATGTAAACTGCGTTGTAATTGATATTTGTTTCATGTTTATTGAGGAAAAAAAATCCAAATTTCATAGTGTTGAAATTTGGATTGTTATTTATGAATAAAATCTATTTTAATATTGGTCGTATTTGTCTCCAAAATTAAAAGTAAGTGAGAATCGTAAAGTATTTTCTAATGGGTTTTTTACTTTTGAAGAAGAGAATAAATAAGATACATCTACTTTTACTACATTGTATTTGAAACCAGCTCCCAATGAAAAGAACTGTCTGGCTCCTTTTAATGGACTTTCATGAAAATATCCTAAACGCATGGCAAAGGAATCTTGGTATAAATATTCGGCACCAAGAGCATAAGTGAACTCTTTCATTTCTTCTTTAATTCCGTCAGGAGCATCTCCAAATGATTTGAAAATCCCTGAAGTCCAACCTATGGAACGATATTCTTCGTTATTTTTTGCCAATAATGCTATTTCTTCTGAACCTGATATTACTCCATCTCCGTTAAGATCGCTATTTTGTGGAGTGGGAACTAATAGTTTATTAAATTCAACATTTAAAGATACTTTATTGTAGTCATCTAAAATAAAATCAAATCCAGTTCCAATTTTTAAATTTGCAGGTAAGAAATTTTTATTCAATTCGTCTTTGTCATAATTTATCTTTGGACCTAAATTCTGAATATTAAACCCAGCTCTCCATCTTCCGTTAAATTCGCTGTAGGCGATTTCTTCGGACTGATAAAAACCGGCTACATCCACAGCAAAAGAACTTGCGGATGATGTATCATTATTTTCGTTAATGAATTTTAAATTAGAATTTATAAAACGTCCCCCAATAGCCATTGAGAACTTCTCGCTTAATTTTAAAGAATAAGAACCATCAATAGCAAATTCGTTTGGTGATACTGTAGCAAAATCTTCATTGACGTCTCCATTTTGACGCAGCTCAATATCTCCTAGACCAAAATATCTAATGCTGGCAGCAAAAGCACTTCTTTCGTTTAGCTTATTGTAATAGGTAAGTTGCGCAAGCGATATGTCATTTACTAAGTCAGTTAAGTAAGGCGTGTAGCTTACTGAAAAACCTTGAGCATCTGTTGAAAAAGCATATTTTGCTGGATTCCATTGCTGAGAAAAAGCATCTGCAGAGGTTGCAACTCCCATGTCACCCATACCTGCTGCTCTTGCATCAGCCGCTACTAATAAAAAAGGAACTCCAGTAGATATTGTTCGGTCCTGAGCTTTAGCAGAATAAATGATGATAAAATAAATGAGAATAAATATTTTTTTTTTCATTTTTAAAGTAATGTTAATAGTGCAAATATAGTGTTAAAGTATAACAAGTTTTTCAAATTTTTCGCTTTTCATATTGGTCAAGGTAGATTTTACAGTTAGTTTGTAAATGTAAACACCTTTTCCTATTTTGTCCCCAAAATCATCTCTGCCATTCCAAGTTATCTCTTTAGATAAGAAGCCTTCCGTGTTTATAATTTGATTTCTAGTCCAAACTATTTTACCGGTTATTGTCATGACTTGAATTTGAACTTCTAAAGGTTCGTAAGGCTTGTTGTGAGTGAACCAAAACTCAGTATAGTTTACAAATGGGTTGGGATAATTTAAAACGTGCGTTAATGTTATTTTATCATCTCCTGCAACTATAAATTGTATGTCTGCAGTTACGGGATTGTTGTATACATCCCAGGCTTTGAACGTTATTGTATGTAATCCTGGAGTTAATTTTCGCAAAGGAAAACGCAATGTACCCTTAGTAAAATCATCTAACTTTGTTTGAAAGTAATCGTTTAATACAAAAGGATTGCTATTATCTCCATCAAGTATAGCAACGATATCATGACCTATTCCGCTGGCTGTGTTAATTCCGTTTTCATCCTCAAGATGCGCAACCAAAAAAGGCGACTCATTGGTTGTGCCTCCAGAAACAAAAGTTTCGTCATTCATATATAACTTAACTCTTGGACTAATATTGTCTGCAACTGCATTTTCATTAATTCCTCCTATTTTTATAGTGGAGTCATAACCTGTTGCATTCTCTAATTCATTATTTTTTTTAGCATAAAAACTTATTCTTCCGTTTGCTAACGGAATTCGAATATCTCTTGGTACTACAAAACTAAATTCAAATTGACCATTTTTAACAGATGCGTTGCCTCTAAATATAGTTTCTCCTAAAACATCAAAATTTATTGCGGGACTATATCCATCATTATTGTAAGTTGTTCTTTTTATGTTTTTATCAAAGATAGTTGTTGCTATTTCGCCGCTGTAATTAGTCAATAGATTGTTGTTTTCGTCTGTAACTTCACCGGATAGTTTGATTTTAGATAATGATTTTAAATTATCTATTGATTGAGATATCGGTATGTCATTTACTTTCGTTAATCTAATGTTTGGTTTAGGCAATGCCAACATTAATGCAGGATCTCCAATGTAAAAAACAATATTACTAGATGAGTTTGGGTTGCTGTTTTTTGAAATTCTCAATGCCTCTGCAATAGAAGTATATTGGTTAGACTGATATGATAATAAGTTTTTAGACAAAAGATCATTAAAGTTTTCTGCGCTAGTTTGACCTATAGAACGAATGGTTGTAATCATGGCGATAGCTCCTCCTTTGGGATTCCAATAAGTATACTCGCCAGCAGTTGGCCTAAATGGATTATCAAAACGAGAAAATTCACAAGTGAGGGTTATAAATAATGGATATTTGAATTGGTTTTTCAAATTTTGTCCGTCTATTTTTTCCCAAACTCTTTCGGATGCTAAACCGTCCTCACCACCATGACCTAAATAATTAAAGATAAGTGCGCCTTTTTCAAATGCATTATAAAAATCAGTTCTTACTTTTGGATAACGGTTTCCGCCTGCAGAGGATTCTTGAGAGTAGGAGTCTAAAAAAATTTTATTTACATTTAGAAAAGGTTTTTCAATAGAAATCTTGGTTGCTAAATTATCTTGTCTAGCTTGTAAAGTAGCATCCGAAGCTATATCAGAATCGTCGGCAAGCAAGTAGATATTGTTTCGCCAGCTTCCGTAAGATCTTATGTCGTGGTATTCAATAATCTTATTTACCATTTCATCTGCTTGTTTTAAATCATTTACAAGCATTCTGCCTACTGCAATATCGATTCCTCCAAAATAAGAAGTAATATTACCTTCATTAGCATCCATTAGCCCGTAGAAATCATCCGATGCAAACGAAGATTCTCCAGTCGAATTACTGTTTAAAGCATGGTATATAGGAACAACATTGGTGTTATTGGGGATTCTATTTTTAAAATCATAAGAGGCATCTCCAAAAAGATTAATGTATTTAAGTCTTTTATCATTAGATGAAGCATTTTCATATACATATTTGATACAATTACGAATTGCAGCTATATCTTGTTTTCCAGATGCAAATTCCTGGTATATTAATTCTAAAGGAATTACTTTGACATTCAAATTAGAGTGATTGCGATGAAAGTTGGCTAATTTTTCAGCTTTTGAAACTAAAAAAGTGGGTGAAATAATTACATAATCAATGTCTTGAAACTGTCCTTCACTGTTTTTAAATAGCGTTCCTTTTAAATTTTGATTTGCAATTTTTGATTTAGCTTCTTTCAATGGCGTGTAAAAATCATTTTCGTCTAATGCAATATATTTTTTGCCATCAGCTAGATTTGATTTAAAATCAAAAGTACTCTGATTTGGATTTTCAATTTTTGTTATGTTGTAAGGATCGCTTATTTCCCAAACTTGATGTATTGTTGTTGCATTTGATAGCACATAATTTACAATTCCATTCACAGAACCAGATTGTTCGTATTGAAAATGAAATTGCTTTCCATAACCTTGAAGCTTTCTTTTAGCTGTAAGTCTGATATTGTCTAAAAAACCTTTAGAGCCCGGAACACCATTATTGTTGTATTTTAATTTTATTTTTATGTTTTCTTCACCTATAAATGACGTATTGTTAGGTAAAGAGGAGGAAATGAATTCAATACTAGAATTGTTGTTAATTGGAGGAAACGAAATTGAGCCTAAATTGGTTCCATTGGCTAGTATCTCAAATGATGTGGGTGTATAGGCTGCTGATGCTGCAGTTAACATTATTTTTACTGGAATTGTAGTGTCGATATTTGGAAAATAGAACTGAAACTCTTGTTCGTTTTTTACTTCAAATGATTCACCAAACCATTGTCGCCCTAAACGAGCTATATTAATAAGGTCTAGCTCATGAAATTGATAATCATCAAAACTAGTTACATTTACATCGCTATTTCCTGATGGCGGAATGTATGGATTTATTCTCTTTCCGTTTTCTCCTTGGGTATTAATATAATAATAGGACTTATTATCATACAAGTTGATGTTTGTTTTGCTTTCTTGGTTCCACGTATCAACTCCTTCTGCGTAAAAAAGAATATAATCTTCGTTGTTAAAAGTGCCGTCGTTTTCTCCAACAACTTGAATTGCATTTTCAACTATATCGTTTGGGTAATATGTGTTATTAGATAAGGGAAGCATTCTTCCTCCATTACCATAAATTTTAATTTTTCTTGGATTTAGGTTTGCAACGTCAATGCCTAATTGTTGCAGGAAATTTTTAGATATTTTATAAACCCCTGATTTTTCTATATAAAATCTAAACCAGTTTCCACTAGACAAAACCGAATTTGAAATAGGATTAGAAATAGTGTTAACTCGACCAGCGGTAAAACTGTTGTTTTCTATTATATAGGAGAAGGATTTTACTCTTTTTAATCCAAAATCATCTTTAATAATAGGAGAAATAGACAGAAAAGCTTGGTTGATCCCTCTTGATTTAGAGATGTTTAAAACTTCATTGGTGCTATTTGGTATGTTTTCAGAGGTTAAATCACCGAGTTGCTCCTTTGTAATTGATTCGTAGGTTATATTTGAGATCGTTATTTTTGCTTTGTCAAAAGAGAATGTATCTTTTAATTTAAAAGTAAAAAGTAATGTTTTGTTTGAAGCCTCATAATGGAAGCCATCACCTGTAAACTGAGGGATTGTGACTTTAAAGTCCCCATAAAACATCTCTTTTTTTTCTAACCAATCGATCGAAATGTCCCCTTTTATTTGAGTAAAACCAAGAAATGGAAGCAGTGCTATTAATCCAGAAAATAAATTTTTCATTGCTTTTTTAACGCGATTAGTAGTCTGTTATTATTAATTCGTAAAAATAAATTTTTTAGTGTAATTTTAAATAATAATTATTATAAATTTGCACCGTATTAGATATTATAATGTTAAAGTTAGAATTATTAAAAAATTTTGATGCTATTAATTGATAATTGTTATATTGCGTCACTAAAATTATTACCTACTAAAGAGTATGAAAGCAAAGAGAATTATGGGCATGCAGTTGTTACTGTCAATCATTTTGATTGTTGGTTTTTCAAGTTGCAGTAAAAAATCCAGTTCAAAGAACACGTCAAGAGCAACGGGTTGGAATATGGATGGTAAAAAAGGCTCAAGTAATAAAAAGCAACAAGCAGGACCAGGTTTGGTTTTTGTAGAAGGCGGTACTTTTACAATGGGTAAAGTACAAGATGATGTAATGCATGATTGGAACAATACACCAACTCAACAACACGTTCAGTCTTTTTACATGGATGAGACGGAAGTAACTAACTCAATGTATTTAGATTACTTAGAGTGGTTGAAAAATGTTTATCCACCAACAGAAGAAAATTATAAATACATATACGAAGGTGCATCACCAGATACTTTAGTATGGAGAAATCGTTTAGGTTACAACGAAACGATGACTAATAACTACTTAAGACATCCTTCATATGCTGAATATCCAGTAGTAGGAGTAAATTGGATTCAAGCAGTTGAATTTAGTAATTGGAGAACACAGCGTGTAAATGAAGCATTACTTGAAAAAAATGGGTATCTTAAAAAAGATGCTAAAACTCAAGATGTAACTGCGGATAGCAACTTTGACACTGAAACGTATTTAAATTCACCAACTTCTTCTTATGGAGGAAATGAAGAAATTGTTTTAAAAGGAGGTAAAGGTGGTAAAAAAGCGCCAAAAGCTAAGAAAGACGGAACTGTTGTAGAAGCAAAAAATGTTTATGCACAACGTTCTTCCGGAATATTACTTCCAGAATATAGATTGCCAACTGAAGCAGAATGGGAATATGCTGCTGCAGCTGCTGTTGGGCAAAGAGAATACAACATATATAAAGGTCAAAAGAAATATCCTTGGTCTGGTGCTTATACTCGTTCAAGTAAAAGAGCGAATAAAGGAGATCAATTGGCTAACTTCAAACAAGGTAATGGAGATTACGGTGGAATTGCAGGTTGGTCTGATGATGGAGCTGATATCACAAATGAAGTTAAGAAATATCCAGCAAATGATTTTGGTTTGTATGATATGGCCGGTAACGTTGCTGAATGGGTTCAGGATGTTTACAGACCTATAATTGATAATGAAGCTAATGACTTTAACTATTTTAGAGGAAATCTATATACCAAGAATAAAATCGGTGCAGATGGTAAAATAGAAATTGTTACTAAAGATAATATGCAGTTTAAAACTTTAAGTAATGGTAAAAAAGTTGCTACAAGTTTTCCAGGTCAAATTGCTCAAGTTCCAGTTGATGAAAATGAAACTTATTTAAGAACAAACTTTGATAAGAGTAATAATATCAACTACAGAGATGGTGATAAACAATCTACTAGATATTATGATTTTGGTGAATCAGAGTCTTCTGATGATAAAGCTAATGCTGATAAAATCATGTATAATTCTCCTAAACATAATGTTACAACTGACAGTTTAGGTAGAATGGTTAGAAAATATGACAATTCTAACAAAAGAACTACATTGATTAATGATGAATCAAGAGTTTATAAAGGTGGTTCTTGGAGAGATAGAGCGTATTGGTTAGATCCAGCTCAAAGAAGATACTTTCCACAAGATATGGCTACAGATTATATAGGTTTTAGATGTGCTATGTCAAGAGTAGGACCTAAAGCAGATAAAAAGAGATCAGTAAGAAATTAAATTATATAATAAAAAAATAAAAGCCCTTTCATTAGGGCTTTTATTTTTTTAAAACTTTTCAAATGGATATTAAATACATTCATAGTTTGTTTTTAAAATGTAGCAGTGTTTCTATAGATACGCGTAACATTCAAGCCAATTCATTATTTGTTGCTATAAAAGGAGATCGCTTTGATGCTAATGTATTTGCTCAACAAGCTTTAGAAAAAGGGGCTTCTTACGTAATAATCGATGACCAATCTTATTTTATTGATCATCGAACAATTTTGGTTAAAGATAGCTTGAAAGCGTTACAAGAGTTAGCTAAGTTTCATCGTGATTATTTAAAAATACCTATAATTGGTCTTACAGGTAGTAACGGAAAAACGACTACAAAAGAATTGATAAATGTAGTCCTGTCAAAAAAAATGAATACCAAAGCAACAGTTGGTAATCTGAATAATCATATTGGAGTTCCCTTAACTTTACTTTCGTTTACCTCTGAAACCGAAATCGGTATTGTAGAAATGGGGGCAAATCATCAAAAAGAAATTGAATTCTTGTGTGAAATTGCAAAACCTGATTTTGGTTATATTACTAATTTTGGCAAAGCACATTTAGAAGGATTCGGGGGTGTTGCAGGAGTTATTCAAGGTAAAAGCGAAATGTATAAGTATCTTTCTGAATGGGATAAACTTGTTTTTATAAATTTGGAAGATTCAATTCAAGTTGAAAAATCTGACGGATTAAGAGTATTTACTTTTGGGGTGGAAAAAAGGAATGCAGATGTGAATATTACTTCAGTTAAAGCAAATCCATTTGTTGAGATTTTCTTTTCTGATTTGGTTATTAAATCCCACTTGATCGGATTGTATAATGCAAATAATATTAACGCTGCATTAACTATAGGTAAGTATTTTGGAATTTCAGATAAAGAAATTAAGGAAGCTATTGAGAGTTATATTCCTGAAAACAATAGATCTCAATTGTTAACTAAGGGTACAAACAAAATCATTTTAGATGCTTATAATGCTAATCCTAGTAGCATGGTAGTAGCCATTGAAAACTTTATTCAGTTAGAGAATTCAAATAAGGTTATGATATTAGGAGATATGTTTGAGTTAGGTCAAGAAAGCTCTAAGGAACATCGTGCTATTATAAATATGTTATTAAATGAAGACGAAGTAAAATGTTATTTTGTTGGTTCTGCTTTTTATGAAAATAAAATAGAACAGCATCATTTTTTTTATTTTGAATCTTTTGAAGATTTTTCAAATAGTATTTCTGAGCATACATTTGCAAATAATTCTATTTTGATTAAAGGATCTAGAGGAATGGCGCTAGAACGTACGTTAGATTTTATTTCATAAATTATATAAATTTAGTTTTAATAAATGCCATCACAATTTTGTTGATGGCATTTTCTTTAAAATTTGTATTAAGATTAAACACTGAGTTTAATTTATTTAGGATTAAGTTTCAATAAATAATTGTTATTAAGTGGGTAAAGTAGAAAATAAACAGCAATGTTGGTCCACTTGTAGTGAATGTCATGGGCGTGGTAAGAAAAGTCGTGGGCTTAGTAAGAAAGTAAAGCACGATTACTTAATTGCATTAGAGAAATTTGAAAAGTCAGACAGACAGGGTGTAGCTCCTTCTCAACCAAAAGGTCATTTGTATTCTTGTCTGAATTGTGGAGGATCAGGCTTGATTCCTTCTCTTGATTTCCCAATAGCCGATAAAGAAAAATTTCCTCATGTAGCAATTATTGGAGGTGGTATTGGCGGAGTAGCTTTAGCTGTTGCGTGTTTGCATCGGGGTATTCCTTTTACTCTTTATGAACGAGATTTGAGTTTTGATACCAGATCACAAGGTTATGGGCTTACTTTGCAGCAAGCGGGAAAAGCAATAGAAGGATTAGGTATTTTCTCATTAGAAGAAAAGGTAATTTCAACAAAGCACATAGTTCATACTACAGATGGTAAGATAATCGGTGAATGGGGCGTAAGGAAATGGACGCCTTACAATGTAAAAGCAAATCCCAAACGATCTAATATGCATATATCTAGACAAGCTTTGAGATTAAAGTTATTAAGCCAACTTGGACAGGAAAATTTTGTCAAATGGGGATATCAATTAATTGATTTTAAAAAGTGTGATGATGAAAGTTATGAAATAAACTTTGAAGTTGAAGGGGAATTGAAAAAGATTAAGGCTGATCTAATTGTTGGTGCCGATGGTATTCGGAGTAGGGTTCGTAAGTTACTAATTGGAGAGCAACGATTCCCATTGCGTTATTTGGATTGTATGGTAATATTAGGTATTTGTCCATTAAGCGCTCTTAAAGAACTTGATAGTCCATTATTAGATTCAGCTACTGTATTTCAGACTGCAAATGGCACTGATCGAATCTATATTATGCCATACTCTGCTGATTCGGTAATGTGGCAATTAAGTTTTCCAATATCAGAGAGTGCAGCTAAACTTTTAAGCGCTCAAGGTCCATACGCGTTAAAAGAAGAAGCTAGCTTGAGAACTCATTGGCATGATCCTATTCCTCAGATTGTATCTGCTACTTTAGAATCTCAAATTTCAGGATATCCGGTATACGATCGCGAATTACTATCGTCTGAGATTTTAGAAAAAGCCGGAGCAATTACTCTGATAGGTGATGCAGCACATCCTATGAGCCCTTTTAAGGGGCAAGGAGCCAATCAAGCCTTGATTGATTCACTTTCGTTAGCTAGAGAAATTGCAAAGTCTTGTAATGCATCAAAAGAATGGCGTAAAACGGATATTAGGAAAGGTATATTGAATGCATTTGAAGAAGAGATGTTAGAGCGCACTGCTATTAAAGTAAAAGGATCAGCACTTGCTGCAGAATTTTTACATTCTGATATTGTGCTTGATACAGGTGATGCTCCTAGAGGTAGATTAATTCGAAAAAATAGGACATAAAAAAACTCCTTAATTTCTTAAGGAGTTTCTTGGTGGGCGATGAGGGGTTCGAACCCCCGACCCCCTCGGTGTAAACGAGGTGCTCTGAACCAGCTGAGCTAATCGCCCTATTTTTGCAGTTTGACAAATTTCGTTGCCGTTATTGCGTGTGCAAATATACGCCACTTTTTTAATTGTGCAAGTAAAAAAATAAAAAAATTACAATATTTCTGCTACTACAAAAGTGCTTCCACCAATGTAGATGAAGTCAGATTCTAAAGCGCTTTGTGTGGCTTTTTTGTAAGCTTCTGAAACAGAATTGTATACTTCTCCTTTTAGTTCATAAGTGTCAGCTTTCTGTTTTAAAATTGAAGCTTCTAATCCACGAGGAAGATTAGGTTTACAGAAATAATAAATTGCTTTTTTAGGAAATAAAGGTATTATTTCCTCTAAATCTTTATCATTTACCACTCCCAAAACAATATGCAAGTTGTCAAAAGTTTCTTTTTGGATTTGATTTAATGCAATTTTCAGCCCGTCTTTATTATGTGCTGTGTCGCAAATTACTTTTGGAAACGCTCTTAATTGTTGCCACCTTCCTTGCAGTCCTGTATTTCTTACCACATTTAAGAATCCAGATTGAATGTTCTCTATACTTATATTGTATTCTTTTTCTTGATTTAAAACGTTAATAGTTTGCAAAACCGTTCTCTTGTTATATACTTGGTAATCGCCAAGTAGATCAGAAGGATAGGTATTAGAAATTAAATCAGAGGCAAAGTAGATTTGGGATTGGCATTCTTTTGCTTTAGCCAAAAACACAGGTTTTGTTTCATCGGTATATTCTCCAATAATTACCGGAATTGATGGTTTTATAATTCCGGCTTTTTCAAAAGCTATTGAGGCGAGTGTGTTTCCGAGGAATTGAGTGTGATCTAAACCTATATTAGTGATAACGGAGATAAGCGGAGCAATAATATTGGTAGCATCCAATCTGCCGCCCATTCCCACTTCAATAATTGCTATGTCTACCTTTTCTTTTGAAAAATAATCGAAAGCTAATCCAACAGACATTTCAAAAAAACTAAAAGCTTCTTTTTCAAGGTAAAATTTGTGTTGTTCAATAAAGGAGCAAACAAAATCTTCAGAAATTTCTTTACCATTTATCTTAATTCGTTCTCTAAAATCTTTTAAGTGCGGTGAGGTATATAAGCCAACATTATAACCAGCTTCTTGTAGTATAGAAGATAACATATGGGACGTAGAGCCCTTACCATTAGTTCCAGCTACATGTATGCATTTTAATTTCTTTTCAGGATTGCCTAAGTGATCAGATAATAATAAGATATTAGTTAAGTCTTCTTTATAAGCAGATGCGCCTTGAGTTTGGTACATTGGTAGTTGTGCAAACATCCAATGAGTGGTTTCTTGGTAATTCATGAGGGTTATAAATAATAAAAACTCAAAGATACTTGAGTTTTTATTATTTATAGTTATGATTATTCCCCTATTTTAAAATTAACCGTTATGAAACCAATTTGGGTTTCAGGTGCTTTTGGATCGGGTTGCCATTTATATTTTCGTGCTGTTGCTAAAGCAGGTTCTACTAAACAAGGATTAGTATTTGTTGTTCCTTTAGTGTACTTAGCAGCAATAACATTACCATTTCTATTTACAGTGATTTGAACTACAACGGTTCCGAATTCATTGCATTTTTGAATTTCTTTTCCTCTAGTACTAATGCTTCTACCATTTAATCCCCAACCACTTCCGTTGCCGCTACCACTTCCTGATCCATAATAACTGTTGGCGTATGGATTACCGTTTATGCTTCCTTTATCACCTGCAACATCATCATTTCCTTCACCGCCTTGCGCTTTTCCATCTGATTTAGGGCCGTTTATTAAACTTGATAATGCATCCGAAGTGCTTTTTGAAGGTTTCGGAATTTCTTTTGGTTTTGGTTTAACTTCTTCTTTGGCGGCTTCTTTAGTTGGTTTGTTCTTTTTTGCTTCTTTTAAAACAACAGCTTCTTCAACATCCTGTGACAAGATTTCCTCATTACTAGCCGCAGCCTCTTTTGCAGCAACTGCTTTAGGTGCAGACTGTATTGCTTCTGTTGGCTGAATGTTTCCTGAACCAAATTCGGTTGTCCCAAAGTTAATTGCGATTCCATTCTCGGGGGGTGGATCTAAAGAAGTTAATCCTAAATAAAAGAACAAAATAAATAGAATCACAAAAATGGTTGATGTGATTGCAAATGATTTTTTTTCTTCTTCTGTTTCTATGTATTTCATGTAGAAAAATCTTTTTTAAGACTGCTAAATCTATTTAGGCCTCACTGCTAAAACAACTTTAATTTGATTTCTGTTTGCTATATCTAAAACATTAACCGCTTTTTCGATAGGTACACCTTCTTCAGCTCTTAAAATAATTGCTTTTTCTTTATCTGCAGAAAGTAAGGATAATAATTTTGATTCTAATTCGGTTTCGGATACGGGTTCTTTATCAATAAAAAACTCCAAATCCTTATTTATACTTACAGAAATATTTTTATTGCTATCTGTTTTACCTTTTGCTTTTGGGAGAACTAAATCTAAAGCATTAGTCGTTACCATTGTTGATGTTAGCATAAAAAATATCAGTAATAAAAACACAATATCGGTCATGGATGACATATTGAATTCGGCGCTAACTTTATTTCTTCCTCTTAGATTCATAATTATGCAGGGTCGTTTAATAAGTCTAGAAAGTCAACTGCAGTGGCTTCCATCTGGTGAACAATTTTATCTGTTTTTACTACTAAGTGATTGTACCCAACATAAGCAATAATTCCCACTACTAATCCTACTACAGTAGTTGTCATGGCGGTATAAATTCCTTCAGATAGTGCACCTACTTCTATTTGTCCTCCAGAACTGGCCATTTTATGAAAAGCTTGAATCATTCCGACAACAGTTCCTAAAAAACCAGTCATTGGTCCTGCTCCAGAAATAGTAGCAAGCATGCTTACATTTTTTTCAAGTTTGTAAATTTCAAGTTTTCCTGCATTTTCAATAGCCGTATTAATGTCGTCTAAAGGTTTGCCAATGCGGGAAATACCTTTCTCGATTAATCTGGCAACAGGAGATTTATAGTGAGCGCATGCTATTTTAGCGTTGTCAATACGTCCGTTTTTAATGTTGTCTTTAATTTGAGACATAAATCCAGGATCAATTTTGGAAGCAGCATTTATAGCCATTAATCTTTCAAAATAGAGGTATAAAGCAACGAAGAACATTAAGAATAACGAGGTCATAATTATTTGACCTGCTAATCCTCCGCTAGTTAGTAATTCGATTATAGATAAAGTTTTTTCAACAGGGACTGCATCAACTAAACCTTCTTTTGCAACAGATAAGCTGTCCGCTTGTAACAATAGACTCATAGAAATTTTATTTATTATGAAAACGCTAATATATTATAAAAATTGCTATTAATTAATATTAAAATTAACGTTCAAAATATTTTTATAGCTTTTAATTTATTTTATAAAAAAAAGCCAGTTTAATACTATTGTTTCAAACAATATGTATCAAACTGGCTCGTTTAATTATAGTTTATCAACGATTAAATCGAAGATAATCAATAGGATTATACTAACTGTTTTAAAGCAATTTCGAAAGCAGTAGCACTAATATTTGTTTTTGAGCTATTTAAAGCATAAGTCTTTTTCATAGCATTTTTGATCGTTTCTGAGGTATCCTGAAAAATTGCATCATCTGTCATTTCTACTCTTTTCTCCATGAAGTAAGCAAAAACACGAGCCATTCCACAATTAGAAATAAAATCAGGAATCAGACTTACTTTTGTGTCTATATCTTCCATTATTGGGCCAAAAAAGATAGCTGTGTCTGCAAACGGTACATTTGCACCACAAGAAATTACTTCAAGACCATTAGCGATTAAGCTGTCAATTTGAGATTGAGTAACCAATCTAGAAGCAGCGCAAGGAGTAAATATTTCAGCGCCTATAGTCCAGATTTTTTGATTGATTTCTTCAAAAGGAATCATGTTTGCGGCAACTAATTTATTTCCATCCTTAGCAAGATAAAAATCTTTTATTTCTTCAAATGTATATCCATTCTCATTTATTATTCCACCATCTCGGTCGATAATCCCAATTATTTTAGCGCCCATTCCGGCCAAATAATAAGCTGCAGCTGAACCTACATTTCCAAAACCTTGTATAATAGCTTTTTTTCCTTTTACATCACCGCCATAAATATCGTAATAATTGCGTACAGCTTCGGCAACACCAAAACCAGTAATCATATCAGCAACGGTATATTTACGAAGAATATCTGGAGAATATTTAGGATTTTCAATGACTTTTACAACTCCTTGACGTAATTGTCCAATTCTATTGATTTTATCGGCTTCTGTCGGTTTAAAGTGTCCGTTAAAAACACCTTCTTGTGGGTGCCATATACCGCATTCTTCAGTCATTGGAATTACTTCGTGGATTTCATCTACATTTAAATCTCCTCCAGTTCCATAATAACTTTTTAATAAAGGCGAAACAGCTTTAAACCAACGTTGTAAAACTCCTTTTTTTCTTGAGTCACTAGGGTCAAAATTTATTCCAGATTTAGCTCCTCCAATTGCAGGACCAGAAACAGAGAATTTCACTTCCATAGTTTTTGCCAAGGACAAAACCTCATTCATATCCAAGCCTTTTCTCATACGTGTTCCACCACCGGCAGCACCACCACGTAATGAGTTAATTACTGTCCATCCTTCTGCTTCTGTTTCAGCATCTTTCCAATGGAAAACTATTTCAGGCTCTTTATTTTCGAATTTATTCAATAAATCTTTCATTTTTTGCGATATGTTTAATTTACGCAAATATAAAAAAGGAATCGTTCGAATTGCTTAATATTCAAAAAAAACAAAAAAGAATCTTTTTAGAATTTACCTAACAAATCTTCTTTTAATGTTTTGTCTACAGGGTTTTCAGATAACCATATTCCGTAAAATGCTTTTTTAAATTCTAATCCAGTGATTTTTCCTTTGTAGTTCTTGTTCTTAGTAATCCATAACGATTGGTCGTCCGGATTAAAGGCTAGTTCAAATACATCTCCTTTTTTAGTTTCCTCAGTACTCAATAAATCTTCCAATTCTTTAAGTTCTTTAGCAAATTTCAGGATCCCTTTTTCTCCAACTGATTTTTCCATCCCTTTTTCTAAAGCCTTAGACAGTTTTTTTGAAGTAATCAATCCCGATGATACATGTAATGCAATTGCCATTTCAAGTTCACTATCTAAAATTTGTTTAGCATCTTGAGATAAAACGGTTAAGTACAATGCTTGAATGTAAAGTTCAGTAAAAAATTTTGAACGTTGTCCAATTCCATTTAAGGATAATTTTTTTCCTTTAAACTCTAATGTTCTTGGAATTTCAACACCATTAACAACGAATTTGTTTTGAGCAGTTGCGTTAGTAAATTGTAATGTGATAATAATCGTTAATAATGCTACTATTTTTTTCATATTAAGGGATTTAAGTTTTTTATTCAATTTTGAAATCGACCTGCAAATTTACTATAAACTTACAATAAAAGTAATTATTTTCTTTAAAAAAAGTTACAATTGATGAATATGTTTAATTTTAGCTTAAAAAATAAAAAATACTAACTTATATCCCATAAACATTACTAGACTGTAAAATTTATAGACTCATAATTCTTTTTTAATCACCGGGGATTTGTAGTTTTAATATTTCTTTTGAAGAGCTCTAATGTGAATTAGTTTAGTTTTTACCATTTTAAACAACTTCTTTGTATGGGATTATGGAAAAGTATTATTGAAAATTATTGCGAAACAAACGAATTGTTTCATTTAAAAGAAATGAGAAACACTATTTTGTTTGAATGTTTTGTTTAAGAAGTGGATGGCTTATTTTGTAATTATGTTATCAGTTTGGCTTTTAGATCAAATTGTCTTGCTTAATGAGTTGCAATGCAAGGCTTCTTCGATCACAAAGTTTTGTTTAAACAATAGCTAAATTCACGAAATCGTTTGAAATTTGATATTAAATAATTACTTTTGAGGATCAAATTTAAGAACATTTAATTTACAATAATAATATGGATTTTAATCTAACCGAAGAACAAATAATGATTCAACAAGCTGCTAAGGATTTTGCTGTTGCAGAATTATTACCAGGAGTTATAGAAAGGGATGAACATTCTAAATTCCCTACCGAGCAAGTCAAAATGATGGCTGAACTTGGTTTTATGGGAATGATGGTAGATCCAAAATATGGTGGTTCGGGTTTAGATAGTGTTTCGTATGTGTTGGCCATGACTGAAATTGCTAAAGTAGACGCTTCAGCTGCAGTGATCATGTCGGTAAATAATTCGCTTGTTTGTGCAGGTATGGAAAAATACTGTAACGAAGAACAAAAAATGAAATATTTAGTACCACTTGCAAAAGGGGAAGTAATTGGCGCTTTTTGTCTTTCTGAGCCAGAAGCTGGTAGTGATGCCACTTCGCAAAAGACTACAGCAATTGATATGGGAGACCATTATTTGTTGAACGGTACAAAAAACTGGATTACAAATGGATCAACTGCATCTACGTATTTAGTGATAGCACAAACTGATGTAGAAAAAAAGCATAAAGGAATAAATGCATTTATAGTTGAAAAAGGTTGGGCTGGTTTTGATATTGGACCAAAAGAAAGAAAAATGGGAATTCGCGGAAGTGACACTCATTCTTTGTTGTTTAATGATGTGAAAGTTCCAAAAGAAAATAGAATTGGCGAAGATGGTTTTGGTTTTGCATTTGCTATGAATGTATTGAATGGCGGAAGAATAGGAATTGCGTCACAAGCTTTAGGAATTGCAACCGGAGCTTATGAAATTGCTTTAAAATATGCTCAAGAACGAAAAGCTTTTGGTAAAGAAATTTTTCAGCATCAAGCAATTGCTTTTAAACTAGCGGATATGTACGTTAAAGTTACTGCAGCAAAATTATTAGTAATGAAAGCTGCTTGCGAAAAAGATGAAGGTAAAGATATTGCACATTCTGGAGCAATGGCAAAATTATATGCGTCAGAGATTGCGCTTGAAGTTGCTAATGAAGCTGTTCAAATTCATGGTGGTAACGGATATGTTGCTGAATATCATGTGGAGAGAATGATGCGTGATTCTAAAATTACACAAATTTATGAAGGTACTTCAGAGATTCAAAGAATTGTAATTTCTAGAGGTTTGGTTTCTTAAAACCTTGTTTTTTATATAACAAAAACCCTTTCTAATTTGGTTAGAAAGGGTTTTTTTTAGTTCTATTTTTTTGTTTCTTTTGCCACAAAGGAACAAATACGCAAATGGAAGTTGTAAAACGATTTATATTTATAAAAGAGTCAACCATGAAACTTTATAAAACCATTAAAGGAATTAAGTTGTTTAAGTCTTGTGAAACTTAATACTCTAGATGGTAAAAAAATACAATTAATTTAGATCACTTAGTGGCTTCGTGCCTATTAAATATTTCTATGTACTTTAAACGGAAATAAATAATTGTAAATTCAACTCCTACTAAAAACCTTTTGATTCATATCATAAGCTAAAATGTAATATTCATTGTTATTGAAATTAAAATCAGCAATAATGTTCCATTTTAGTTTTTCAGTATGCGCTTTACGAGATGGAATATTCGTTTTATTGATGAATGTTAGACTCAATGGATATTTGTTCATCATGTGCATTCTCATGAATTCAAAGAAAGGAAGGATCAAGCCTTTTCCTCTGTAATTCTTATGAATGCATATTGGTCCATATTGAAAACTATTTGTTGTTGTAAAACTAAAGTCTAAAAAATTAAGGTCAGTAAGTAATGTTATCATGTGTTCAAAAATCGGCCATTGAGCAAAAAACGTCCAACTTCCCGTAAAAATATAAGCGATAATTTTACCATTGTCTTTTGTAACAAATAGATTTTGGGCTTCAATAACTTCTGTTAATTGAGCGATAGTAAATGGGGTAGTAACAAATCCACCTTTTTTGTCTTCTTCGGTTAAATTAGAAACAAAATATAATTCTTGTAGTGCTAGTACACCATCGATGTCTTTTAGTGTAGCTATTTCAAAATTTATGTTATCCTTCATTTAATTTTTATTTTTGTAAGCGCGTTGTATCAAAATTAACCAAAATTATAATATTACTCACTCTAAAATCAAAAAACAATCCTGAGTTTTAAGTACTGCTGTTTTGTCAATTTTCCTTATTTTTGCTTTATGAAAAATATTATAATTACAGGAACGAGTAGAGGAATAGGTCATGAATTAGCCCTGCAATTTTCAAATGCTGGACATCAAGTTTTAGCTATTTCTAGAAAAGTTCCACAGACTTTATTGGGGAACAAAAATATTACTTGTCTATCCGTTGATTTATCTAATGAATTGGAACTAGCAAAAGTTAGTGATTTTGTTTCTAATACCTGGAAACAAATAGATGCCATCATTCACAATGCAGGTAGTTTGATTTTAAAACCATTTTTAGAAACAACTCAAGAGGATTTTGAGAACATCTACAAAGTAAATGTTTTTGCTGTGGCTAATTTAACTCGTATTGCTTTACCTTATTTACAAAAAAACAGTCATGTTGTAGCTATTAGTTCTATGGGAGGAATTCAAGGAAGCCTTAAATTTGCTGGACTTGCTGCTTATAGTTCTAGTAAAGGAGCCGTAATTACACTTATGGAATTGTTAGCCGAGGAATACAAAGACCGTGGTATTTCTTTTAATGTTCTTGCTTTAGGATCTGTTCAAACAGAAATGTTAGAAGAAGCTTTTCCGGGTTATCAAGCACCCATTTCTGCTAATGAAATGGCCGATTATATTTATAATTTCACTCTTACAGGAAATAAATATTTCAATGGAAAAGTGTTGCAAGTTTCGTCGACCAACCCATAAAAAGTAATCTGTTTTGAGTGAAACACTAGCAAGATATCTTCCCGAGCATGCTGTAAAACCAGTTTTTGAGTTAATTGTCGCCAATCAAGTACATCTTAAGATCGTCAATGAGCGACAGACACGTCATGGTGATTACCGAAAAGGATTGAATGGCAAGCATGAAATAACAGTCAATTCTAATTTAAATAAATATAAATTTTTAATTACACTGATTCATGAAATTTCACATCTAGTGGCTTTTGAAAAATTTGGACGAAACATAAAACCACATGGTGCAGAATGGAAATATTCTTTCCAACGATTAATGATTCCTTATATTAGGCCAGAGATTTTTCCAAATCATTTATTGCCTTTATTGGCAAGACATTTTAAAAATCCAACTGCAAGTAGTGATACTGATGCAACTTTGGCATTAGCATTAAAACAATTTGACCAACAAAATGATATGAACTACGTTTTTGAGCTCCCTTATGGCAGTGTTTTTAGAATACAGAATGGAAAAGTTTTTAAGAAAATAGCAGTTCGAACTAAACGTTTTGAATGTTTAGAAATTAGTTCTGGGAAAATGTATTTATTTAATCCTAACGCAGAAGTGGAATTGCTGAAAACCAATTAGGCTCTTTTAAAAGTAAATGATTACAGAGTTTTATTTGTAAGAAAAATTTCTAAGTATTTAAATTCATTATATTTGCCTTACATGAATTTGCAGCCTCTCAAGATGAAAAAATATTTAATGATTCTTTTTTTACTAGTCACGTTTTGCTTTAGTTATTCGCAACAACGTGGGATTTATTTAATGTCAAAAAAAGGAAATAGACAAACCTATCTACCCGAGAATAGAAGAATAAAAATAACACTCAACAATGGTAAAAAAATTGCTGGACATTTTACGATCCTAAACCAAGACACTATAATTATAAAAGAAGTTGAAATAAATCTTGATTCTATCATAAAAATTAGAAGAGCTTCAAACTTCTCTACTATATTAACACCTATTTCTGTAGCAAACGGTAGTGTTTTAGCTATAGTTGGTACTATTTTATTGAATTCGGGTAGTTATCTCGCATCTGTAGGAACTGTTCCTCTTATTTATGGTTCTGTATTCATCATTGTGCCTTTAATAGGAAAAAAACACAGCAGTAAAAACTGGAATTATAAAATTGAAAACTAAATTAATTTTTATTTTTTTATCCTTTTAAATACGCTTCCCTTACTTTTCTAAATAGATTAGATGAATAGACAAAGGCAACTACAGCTTCGTTATCTGTCTTGAAAATTTCTTCTTTTGTTCCTTGCCAAGCTTTAAGGCCGTCTTTCAGGAATAAAATATTATCTCCAATCTCCATAACAGAATTCATATCATGAGTATTAATCACGGTTGTTATGTCGTATTCTTCGGTAATTTCTTTGATTAAATTGTCAATTAATGTTGATGTATTTGGGTCAAGACCGGAGTTGGGTTCATCACAAAACAGGTATTTTGGACGGTTCACAATAGCACGAGCGATTGCAACTCTTTTTTGCATTCCACCTGATATTTCAGAGGGTAATTTATGATGAGCATCTTTTAATGCGACTCTTTCTAATACAAAGTCAACACGCTCTTTTATTTTAGCTTTATTATCTTTGGTAAACATTCTTAACGGGAAGCCCACATTTTCGGCAACAGTCATTGAGTCAAACAAGGCACTTCCCTGAAAAACCATTCCTATTTCAGTTCTAAGATCTCTCTTTTCATCGGCACCTAATTCAGAATAGATTCTCCCATCAAATTCAATTGTTCCTGACTCAGGAGTGTGAATTCCTAAAAGACTTTTTAGCAATACAGTTTTCCCTGACCCACTTTGTCCTATAATTAAATTGGTTTTCCCAGTTTCAAAAACTGTAGAAATACCTTTAAGGATTTTATTTTCACCAAATGATTTTTCTATGTTTTTTACTTCTATCATGATCCTAGCAACAGTTGTGTTAATATATAATTGAAAAGTATGATTGAAACTGATGTCCAAACAAAAGAAACCGTACTCGCTTTACCTACCTCAAGTGCACCACCTTTCATGTAGTAACCATGAAAAGAAGGAATTGTTGCTAATAACATCGCGAAAATTAATGTTTTTATAAAGGCATAGATCACATGAAAAGGAATGAAATCCATTTGTGTTCCATTAATGAATTCCTGGCTTGAGATAAAACCTCCATATACACCAGCCATCCATCCACCAAGAATACCCAGAAACATAGCTATACCAATTAGAAATGGATAGAGTAATAATGCAATTATTTTAGGGAAAACAAGGTAATTTAAAGCATTAACTCCCATAACCTCTAACGCATCAATTTGTTCTGTAACACGCATAGTTCCTATACTAGAAGTGATAAAAGAACCCATTTTTCCTGCCATAATTACAGAAATAAAGGTGGGTGCAAACTCTAATATTACGGATTGCCTTGTGGCAAAACCAATAAGATATTTGGGAATTAACGGATTAGTTAAATTTAGTGCTGTTTGGATGGCAACTACTCCTCCTACAAAGAAGGAAATGAAAGCTACAATACCAAGAGATCCAATTATCAAGTCGTCAATTTCTTTGAAGATTAAACTCTTCATAACGGACCATTTGGTTTGTTTGTTAAAAATTTCTTTAAGCATCAGGAAGTACCTTCCTATTTGTGATATATATCGAATGAGCATCATAGTTTTGTGAATATGGGCTAAATTACAAAAATAGTTATGAGTAATTGGTTAAGAGCGGTTAGTTTTCACTAGAAAAGCTTCTCTTTCATTTTTTTTAATCGGTAATTACGAATGAATTTTGCTTGTTCTTCGGTAACCATTAAGGGTGTTTTGGCTAATTTTGCTTTCCAAAATCCTTTGATATAATCTAAAAATAATAATGGTTTTTTCTTCATCATCGCCAGTTTTGCAGCTGCGATTCCTGTAATTATAAAACCGTAACCTAAAGTGTAAAATGCTTCTCCTTGTTTGTAGCGAGCTATTTTATTATAATTAGCACCAGTTGGTTTTAAGTGCTTAACATGTAAGGAAGAATCGGTAACTACTTTCCAATTGTAAAATTTGCATAACAATTCATCAACAGTATCCCAGCCCATTTGTGGTTTTAGGCCGCCAATTTGCTTAAAAACTTCTTTTCTATAGGCTTTTAAAGCTCCGCGAATGTGATCTTTATCTGTGAGATTTTCTAAAATCCAATCGCCATTTTTCTCAATATAACAAAAACCACCAACCATTCCAATGGTAGGATCTGATTTGAAATGTTTGTCAATCGTTTCAAAATAATTATTTGGAAAAATTAAGTCAGCATCTACTTTTACAATTACATCATAATTATCGTCTAAAGTTTCAAAGCCTGCTTGAAAAGCCTGAATGACTTTGCTTCCTGGTAAATGAATAGCACTTGATTTCTTTTCTAGCAATGAAATAAATGGATTTTCTTTGGCGAAAGCTATAACAATTTCGGCTGTTTTATCAGTAGAGTTGTCATTGACGATTACTATTTTTTTTGGCAAAAGTGTTTGAGTAATTAAAGACTCTAATGTTAGTGCAATAAATTCCTCTTCATTATGAGCAGGTATAACGATGTAATAGTTCATTTGATAAATTTTAGATTTTAATTGTAGTTTTTAAGTTCTTTCAAAACTGATCTAAAAACTCAAATAAAAAATCATTATTCTGCGGGCTTAATTCTCTCAGCATAAACGATATAATATCTAGGAGTAAATTTTCTTAATAGTGGACGAATTCCAAATTTTTTGACTGGGTTAGTCCACTTTTCACTGTCTATTATTTTCCATCCAGTTTTTTCTAGGAGCCAATCCAGCTGCCAATCCTCAAATTCATGATAATGTCTGTCCCACATATCAGTTTTGCTTCTGTAAGCAGGAGAAAACCATAAACGAAGCGGAATAGAAATAAAAAGTTTGTCTGATTTTATCTGGTTTAAGATGGTGTAGGGATTTAATAAATGTTCGAAAATTTCAAATGCAGTTACTACATCTGTTTTTTCTAAATGAAAAACATTTTGATTATTATCTAGATCTTCACCGCTTGTGTTTTTTACGGTAAAACCATCTTCTTTCATTATTTTTGAAAAAGGATTTTCAACACCTAAATCTAAAATGGTAGCTGAATTATTGATATGTTTATTTAGAAATTCTAAAGTGTGTTTGAATCTTTTATTAGGAAACGTTTTTTCGTACATGTTCTTTTTATTTTGCGCCTTCCCGAAGATTCGAGAACCAGGGTGCAAATATACTAATAAAAGTGTTTTTGACTCTTGTTTTTTTAACTCAGTTACTCCCAATACTTCGGGATAAAATCATCAAATTTTAAGAGGGCTTGTTTGTGAATGCAAGAAAGCGATAAAAAGATGCTTTCTTGCACTCTAGAAAAACAAGTTTTATTGAGGAATTGTAATAATAGCTATTTTTGAAAATCGGTAACTAGCAAATTATTCAACTATTTTTTGGTGCTAATTTAATATAATATGCAACTATATTTTTTATTAATATCTATATATAAAAGCATTTACATTCATTCCTGCTCCAACCGATGCAAATAAAAGAATGTCTCCTTTGCTTATAGTTTGATCTTTTATTTCGTTTCTAATTAATAAATCGAAAAGTGTAGGTACTGTAGCAACGCTGCTGTTTCCTAATTCATGAATACTCATTGGCATTATGTCCTTAGGAACTGGTTTGCCATGTAACTTATAAAAACGATGAATGATTGCTTCGTCCATCTTTTCATTAGCTTGGTGAATCAGAATTTTTTTGACGTCATCAATACCTAATCCACTTTTTTCTAAACAATTTTTCATTGCCGCTGGAACAGTATTTAAGGCAAACTCGTAAATTTTACGACCGTGCATTTTTATGTATCTCGTGTCGGGATCTAATTCTGGATTGTAGGATTTTCCAAAATATAAAAAATTTGCTTCATCCATTGCGTAAGTTCCGCTTTCATAAGAAAGTAGTCCTGATTCATCATCTGAAGCTTCGATTATTGATGCTCCCGCACCATCCGAATAAATCATAGAATCTCTATCATGATCATCAACAACTCTTGATAATGTTTCAGAACCTATTACTAAACAACGTTTAGCCATACCAGATTTTATAAATGCATTAGCTTGAAGTACACCTTCAATCCATCCTGGACATCCAAAAAGAATATCGTAAGCCACACATTTCGGATTCTTTATTTGTAGTTTATGTTTAACTCGTGTTGCTAAACTAGGGATCATATCAGATTGAATAGCTCCTTTTTTTACATCACCAAAATTGTGTGCAAATATGATATAATCAATCGTTTCTGGATCTATTTTTGCATTTTCAATTGCTTTTTGAGAAGCGAAAAAGGCTAAATCAGAAGAGCTGTAATGGTCCTCCGCGTAACGTCTTTTCTCTATTCCGGTAATTCCTTTGAATTTATTAATTACAACGTCATTAGGATAGCCAAATGCAGTTCCGTCTTCGTTTAAAAACACATGATTACTAAAATCTGCATTACTAATTTTTTTCTCAGGGATGTAACTTCCTATTCCGGTTATTTTTATTTTCATTGCTTTTATTTCCAAAATTTATGCTAATTTAAACATAAAAAAATTATTACTATCACAATATTTACTATGCGTGCATATAATTATTAAATTGTAAGTTTTAAGCTAAAATATTAAATATTTTGTTATAAATTACTAATAATAGTGTGATTTTATTAGGGTAATTGTTTTAAGTCCAAAAAAACAATTCGAGTTTAATTTTTGCTATTTTTTTAAATATTTAAAGATTCAAATTTCTTCAAATAACTGTTTTTTTTAAATTAGTATTTGAATTAATTGTAAAAAAAAATGTCCCGATTTCTCGAGACATTTTATGATTTATTTTAGCTTTCCATGTAGGCTTCAATTGGAGCGCATGAACAGTTTAAATTTCTATCGCCATAAGCTTCATCAACTCTACGAACAGTAGGCCAGAATTTATTTTCAGCAATATAATCTAGTGGAAATGCTGCTGCTTCACGACTGTATGGAAAATTCCAATTATCAGTCGTTACCATTGCTAAAGTATGTGGAGAATTTTTCAACACATTATTGGGATTGTCTAGTGTAGCTTCTTCAATTTCTTTTCTGATAGCGATCATTGCGTCACAAAAACGATCTAATTCTTCTAAGTTTTCACTTTCTGTAGGTTCGATCATTAAAGTTCCTGCAACAGGGAACGAAACAGTTGGAGCGTGGAAACCGTAATCCATCAATCGTTTTGCTATATCTGTTACTTCAATTCCTTTTTCTTTAAACGGACGACATTCTAAAATCATCTCATGTGCGGCACGACCCATTTCACCAGAGTATAAAGTGTCATAATGACCGTTTAATTTCTCCTTAATATAGTTAGCGTTTAAGATTGCATATTCTGTTGATTGTTTCAAACCTTCAGCGCCCAACATACAGATATATCCGTAAGAAATCAAACAAACTAATGCTGAACCCCAAGGTGCAGCCGAAATAGCTGTAATTGCATTTTCGCCACCAGTTGGTATTACTGGATTTGTAGGTAAAAACGGCACTAATTGTGGAGCAACGCATATTGGACCAACACCTGGACCTCCGCCACCGTGAGGAATAGCAAATGTTTTGTGTAAGTTTAAGTGACATACGTCTGCGCCAATTGTTGCTGGATTGGTTAATCCCACTTGCGCATTCATATTTGCACCATCCATGTATACTTGACCACCATTATCGTGAATTAATTGGGTGATTTCTTTAATAGCACTTTCAAAAACTCCATGAGTAGATGGGTAAGTAACCATCAAACAAGAAAGATTGTCTTTGTGTAAAATTGCTTTTGCACGTAAATCTTCCACGTCGATATTCCCGTTTTCTAATGTTTTTGTAACCACTACTTTCATTCCTGCCATCGCTGCCGAAGCTGGATTAGTTCCGTGAGCTGATGATGGAATCAAAGCAATATTTCTGTGGTGATCTCCTCTTGATTGGTGATACGCACGGATAACCATAAGTCCTGCATATTCTCCTTGAGCACCAGAATTAGGTTGTAATGTAGTTCCAGCAAAACCTGTAATTACATTTAATTGTTGCTCTAATTTAGCAAGCATTTCTTGGTATCCTTGGGCTTGATCTAATGGTGCAAATGGGTGAATGTTGTTCCATCGTGCATTACTTAAAGGTAACATTTCTGAAGCAGCATTCAATTTCATAGTACAAGATCCCAAAGAAATCATAGAATGATTCAATGCTAAATCTTTACGCTCTAACATTTTGATGTAACGCATTAAAGCGGTTTCAGAATGGTGTTTTGTAAAAACATCATGCTCTAAGAACGTTGAAGTTCTTTCGATGCTTTCTGGAAAATGATTGGTTTGAGATAAACTTTCAATTTTTATTGCCTGAGTCCCTTTTGCGGAAGCGAAAATAGTAACAATTTTATTTAAATCAGCGATACTTGTGGTTTCATTCAATGAGATTGAAATCGTGTTTTCATCAATATAATAAAAGTTTACTTCGTTTTGAACTGCAATTTCTTTTACTTTTTGAACATCAGCTTTTACTACAATTGTATCAAAGAAGGCTGTGTTTGTTTGCTCAAAACCTATTTTTTCTAATGTGTTTGCCAATGTCACTGCAGAAGCATGTACTTTACTAGCAATATATTTTAATCCTTTTGGACCGTGGTAGACTGCATACATTCCTGCCATTACAGATAACAAAACCTGGGCCGTACAAATATTTGAAGTCGCTTTATCACGTTTGATGTGTTGTTCACGTGTTTGTAGTGCCATACGAAGGGCACGATTTCCGTTGGTATCAATAGTTACACCAATGATTCTTCCGGGCATGCTTCGTTTGTATTCATCTTTAGTAGCAAAGTAAGCTGCGTGTGGTCCTCCGTATCCTAACGGAATTCCGAAACGTTGTGTAGTTCCTAAAACAACTGCTGCTCCAATTTCGCCAGGAGGAGTTAATTTAGCTAAACTTAAAATATCAGCTGCAACGGCTACTTTAATTTCGTTTTCGGCCGCTTTAGCGATGAAATCTGCATAGTCGTATACTTGGCCAAATTTTCCTGGATATTGTAGAATTGCTCCAAAAAATTCTGAAGAAAAATCAAATTTTTGGTGATCTCCAACAACTAATTCTACACCAATAGGAGTAGAACGGGTTTGCAAAACAGATAATGTTTGTGGTAGAATAGCATCAGAAACGAAGAACTTACATACGTTGGCTTTCTTTTGATCGCGAGTTCGCACATCAAATAATAATGCCATTGCTTCAGCTGCTGCAGTTGCTTCATCAAGAAGAGAAGCATTAGCAATTTCCATTCCTGTTAATTCGATAACCATTGTTTGGAAATTTAGAATTGCTTCTAAACGACCTTGCGCAATTTCTGCTTGATATGGTGTGTAAGCCGTGTACCATCCTGGATTTTCAAAAACATTTCGTTGAATAACAGCAGGGATAATAGCGGCGTTGTATCCTAAACCGATATACGATTGGAACATTTTATTTTTATTCCCTAATTGAGTGATATGATTTGCAAACTCATATTCGGTCATAGCAGGTTCAAGGTCTAGATCAGATTTTAAACGGATATCACTTGGAATAGTTTCCTGGATCAATTGATCTAGCGATTCTGCTCCAATTGTTTTAAGCATGTGTTCTAAATCATTGTCTCTTGGACCGATGTGTCTTAATGCAAAAGCGTCTGTTTTCATTATATATAAAATGGGTTGTGTGTTTCTTGTTTTTACAAGCGGTAAAATTAAATATTAATATGCGATAATTTGTCTTTTTTGAGTTGATTTTCTGTGAATTTTTCAACTAAAACACGTTCTTATTAACACTTTGATTAATTTTGTCTAATGAAGATTTTTAAACTTGTATTAGATTTTTATATTAATAGTAGTATTCACGTGGCTTTATCGTGTTATGCACTAGTAAAAATGACCCAACACATGTTCCACATACCTTACGAAGAGCCAGTTGCAAACTTTGCTTTTTTTGGGACTGTGGTAGGTTATAATTTTGTAAAATATGATGCATTGGCTCGGAGCAAGAAAAATAATATACGCAAAGAACTTAAAATGATTATTTTACTCAGTATTATTTCGCTTGTGTTTGTTGCGTATTATTTTTTTCAACTGCAAAGAATTACTCAAATTATAGCCATTACTTTTTTAAGTGTCACTTTATTGTACACGCTTCCTTTTTTTCCAAATCGTAAAAATGCTCGAAATTGGGCTGGCGTCAAAATTTATATTGTGTCACTGTGTTGGGTAGGAGTAACACTTGCATTGCCAATAGTAAATGCGGAAATAGATATTACAGCTGATTTTTTTCTTAAATGCATACAAAGATTTATCTTGATTTTTGTTTTAATTTTGGTTTTTGAAATTCTTGATCTTGCCAAAGATGATCCACATTTGCAAACAGTTCCGCAGCAAATTGGGGTCAAAAAAACTAAAATTTTAGGATGGATTTTAATGGTTGTGTTTTATTTTTTAGAATTATTTAAAAGTAACTTTGATCAAAAGCAATTAGTTGTAAATTTTGTTTTAGTGGTTTTGCTTTCTCTTTTTTTGCTATTTGCGAGTCACAAAAAGTCTAAGTATTACACTTCTTTTTGGGTCGAAGCTGTTCCAATTTTTTGGTGGTTAATGGTTGTTTTTATTTAGACAGTTAAGCATAAGCAATTCAAAATTAATCATTGATTAAAACTCAACAATATTTCTATTTACAGATGCTCTGTTATTTCTTTCAAAACCTTATTTCTTTCCTCAATAAGGTTTATTAAATGCTTCTTCAAAAACAAAAAATCAAATATTTTACCAAAAAAACCATAAGGAACTTCATAAGTAATTATATCTTCCATTAACGTTACTCCGTTTTTTTCTTTAAATAGGTGTTCGTGTTTAAAGGATTTGAATTTTCCTTCTTCCATTTCATCCACAAAATAGTCGTAAAGTTTCATTTGAGTTATTCTGCTTTTATGAGTTAAATAAAATCCGAAATGTTTGCCTCTCCAAGTTACGGTTTCTTTATAATTTATCAAACCTGATTGTACACCATCAATGGTAGTTTCATTTGTTAGCCTTACAGATTTTTTATGAACATCAATGTTTCTTGACAGATCAAAAACAATTGACTTTAATCCGTTTATTTCGGTTTTTAAAAATATTTTGGTCATCTAAACTAAATCTTTTAATGCTTTTTCTAATGTGTCAAATTCAAATTGGAATCCATTTTCTTGCAATCGTTTTGGAATCACATTTCTACTCTTTAACACTAATTCTGATTCGGTTCTGATAAATACTGCGCCAAGTTTTAATAATGATTCACTTATTGGAATCCCAAAAGGAGCACCAATAACTTTGCGTAGTACTGACATAAAATCTTTATTGGCGATGGGTTTTGGCGAAACAATATTCACAACACCAATCATTTCTTTCTCAACTATAAAATCAATCGCTCTCGCAAAATCTATTTCGTGTATCCAACTGATAAACTGATTTCCTTTTCCTTGTTTTCCTCCAAAACCAATTTTTGCTAACATTTTTATAGGCCGTAAAGCACCTCCATTTTTTCCTAAAACGATAGAAGTTCGTAAAGCAGTTTTAAGAGTTTTTGGCGTTTCCGATTTAAAAAATGCTTTTTCCCACGATTGCGCTACGTTCATAGAGAAATCATTTCCTATTTCGCCATCTACTTCATCCATTTGTTTATCTAAAGAAAAACGATAAATGGTTGAGGTTGATGAATTCAGCCAATGTTTAGGTGGATTTTTACAATCTAAAACAGCTTGATTCAAAATTTTAGTGCTTTCGATTCGGGATAACAGAATTTCTCTCTGATTTTCTTTTGTATAGCGACAATCCACAGATTTTCCGGCAAGATTAATTATAACAGTTGTGTTTTCTAATTCGGTTTCCCAACCTGAAAATGTTTTTGCATCCCAATTAACATATTTTATTCCGTCACTATTTCTGGATTTTCCTCTAGTTAAAATAACGATCTCTTCAAATTTATTTTTAAAGTGATTGATTAAGCTTTGGCCTAAAAAACCAGTTCCTGCTGCTATGATAAGTTTATTCATGATTTTTAAAAATTCAAAATTAGTAATAAAATGATAATTCTATAAATAACCCATGTTACACATAGATAAGTTGGAAGTTGTAGTATTTTAATTCTTCTAAAATGCTCCATAAACATGATCAAAGCTGTGAGTGAAAACCAGATTAAAAGCACTGTTTGTGGCATATTATAAATACTTTGTACTAATAATGCAGGCAACAGTAATAGGGAACCCATTAAGGTAACAGTCATTAAATTGCCGGCATAATTTACAATTGTTTCTTTTTTTAACTTCAAGATAAATATACTTTGAAAAAATAGTTGTCCTAAAGCAATCAGCAATTCTCTAAATATATTTGCTTTTGGTAAACTCGTAAAGAGAGCAGAATAATTATATAAAACAATTGTTGTAACTAGCGTTGCGAAACCAATAAATAAAAATCGGTATTTATAATTGAAGTCTGGTACGCATTGTAATGGTTGTTTTTCTTTTTTTTTACTGGGAATAATGACCTTGCGATTATAGGATATAAAAGAATAAAGTTTTTTTAAAAGGTATTTAAAGGGTTTTATGTTTCCAATTTTTTCGATCCAAGGAAAAGAAAATCCAATCACTTTTAGCAAACTATCGATTCCGTAAATTACAGTTTTATTTTTATTGTCAATTAATGCTATTTCGTTTGACGCTCGTTTTATATCTACAAAAACTTGCTCTTCCTCGCTCATTTGATTATAAGATTTGCGACCGTTTTGGTCTAGCATCTCTACTTTGATGAAAGCACTCGTGTACACTTGACACAAAGGGCAATCAATATCATAGAGTAAGGTTTGGTTTTCTAGCGTTTTCATGAGTTATGGTTTTTTTGTTTTCGACAGTCACAGCAGATCCTTTTGCTAAAAATACAGAAGATGGTTTTGCATTTTGTAAAACGGAAAAGTCAGTTCCGTAATTCCTGGTAAAGTCAACATCAAGCTCTAAATTTTTAACTTCTAATTGTTCCCATCTGGGATGTCTAACTTCATATTCAAAAGTTTTTTGGTCGTTATATTTCGTGTAACCAAAATAATGTTCCGTTATAAATTCAGCTTCTGAGTCGATTTCAATTGCTTTGTATTCTTTGTCAGTTTGTAATTGAATTGTATTCCATTTTTTATCTACTAACCATTCATAGCTAAAGGTTTTACTAAATTCATTTTCAGTATTGCAATGTCTCATTTGCTGAGTTTCATAATGTTCATGATACAAAGTATTTGCTATGATTGTGATTGCTTTTTTTGGAACAATTTCTTTTATAAAAACCACGCCACGTTTCCAGTTTCCATTTTCAAAACGTTTTACATAAAACCGAAGATTGACTTCTTCAAAATTAATGTGGAAAGGAAATTTAATCCCTAATACTTTGGTTTCTTTAAAAATAAAAGCAACCAAACTAGCGTAACATTTTCCGTTATGAAAATCTAATTCTGTTCCTAATGGAACGTATTTTTCTAGTATTGCAGCATCAATTTCATAATTGATTAAAGCTAAATTTTCCCATTTTGCACTTAAGAAACTCATGATTGTTGTTTTGTATAAATTAGTACTGAAAAATAAATAGCAAGGATTGGTGGCACAGGAATTAAAATAAAGTAGAGGATATCGCTTTTTAGAATATTCAAGTTAAAAGTAAATGTCAAAAAGAACAGTACTACTAAGGAAATATATACTTGTAGCAATTTATCTTTCGGTTGATCAAGTAGCAATGAAATTCCAGTAATGATTTGGAATACTCCGGTAAGGATTAAAAATAATATACCAAATCCGATTAATGCTCCTAAACTTTTTGCAAATAAAGTTCCTGTTAGGATTAGTAGTATTGGCGTTCCTACAAAAAAGTAATTAAGATAGTTTAAGTTTTTCATGATTATATTTATTTTTAAAGTTTCAGAAAATATTGAAACATTTTATTAAATTTTTTTTCTATTTCATAAATTTGACGACTAATTTAGTAAGCCAATTGTCTTTGTATTCTGTGATTTTATCAAGCACATTATCTGCTTTTAATACAAAGTCATATAGTTTTGTTGTTTGATCTATAAAGTGTTTTTCTTCTATAGAATCAGAAGCTTTTATAGAGGAAACTTCCTTTAAGATTTTAAGCGCAGGCTTAATTTCTCTTTTGCTTCTTTCTCTTGCAATTTTAACGGCTAATTCGTCTAAATCTTTTTCGGCAGTAAAAAACTCTCTTCTTTCTCCTGCTTTGTATTCTTTATACACAATTCCCCAATCCATTAGAGCTCTCAAATTCATACTGGCATTTCCTCTAGAAATTTGCAATTCTTCCATTACATCTTCCATAGAAACCGCTTCACTTGACACCATTAATAGTGCATGAATCTGAGCCATGGTTTTGTTAATTCCCCATTGCGAACCTAATGCTCCCCAGGTTTGTACAAATTTATTTTTTGCTTCTTTGAATTCCATAGTACAAATGTATATAAAAGTTTTTAAACTTTCAAAAATAAATGAAACTTTATATTAAAAATAAAACCGAAGTAGTGCTACCTCGGTTTTATATGATTTGAAATCTAGAGTAATCCTGCGCGTTTCAATAAAGCATCAGGTTTTGGTTCTTGTCCTCTAAATCGTTTGTATAATTCCATTGGTGGTTCTGTTCCGCCTTTAGAAAGTACATTTTCTTTAAATTTAGTGGCTACTTCTTTATTGAAAATTCCTTTTTCTTGAAAATATTCAAAAGCGTCAGCATCTAGTACTTCAGCCCATTTATAGCTATAATAGCCAGAAGAATAACCGCCTTGAAAAATGTGCGAAAAAGCAGTACTCATCGCATTCTCTGCTACTTCAGGATACAATTGCGTTGCTGCAAATTGTTCCGTTTCAAAAGATTTGACATCAGTAATAGAAGAAGGATCTTGACCATGCCAACCCATATCTAATAATCCAAAACTCAACTGACGCATCGTAGCTAATCCTTCTTGGAAACTGGCACTTTCTTTAATCTTGTTTACATATTCTTGTGGAATCACTTCGCCAGTTTCATAATGTGTTGCAAACAAAGCCAAAGCTTCAGGCTCGTAACACCAGTTTTCCATTACTTGGCTTGGCAATTCTACAAAGTCCCAATAAACTGAAGTTCCTGATAAACTTGGATAAATCGTGTTGGCTAACATGCCATGTAATCCATGTCCGAATTCATGAAATAAAGTCGTTACTTCATTAAAGGTTAAAAGTGATGGTTTAGTTTCCGTCGGTTTAGTGAAATTACAAACATTTGAAATGTGCGGTCTTTCATTTTGCCCATTTTTTACATATTGCGATTTGAATGAAGTCATCCAAGCACCGTTACGTTTCCCTTTTCTTGGAAAAAAATCAGCATAAAAAACAGCTACTAAATCCTTTTTTTCGTCTGTGACTTCATAAGTCATTACTTCAGGATGGTATTTGTCAATGTAAAATACTTCCGTAAAAGTCAATCCGTATAATTTTTCAGCAATTGTAAAAGCTCCGTTTAATACTTTTTCTAACTGAAAATAAGGTTTTAATTTTTCATCGTCTAAATTAAAAAGTTGCTGTTTTAATTTTTCAGCATAATAACCGCCATCCCATTTTTCTAGTTGCTCAATTCCGTCTAATTCTTTGGCAAAAGCCGATAATTGTTCAAATTCTTTTAAAGCTGCCGGTTTTGCTTTTGATAATAAATCATTCGAGAAGGAAAGTACTTTTTCAGGACTTTGTGCCATTCTTTCTTCTAAAACAAAATGTGCATGCGTAGCATATCCTAATAATTGTGCTCTTTCAAAACGTAATTTGGCGATTTTCAAAACGATTGCTTGATTGTCAAATTCGTTATTTTGAAATCCTCGTGCGCCAAAAGCAATTGCTAGTTTTTTACGCAATTCTCGATTATCCGCATAAGTCATATACGGAACATAACTTGGATGGTCAAGAGTAAAAATCCAACCTTCTTTATCTTGTGCTTTCGCCAAAGAGCGAGCCGCTTCTATAGTGCCTTCTGGCAATCCGGCTAAATCTTTTTCATCTGTTAGATGCATTTCGAAAGCATTGGTTTCAGCCAAAATATTTTCGCCAAATTGCAAACTTAGTTTCGATAATTCCTTGTCGATTTCGCGTAAAGTATTTTTCTTATCCTCTGGCAAATTAGCACCATTTCTAGAAAAGCTTTTGTATTTTTTATCTAAAAGAGTACTTTGTTCAGGCGTAAGTTTGAATGAATCTTTTGAATCATAAACTGATTTTACTTTGGCAAATAAGGCTGGATTTAAAGTAATGTCATTTCCAAACTCAGATAACAATGGCGAAACTTCTTGGGCGATTTTTTGCATTTCGTCATTCGTTTCTGCTGAATTTAAGTTAAAGAATATACTAGAAGCTCTGTCTAGAATATCACCTGCATAATCCATTGCTTCAATCGTGTTTTCGAAAGTCGGTACTTCAGGATTATTTACGATAGCCTCAATTTCAGCTTTCGCTAAAGAGATTCCTTCTTGAATAGCGGGTAAATAATCTTCATTTTTTATTTGGGAAAAAGGAGCAGTATTGTGTTTAGTTGAAAAGTATTTCGTTAAGATGTTCATTTTTATGTGTAATTAATTCTATTAATTGGCTTTGATTTTTATGTTTTACAAAGATAGCGATTTATAAAAAAAAACTAATCTTAAAAAGAGTGGATTATATTGATATTGCAGTTCTCAGTTGATGTTATAGTTATGTTATTTATTTTCTAGGCAACTTTAAAAGGTGTAAATTGGGAAAAGATTAATTAACGAGTTTACTTAATCAAAATAATTTTAAAATATAAGTATGAATTATCAAGTTATAATAAAGCGTATTGATACGGTAAATGAAGTGGAAGGATATTGGTCAGATCAAGATTTGATTCAATTGTTAGATAAATTTAATTATCCTGATGGTGCAACTGCAGAGAAAAAAAACTTGCCTGAATTGTTAGAAATGGCTATTTCTGATTACGAACCTAGTGAAGCGGCTGAAATAGTATTGGCATATAAATTCTCTGAGGAATTAAACGAAGGGCAAATACAGCAAATTGCACATAATATGCTAATTGATAAAGTGTGTGAGGAATATCCTGAAATCCACATGCAAGGAAGATTATTCCATACGAATCAATTGTTGTTTAAGGCATACAACGGGAAGTTTCCAAATGCTAAAGCTTCAGTAGTTCATTTCTCGATGCAACCCGAACAAAATGAGGCTACAAAAGTCTTAACCAAAGAAAATGTACTTAAATTACTCAATAATGGTTTGTCTGATCGAAATTTAATCAAGCGATTGTTTGACGATCAAATGACGCAAAACATACCTTTTCCAGAAGCAGAAGGGATTATTTGGGAATTGAACACGACTGACAATTTAAATTATACTTTAGTAACATCTGAAAATTGGATAAACAACGAAGATCTGATTAGTTCAGAATTCGAAAGTGTATTAGAGGAAGTAATAGAAGAAGTTTAGCTCCTTGAAATTATAAAATAAAAAAGGCTTCCTGTTATTGGAAGCCTTTTCTGTATATAAAATGATTGTCCTACATTTTACAAATAAAATTAGGAGGAGAGTTATGGTTTTATTTAATCAAACTTTTGGAAGCTTTGATAACGGCTTCTTTTAACTCTAATTTGTATGCAATAATTCGGTTTAAAACTTTAGCGTTGTTGCTTCCAATAATTTGAGCGGCTAATATTCCGGCATTTTTAGCACCATTCAGCGCTACAGTCGCTACGGGAACACCACCTGGCATTTGTAGGATAGACAAAACAGAATCCCAACCGTCAATAGAATTACTAGATTTTACAGGAACACCAATTACAGGAAGTGGCGACATTGAAGCAACCATTCCTGGCAAATGCGCAGCGCCTCCAGCTCCAGCTACAATTACTGAAATGCCACGTTTGTGCGCATTTTGACTAAAATCAAATAATTTTTCTGGTGTTCTGTGTGCCGATACAATATCAACTTCTACTTCGATTTCAAATGATTTTAATATATCGATTGCTTCTTGCATTACGGGCATGTCTGAGATACTGCCCATTATTACGGCTACTTTCATTTTATTTTTTATTTTTTGTACAAAAATTTCAGAAATCAAATCTGTAAAATTTTTGACTGTTTATTTTTGACTAATCACTCTTATTGTATTCTTTACATCTTCTGCAATTCGTCGGGCTTCTACAATATCAGCATTTACAATAGTAACGTGACCCATTTTTCTAAAAGGACGCGTTTGTTTTTTGCCGTAAATATGAGGTGTAACTCCGTTCCAACTCATTATTTTTTCGATGTTTTCATAAACTACATTTCCAGAATGTCCCTCTGCACCAACTAGATTCACCATAATTCCTGCCACTTTACTGTCTGTATTTCCCAAAGGTAAATCTAAAATAGCCCGTAAATGGTTTTCAAATTGAGACGTAAAACTGGCTTCGATAGAATAATGTCCAGAATTATGTGGGCGAGGAGCAACTTCATTTACGATAATTTCGTCCTCTTCTGTTTGAAACATTTCCACAGCTAGTAATCCAACATGATTGAATTTTTCCGAAACATGTAGCGCAATTGCTCTTGCTTTATCAGCTACTTTTGTATCAATTCGAGCCGGACAAATTACATATTCTACTTGATTGGCTTCTGGATGAAACTCCATTTCGACTACCGGATAGGTTTTTATTTCGCCTGACGGGGAACGACAGACAATAACCGCTAATTCATTTTTAAAAGGAATCATTTCTTCGGCAATGCATTCTACATTGGCTAAATTGTCTAAGTCAGTTATATCCCGAATAACTTTTACACCGTTTCCGTCGTAGCCAAATTCAGTGCATTTCCATACAAATGGTAATGTTATTTGAGATTCTAAGATGGCTAAGATTAAGCTTTTTATGTCTTTAAATCGCTTATAATTTGCTGTCGGTATTTGGTGTTGCGTATAAAAATCCTTTTGAACTCCTTTGTTCTGAATTAATTGTAATGTTTTTGGAGAAGGATATACTTTTAATCCCTCTTCTTCTAGTTTTATTAAAGCTTCAAGATTAACTAATTCAATTTCGAAAGTCAAAACATCGACTAGTTTACCAAAATTGTAAACTGTTTGAAAATCCATTAAGTCACCTTTAATAAAAGTGTCACAAGCAATTTTGCAGGGCGCTTCGTCGCTTGGATCAAGAATGTAAGTTTGTATGTCAAATTTTCGAGTGTCAAACAAAAGCATTTTACCCAGTTGTCCGCCCCCAAGAATTCCTAATTTGAAATCAGAAGAAAAATAATTCATTGTGTAGTTGTATGTTTGAGCAAAGATACTTTATAATGATTGAATCCAAAAATGCTATTTAATTTTCTTCAAAATTTCTCTAGCAACTGCCCTGTATGCCGATGAGTTTTTAGGATAGTCATCAATAAGGATCCGCTTTAAATCAACAAGAATAGAATGGTTTTTCGTGCTAAGAGCATATAAACTCCTTATAGCATACGCTTTTGTTGCTGTTTTTGTAGTGTCGTTAATAATCCAGTCTAGACAATTTTCAGTAATTTTTTGTTCTTGAAAAGGAGTTAGTGTGCCGTTTTGAGACAAAAACATACTTATTTTTGAGATTGAACGCATAGCACTTTGATTAGTATATTTAGACATGCTATTGCAAAATACATCAAGGTATTTTTCTAGTAAAAAAAGGTGTTTTTCTAGTACCAGTTCTAAAATCCAGCAAGCTTTGTGGTGATTTTTGTCACCAACATGCAAAGCTATTTCAAGCAAGTCAGGAAGTAAATAGATATTTGCTAAAATATGTTCTGCATTTTCGTCTCTGCTGGCTCTATGTGCGGTGCTATTGGCTATTTTTGTATAAAGTTCACTATTCATAAATGACTAAAAAGCAAGTTATTTTCAAATGTACGGTATTCTTATGGTTTTAAAACTGAATTCTCAATTCAGAAATTGCTATATTTGCCCATTATTTTAAACATTAAAAAATGATACAACTTCACGATAAACAATTTGTTCCGTTTATTTCTGCGCAAGAAATTGAGTTTGCCTTGGTTAAAATGGTTGCTCAAATAGAAGATGATTTTATAGATGAAACGCCAGTTTTTGTAGGGGTATTAAATGGTTCTTTTATGGTGGTTTCTGATTTTATGAAACTATACAAAAAACCATGTGAAGTCTCATTTATAAAAATGGCATCTTATGAAGGAACCGCTACTACAAACGTTGTAAAACAGTTGATTGGTTTGAACCAAGATTTAACAGGACGCAGCGTTATTGTCATTGAAGACATCGTAGATACGGGAAACACATTAGTGGAGCTGAAAGAATTGTTTAAAAAACAAAATGTAAAACATTTTAAAATAGCAACACTTTTCTTTAAGCCAGAAGCGTATACCAAGGACATAAAAATAGATTATGTTGGGATTAGAATTCCTAATAAGTTTATCGTCGGGTATGGCTTAGATTACGATGGCTTAGGAAGAAACTTACCAGAAGTATATAAACTAAAAGAATAACCATACAACCACAACATGACTAATATTGTTTTATTTGGAAAACCAGGAGCTGGTAAAGGAACTCAAGCTGAGTTTTTGAAAGAAAAATATAAATTAACGCACATATCAACTGGCGATGTATTCCGTTTTAATTTAAAAAACGATACAGAATTAGGCAAACAAGCAAGAGTGTACATGGATGCCGGAGATTTAGTTCCGGATGAACTAACTACAAAAATGCTGATTGATGAGGTCAATAAACATTTGGATACAAACGGAATTTTATTTGACGGTTACCCAAGAACTATTGCTCAAGCAGAAACTTTAGATGTATTTTTAACTTCATTAGGTTCAAAAGTTGCTGCAACAGTTGCACTCGAAGCTGATGATGAGGTTTTAGTGCAGCGTTTGTTAGAAAGAGGAAAAACAAGTGGTAGAATTGATGATCAAGATGAAGAAAAAATCAGAAATCGCTACCAAGAATATAATGAAAAGACAGCTCCTTTAATGAGTTATTATCAAGCTCAAGGAAAGTTTCACGCTGTAAATGGAATAGGTTCTATTGCTGAAATTACAGATAGAGTAAGTAAGGTAATCGATAATTTATAGAAGCTTTGTCCAGCTTTACGTTGCAAGTCCTCACTTATAAAACGTGTTTTCTAAGCCATAAAAGGAGCTTCCTGTGGTCGCTCTTATATGTCAAGAAAATTACTTTTTATAAATTCCGGGCTTTGCACTGCTATCTGGGCTAAAATAAGGAATAATTAAAAACTCGATTTTAAAAAACGAAAAATCGAATGAGAATAACTAAACGAATCAAAATAATAACTTGGAAATAGTAATAATATTTTTTCTGATACTGCTAAATGGGGTTTTCTCCATGTCCGAAATCGCCTTGATTTCAGCACGAAAAAATAGATTAGAAACTGCAGCAAAAAAAGGAAACAAAAGCGCAAAAATAGCTTTAGACTTGGCAAATTCGCCAAACAAATTTTTGTCAACTGTACAGATAGGAATTACCCTAATCGGAATTCTTACCGGTATTTATAGTGGTGACAAAATAACAAAAGACGTTGAGATTTTTATACAAGGATTTGAAGTCTTAAAACCATATGCGCATCCGGTTGCTGTTGGTCTTGTTGTAGTAATACTGACTTTTTTCTCTCTAGTTTTAGGGGAATTGTTGCCTAAGCGAATAGGTTTAAATCATCCAGAAGCAATTGCAAAAGCGGTGGCGCTGCCAATGAAAATAGTTTCTATCGTAACGGCTCCTTTTATCTGGTTATTAACACATTCTACAGATTTTTTGTTAGATATATTGCAAATAAAACCTACTGCTGACGGAAAAGTCACAGAGGAAGAAATCAAAGCAATTATTAAAGAAGGTACCGAAGGTGGTGAAGTACAAGAAATTGAACAAGATATTGTAGAGCGCGTTTTTCATATTGGCGACAGAAAAATAAACTCTTTGATGACCCATAGAAAATCGGTTATGTTTTTGCCTTTAAATTCAAATAAAGAGGAAGTTAAAGAGTATATGCTAAAAGAATTGCACTCCATTTATCCCGTTTATAATGGCAATTATGATGATATAGTAGGTGTAGTGAATTTAAAAAATATTTTTGCTCATTTTGAAAATGAAAATTTCAACTTAGCAGATATAATGACAGAGGCTCCTTTTATGATGGAGCAAACAACCGCTTATGTTGCTTTAGAAAATTTTAAAAAATCAGGGATTCATTACGCATTTGTATCAGATGAATATGGTGTTTTTCAGGGCATAATTACCCTAAATGATATTCTAGAAGCATTGGTAGGTGATGCTGCTGAGTTTTATAAAGATGATTTTCAGTTAATAGAAAGAGAAGATGGAACTTGGTTAGTAGATGGGCATTATTCATTACATGATTTCTTGACTTATTTTGAATTGGATGAATTAATTAATGATTATGAAGTCACGACGGTAAGCGGATTAATAATGACTGAATTGTCCCGTATTCCTAAACAAGGCGAAAAGCTGGTTTGGCAAAAGTTTGAGTTGGAAGTAATTGATATGGATGGTGTAAAGATTGACAAAGTAATGGTCAAAGCATTACAAATGTAATAATAGTTTTATAGCGATTAAAAGCTCAGAATGAGTTTTATAGGTATAGTTGAAAATTGAATAGTAGAAAAAATGACAGAGGGGAATTTTGTAGATTACGTAAAAATATTTGTTTCTTCCGGAAAAGGGGGGAAAGGATCAACGCATTTGCATAGAGAAAAATTTATTGAAAAAGGTGGGCCGGACGGTGGTGATGGTGGTCGTGGTGGTCACGTTTATTTAGTTGGTAATAAAGGACTTTGGACCTTATTTCACCTAAAATTTGCAAGACATATTAAAGCAGGTAATGGGGGAGATGGTAGTGGTGATAGAAGTACGGGTGCTGATGGAGATGACAAGTATATCGAGGTACCATTAGGTACTGTAGTGAAAGATAAAGAAACAGGTGAAATCCTATTTGAAATAACAGATGATGGTGAGAAACAAGTTCTTTCTCGCGGAGGTAAAGGTGGTTTAGGAAACTGGCACTTTAGAAGTTCAACCAATCAAACGCCAAGATATTCTCAGCCCGGTTTGCCTGGAATAGAAATGGATGTTATTTTAGAGCTTAAAGTATTAGCAGATGTAGGTTTAGTAGGTTTTCCTAATGCTGGAAAATCAACTTTATTATCTGTTTTAACTTCTGCTAAACCAAAAATTGCAGATTATCCTTTTACTACTTTAAAACCTAATTTAGGAATTGTAGCTTATCGTGATTTTCAATCTTTTGTAATTGCGGATATTCCTGGAATTATTGAAGGAGCCGCTGAGGGTAAAGGATTAGGTCATTACTTCTTAAGACATATCGAAAGAAATTCAACTTTGCTTTTTCTTGTTCCTGTGGATACTCCAGACATCAAAGGAGAATATGATATTCTTGTGAATGAGTTAACAAAATACAATCCTGAGATGTTAGATAAGGAACGTATGGTTGTAATTTCTAAATGTGACATGCTCGATGAAGAGTTGAAAGCAGAATTAAAAGCAGAATTAGATGTTTCTTTCAAAGGTGTTCCCTATATGTTTATTTCGTCTATAGCCCAACAAGGTTTGACCGAATTAAAAGACAAATTATGGAAAATGTTGAATGAATAATTGCTAAATTTTCATAATAAGGTGCTCTAGAAATAGAGTGCCTTTTTTTATGTAAAATTATTAAATTCATAAAATTATATTAAAATAACATCTGATACTAATGTTTGTTTGGCAAAGAGAGGTCGAGATTGCGAAAATGATTTATATTCGCACAACAAAAAAATAGTTACATTATGAAAAAAATAATTTTATTCTTTACCATGTGTCTCGTGGCTTTTCCAGCAAAAGCAGATGAAGGAATGTGGTTTTTGATGTTTATCGAAAGATTGAACCATAGAGATATGGAAAAATTGGGTTTACAGCTTACTGCTGAAGAAATTTACAGTATCAATAATCATAGTTTGAAAGATGCTGTAGTACAGTTTAATGGTGGTTGTACTGCCGAAATGGTTTCTAAAGAAGGATTAGTTTTAACGAATCACCACTGTGGATATGATGCAATTGCAGAACTATCTTCTGAAGAGCAAAATTATCTAAAAAATGGTTTTTGGGCAAAAGATAAAAGTGCTGAAATGAAACCAAAGTCTTTATTCGTACGTTTCTTTGTTCGTATGGATGATGTTTCTAAAAGAATTTTATCTAAAGTAAATGATAAAATGACAGAAGCAGAAAGAAATAAAGCGATTCAGCAAGAAATGGCTTTAATCGAAAAAGAAAATAGTGATGGAGGAAAATATACCGTTTCTGTTCGTCCTTTCTTTCAAGGAAATGAATATTACTATTTTGTTTATCAAGATTACAAAGATGTTCGTCTAGTTGGAACACCACCAGAAAGTTTAGGTAAATTTGGTGGAGACACTGATAACTGGGAGTGGCCAAGACACACAGCTGATTTCTCTATGTTTAGAGTGTACGCTGATGCTAATGGAAATCCAGCAGAATATTCTAAAAATAATGTGCCATTACAACCTAAACATTATTTACCAGTAAGTATCAAAGGGGTTCAAGAAAATGATTTTGCTATGATTTTAGGTTATCCAGGACGTACCAACCGTTGGATGCCTGCAGGAGGAATTGAGCAAAACGTAAAATTTGCTTATCCAGCATGGGTTGAAGGTGCCAAAACCGGAATGGATAGAATGAAGGTTTACATGGACAAGGATGAAACTGTTAAATTAGAGTATGCATCTAAATATGCTTCGACAGCCAATTACTGGAAAAATCGTCAAGGAATGATTGATGCTTTGACTAAAGCGGGTACAGCTGTTACCAAATCTAAAGAAGAAGCTAAATTTAATGCTTGGGCTAATAAAAAAGCGAATAAAGAGAAATATGGTACTGTGATCGCTACCATTAATAATTATTACGCTCAAACAAATTTAAAATCAAGCCATGATAATTACTTAAGTCAATTAATGAGAACAGCTGCATACGGAGCTGCTCCTGCTAATTTAGGTAATGCTTTGATTTCTTATTATAAGGAAAACGACGCAAAGAAGACTGAAATGCTTCCAAAATTAAATCAGTTTATTGAAAACGTTTATGGTAATTTTTATGCTCCTTTAGAAAAAGATGTATTTGCAGCACAATTGAATTTATATACATCAAAAGGTGCTGCTTACGGACTTCCTGAAGGTATTGCCAAATTAAGTCAAGACAATAAAGGTGATTTTACTACTTATGTGAATAACGCTGTGGCCAAAAGTATTTTTGCTACTAAAGAAAGTGTTTTGGCTTTTATGAAAGATCCAAAACCAGAAAATATCACAAATGATCCATTATATGTTGTTTCAAATGAGTTATCATTAAAAATGAGAGCTAAAACTCCTGAGCAATTAAAAGCAGATGATGATTTCGCAATTGCATTCCGTAATTTAGTTGAAGGCTTACGTGAATCTAAAATGAATTCAATAAAATATCCGGACGCTAACTCTACTTTGAGATTAACTTACGGAAAAGTGCGTGCTTTGCCTGCAGACAAACGCAATGATGCTACTGTGAACAATTATACTACAATGACTGGAATGGTTAAAAAGTATAAAGCAGGAGACCAAGAATTTGATTTGCCAGCTCGATTATTAGAGTTGAATGCGGCTAAAGATTTTGGACAATATGCTGATAAAGCTGGATATATGCCAGTAAACTTTTTGACTGATAATGATATTACGGGAGGAAATTCAGGTTCGCCGGTATTAAACGGTAAAGGGGAATTAGTAGGTATTGCTTTTGATGGAAATATTGAAGCTATGGCTGGTGATGTAATCTTTGATGCAAAATTACAAAGAACTATTAGTGTTGATATTCGTTATGTACTTTGGATAATAGATAAATATGCTGGAGCAAAGCATATTATCGATGAAATGACAATAGTAAAATAAATTTAGTCTAAAATAATAAAAGCCTCTTACCTTGTGTTTAAATCAAGTTAAGAGGCTTTTTTAATATAAAACCTTTTGTGTGTAAAATACATTTCAATTATTAATTTCGTTATTTTTGAACAATGAAACATATAATTTTTTTATTGATACCCTTTCTGATGTGGTCACAATCTAACTTTGAAAAAGCAGAAAAATTTTTTCAGGAGGAAAAATTTGAGCAAGCACAAGCACTTTTTGAGTTGTACCTAAAATCTAATTCGGGAGATTTAAAAACAATAGAATATTTAGGAGATATTGCAGGCCAAAACAAATCATGGGATAAAGCAATAGCATACTATAAAAGATTAAAAGAGTTAAAACCATTAGAAGCCAATTATTATTATAAGTATGGAGGTGCTTTAGGAATGAAAGCTAAAGATTCTAATAAGTTTAAAGCCTTAGGAATGATTGATGAAGTCAAAGAGTCTTTTGAGAAAGCAATTAGTTTAAACCCCAAACATATTGAGTCAAGATGGGCTTTGATCGAATTGTATATTCAGTTACCCGGAATTGTTGGCGGAAGTGAATCAAAAGCCATCAAATATTCAAACGAATTAATGCAACTGTCAACCGTAGATGGTTATTTGTCAAGAGGACACATAGATGAATTTTTTAAAAGATATGAATTAGCAGAAAAACAATACAAAAAAGCGATTGAACTTACGGGTTCTAAAGTAAGTTATTATAAATTAGCTAATCTCTATAAAAATAAAATGAAACAACCAGATAAGGCAAAATCTGTTTTAGAAGTCTATAATAAAAAAAATTCGAGATAGTTATCACTCCTCTTAATAATAAAATTTAAATCAAAAAAATTAGAATGCGTACACATTTTATAGCTATTGGCGGAAGTGCCATGCACAATTTAGCATTAGCTCTTCATAATAAAGGATATCAAGTTACGGGTAGTGACGATGCTATTTTTGAACCTTCAAAATCCAGATTAGATAAAAAAGGAATTTTGCCAGCTGAATTAGGTTGGTTTCCTGAAAAAATAACGGCCAATATAGAAGCTGTAATCCTAGGAATGCATGCAAAAGCTGATAATCCTGAATTACTAAAAGCTCAGGAACTTGGATTAAAAATTTATTCCTATCCCGAGTTCTTATACGAACAATCTAAAAATAAAACACGCGTCGTAATTGGTGGTTCTCATGGAAAAACTACAATTACATCAATGATTTTACACGTAATGAATTATCATGATATTGCTGTTGATTATATGGTAGGTGCACAATTAGAAGGTTTTGATACGATGGTGCATCTTACAGAAGAAAATGATTTTATAGTTTTAGAAGGAGATGAATATTTGTCTTCACCAATTGATAGAAGACCAAAATTTCATTTATACCAACCTAACATAGCTTTGATTTCTGGAATTGCCTGGGATCACATCAATGTTTTCCCGACCTATGAGAATTATGTAGAGCAGTTTGAAATTTTTATTAGCAAAATTACTAATGGTGGAATTTTAGTTTACAACGAAGAAGATCCTGAGGTAAAACGTGTGGCAGAAGCGGCAATAAATCCAATTAGGAAAATGGCGTATCATACTCCAAATTATTCAGTTGAAGAAGGTGTCACTTTATTAGAAACACCTGAAGGCGATATGCCAATAGAAGTTTTTGGTGCTCATAATTTAAATAATTTAGCTGGAGCCAAATGGATTTGCCAGAATATGGGAGTCGATGAAGCTGATTTTTATGAAGCAATTGCTAGTTTTAAAGGAGCATCAAAACGCTTAGAAAAAATAGCAGAAAGCAAAACTAAAGTAGCTTATAAAGACTTTGCGCATTCTCCTAGTAAGGTCGCAGCGACCACTAAAGCAGTAAAAGAACAATATCCAAATAGAACCTTAATAGCTTGTTTAGAATTGCACACTTATAGCAGTTTGAATGCTGAGTTTTTAAAGGAATATGAAGGCGCATTAGAATATGCAGATACAGCAGTTGTTTTTTACTCACCAGATGCTGTAAAAATAAAGCAGTTGGATGAAGTGAGTTATGATCAAATTGCTACTGCTTTTAATCGTAAAGATTTAATAATTTATACTAATCCTGTTGAATTTAAGGAGTTTTTATTCAAACAAAATTTTGACAACTCAGCTTTGCTATTAATGAGTTCAGGGAATTATGGAGGCTTAAATTTTGATGAGGTAAAGCAAATAATTGTGAACTAAAAAGGATAAATTGAATTAAAGATAAAAAATACTATGGCTGAAAATTCCTTTTTTCCTATCACCAATTGGTCCGAAGATGACAAGCCACGTGAAAAACTTATGCTGAAAGGTAAAAGTGTTTTAAGTGATGCGGAACTAATTGCGATATTGATCGGATCGGGGAGTAGAAGCGAATCGGCAGTTGATTTAAGTAAGCGAATTTTAGCAAGTGTTGATTGTAATTTAAATGCTTTAGGCAAACTCTCAATTACACAATTAATGGTTTTTAAAGGGATAGGCGAAGCAAAAGCAATATCAATAATCGCAGCTTTAGAATTAGGGAGAAGAAGACGTTCCGAAGAAGCTGTAGAATTAAAAAAAGTGACTTCTAGTAAAGTTATTTTTGAAATAATGCAACCTATTATCGGAGAATTGCCTCATGAAGAGTTTTGGATTGTCTATTTGAATAATTCAAATAAGGTAATTTCAAAATCGCAATTAAGTAAAGGCGGAATCACGGGAACATTAGTTGACGTGAGAATTGTTTTTAAAACAGCACTCGAAATGGGTGCAACGGCATTAATTTTATGCCATAATCATCCTTCAGGAACTTTGATTCCTAGTGAGGCTGACAAACAAATTACTAAAAAATTAAAATTAGCAGGTGACAGTTTAGAAATAAAAGTACTTGATCATCTGATAGTAGCGGAATCTAGCTATTTTAGTTTTGCAGACGAAGGAATATTTTAAAAATAGAAAATGAAATTACCACACATAACCGATGTTTTTTTTGATTTAGATCATACACTATGGGATTTTGATAAAAATTCAGAGTTGACTTTTGAAGAGATTTTTAACAGAAATCATCCAAAAATAGAAACTAAAGAATTTATCGAAAAATACATTCCAATAAATCAAGAATGCTGGAGACTTTACCAATATGATAAAATTACGCATGAAGAATTGCGTTACAATAGATTAAAAAATTCTTTTGATGCTATAAATTATTCTATTTCTGATCAAGAAATTGATAAGATTTCAGAGGATTATATTCAGTTTTTACCAGATAACAACCATCTTTTTGATGGCACAATAGAAGTGTTGGACTACCTCAAGTCAAAATATAATTTGCATATTATAACTAATGGTTTTGCTGAAGTTCAATTTAAAAAAATGAATAATTCTAAAATAACGCCTTATTTCTTAACCGTTACTAATTCAGAAATGGCTGGCGTAAAAAAGCCTAATCCTATTATATTTGATTACGCATTAGATTTAGCAAAAGCAAAAAAAGAAAATAGCATTATGATTGGTGATAGTTTAGAAGCAGATGTAAAAGGTGCTTTAGATGCAGGTTTAGATGCAATTTTTTTTAATGAAAACAACACTATTATTGAGAATCATATCAAGCAAATTAATCATTTATTAGAACTAAAAAAATATTTATAAATTATGAAAAAGTTAATCCTATTATTGCTAATGTTCGCGTTTAGTTTTTCTTATGCGCAATCTGTAAATGATTATAGTGCGGTTATTGTTCCATTAAAATTTAATTTTTTAAGATCCGAAAATCAATATCGATTGAACACGATTACGAAGTTTTATTTTACCAAAGCAGGTTTTGAATCTTTTTACGCTAAAGAAAGTATGCCAGCAGAGTATAACGATCGTTGCAGTTTACTATATGCAGATGTAGAAAAGGAAAGTGGTTTTTTAGTAACAAAGCTTTTTATAACGCTCAAAGATTGTAATGATAATGTAATTTTTAAATCTAAAATAGGTAGGAGTAAAGATAAAGATTTTCAAACTGCTTACACGCAAGCTCTCAACGAAGCTTTTCAATCGGTTAATGAATTGAATTATAAGTTTAACGGTACTTCTAATAAAACAAAAACAAATGTTAGTCAGGAAATTGTTGCTAACAACGCTACTAATCAGACTATAGTTAATGAAAGTAATCAGACTGCTGTGGTACTAAACGATAAAAATTTATTGTATGCACAAGTTACACCAACGGGATATCAATTGATTGATAGTACGCCAAAAGTAGTAATGAAATTGATGAAAACATCACAGCCCAATTCTTTTATTGCAATGAAAGATAATTTACAAGGTTCTTTAATTCTAAAAGATAATCAATGGTTTTTTGAATATTATCAGAATGAAAAACTTGTTTCTGAGAAATTAAATATTAAGTTTTAGACACATTGTTTATATAATTATCTATTTATTTTTGCTAAAGTTTATTTTCATTAAATTCTTGTTCTCCATGAAAAAAATGTTCACTCTTCTATTTGTATTTCAATCAATGTTCTTTCTGGCACAGAATAAAATTAATGAGACCAGGAATTTTATAGTTTCTAATGTTTCTGTTATTTCAATGACGAAAGATGAAGTAGTGAAAAATCAAGATGTAATTGTACAAAATGGGAAGATAATTTCTATTGGTAAAACGAAGAAAATTAAAGACAAGAATGCTACAATATATGACGGTACAGGAAAATTTATAATGCCTTCACTCGCAGATGCTCATGTTCATTTTCCTGAGACAGAGCCGGAAATGGAAAGAATTTTGCAATTGAATTTGATTAATGGTGTGACTAAGTTACGTTCTATGCGTGGGGATTGGATGCATAAAGAATGGAGAAATAAGTATAATAGCATCGATAGTTATTATCCAAAATTATATCTTTCTCCACCACCTATTACAAGAAATTCTGATTTAAACTTAGAACAGATAGAATCTTTTGTAAAAGCCGCAAAAGAGAATGGATTTGAATTCCTTAAAGTTTTAAGTCTTAAAAATGACGTTTTTTTTAAGCAATTAGATAGTGTTTGTAAAAAGTATAATTTTTCAATTAGTGGTCATTTTCCATTTGTTTCAATTGGAAATCAGCTAGAAGATAAAACTATTTTTGCGTCAAATTATAATTCTTTTGAACATTTAGGAGGTTTGTCAGGCGAAACTGATGATAAGATTGATGCTAGAATTAATATTATTAAAAATAAAGGAATTGTAATTTGTCCTACTCTTTCGTGGTATAATGTTGGTTCGGGTAGATATTCATTAGAGGAGCTAAGAAACTTATGCGGAATGGAATTTGTTTCAAAAGTAATGATGGACAAATGGATTTCAGAGACAAAAGCGTATAGAGAAAAAATGGGCAACGAAGCATATCAGACTGAAGTTACAAAACAATTAAAATCATTAGAGGCAAAATACATAATTATAAAAAAACTAGATAAAGCAGGCGTAAAAATGATTCTAAGCCCTGATGCTTCCTCAAAGTTTATGATGGCTGGATCAACTATTTTAGATGAGATGGAATTACTTAAAAATGCCGATTTATCTAATTTCAGCATTTTAAAGATGGCGACTACTAATTTTGCTAACTTTTTTAAAGAAAATTATGGTACTTTAGAAGTAGGTAAAACTGCAGATTTTATAGTTTTAGAAAAAAATCCACTTCAAGACTTAAATGCATTAAAAGAGATTAAAGCAGTTTACACTAATAATCATTTTATAAATGAAAATAATTTAAAAGAAATTCGCCAGCAGTTAATTAATTCGGTAGAACTTTAAATTTTCTACTTTTCTTTTTCTTGACTTCTCTTTCCTTTAAATAAAAAATTAATATCCATATTTTTCCTTCCAACGATTTTTTAGAAATTCACGAATACTATTTTCTCTTGAATTATTTCCAGGTATATATATCGGATTGTTGCTCAGTCCTTCTGGCAAAAATTCTTGATCTGCAAAATTATTAGTGTAATCATGAGAATATTTATATTCTTCACCATATCCCAATTCCTTCATTAATTTTGTGGGTGCATTGCGCAAATGGATAGGTACTGGCAAATCCCCCGTTTGTTTTACCAACTGTTGAGCAGTTCCAATTGCTAAATACGAAGCATTGCTTTTGGCAGAAGTTGCGAGATACACAGCGCACTGACTTAAGATAATTCTACTTTCAGGATAGCCAATAGTACTAACCGCCTGAAAAGTATTATTGGCCATTATAAATGCTGTAGGATTCGCATTTCCGATGTCCTCACTACTTAGTATCAGCATTCTTCTAGCAATAAATTTTACATCCTCTCCACCTTCAATCATTCTGGCAAGCCAATAAACAGCTCCATTAGGATCGCTTCCGCGGATCGATTTTATAAAAGCAGAAACAATGTCATAATGTTGCTCTCCAGATTTGTCATATAGAACTGTATTTTGTTGTACTAATTCAAAAACTCGATCATTAGTAATTATAATTTCGTCTTCATTAGAAGCGTTTACGACTAGTTCAAAAATATTTAATAGTTTTCGTCCATCACCACCAGAAAGGCGCAGTAAAGCCTCTGTTTCTTTTAAATTAATTTTTTTTGTAGCCAAATAGCTGTCGGTTTTCATGGCACGCTCTAATAAAGATTCTAAATCTTTTTTTGTAAAAGCATTCAAAACATAAACCTGACAGCGGGACAAAAGAGCAGGTATAACTTCAAAGCTTGGGTTTTCTGTTGTTGCGCCTATTAAGGTAATCCAACCTTTTTCTACAGCAGCTAATAAAGAGTCTTGTTGTGATTTGCTAAAACGATGAATTTCATCAATAAAAAGAATAGGATTTCTAGCTGTAAATAATCCACCACTTTGTTTGGCTTTTTCAATAACCTCTCTAATATCTTTAACTCCTGAATTAATAGCACTTAAAATATAAAAAGGTCTTTTTGATTCTTGAGCAATAATTTGTGCCAAAGTTGTTTTACCAGTTCCTGGAGGTCCCCATAAAATTAAAGAGGGTATAATTCCTTTAATAATTTGTTGTGTCAATGAGCCATTTGTACCCACCAAATGAGATTGACTTACATAATCTTGTAGTTTTTGAGGTCTTATGCGTTCTGCAAGGGGTGCTTCCATTTATTATTAAATTTTAATTTTTAAATTAAAAATTACCATCGGTAAAAATAACCTTTCTTTTTATTTCTTGGAGCTATTTCCAGCTTTCCGTTGCAATCTTTTCTTTTTTATTGATTGCTTCGTTCCTCGCAATCAACAAAAAGAAAAGGATTTTCTCTGCAATCTGGGCTAAAGTATTTGTTTATAATTGTCTTTTTTGGTTTTAACTATGACAAATTAGCATTTATTTGGCTTTGGCTATATTTTTGAAACCAATTAAATATTGATTGATGATATTTACTAAATGGATAAGGATTTTAAATTTACAAATGCTGTAGTTATATTACCATTAATTTTTGTGGTTGTAATATGGCTTGTTTTTTGGTTAGAAGTCCGCTTTGATTATGATTTTATTCAAAACGGAATTTATCCTAGGACTTTCTCTGGATTGCAAGGTGTTGTTTTTAGCCCTTTTATTCACGCTGATTCAGAACATTTATATAACAATTCACTCCCATTACTAGTTCTTTTGGCAGCATTGCAGTTTTTTTATCCCAGACAATCCTTAAAAGTTGTGCTTTGCGGCATTTTGCTTTCAGGGATATTAACGTGGAGCATTGGAAGAGAAAATTATCATATTGGTGCAAGTGGTTTAATATATGTCTTGTTTAGTTTTATTTTTTTCAAAGGTATTCAAACAAAGCACATTCGGCTTATTGCTCTTTCACTTACAGTAATCATTGTTTACGGTGGGTTAGTTTGGTACATTTTTCCAACTCCAGATGTACCCGGTGAAAAGTCTATTTCTTGGGAAGGGCATTTATCTGGATTATTAGCAGGTTTTATTTTATCTATCATTTATAAAACACCAGAGTATAAAAAGGTACCTAAATACGATTGGGAAAAACCAGATTATAACTCTGAAGAAGATGAATTTATGCAGCGTTTTGATGAAAACGGCAATTTTGTAAATCTTCCAGTAGTAGAGGATGAGGTCATTCTAACTTATTATTTTTCTAACATTCCAGTATCGTATGAAATTATTTCTAACGAAAAAAGTGAATCAAAACCGGAGTCTTAATTCACTTTTAATATTTTATATACTATTTATTGCTTTATGAAAAAGTATAAAATAGAATTATTGTCTTTGTCTTACGGCCTCATATAAAAAAGCACCACATGCTACAGAAACATTCAGCGAACCAATTGTTCCAAACATAGGTAGTTTTGCTTTTTCATCTACGATTTTTAAAACCGATGGATTAACCCCACGATCTTCTGACCCCATAATGATAGCAACAGGTTCATTCAGAGTAATATCGTAAATGTTTTTATCTGTTTTTTCTGTTGCAGCTATAGTTTTAATTCCGCTAGCTTGCAATAAGAAAATGGCGTCTTTAATGTGTTCCACTTTACAAATAGGAATATTAAATACAGCTCCAGCAGATGTTTTTACCGTGTCACCATTAACTGGCGCAGATCCTGCTTTTTGAACGATGATACCATTTACGCCTGTGCATTCAGCGGTACGAATAATGGCGCCAAAATTACGAGCATCAGATATTTGATCTAAAATTAAAAACAATGGTTTTTTTCCGTTTTCAATTACTGATTCAATTAAAGATTCCAAGTCAAAAAAGGAAATAGGAGAGATTGTGGCTACAGCACCTTGATGATTGTTCGGTGTTAGCCTATTAAGTTTTTCAACAGGAACGTAAGAAAAGTTGATGTTACCTCTCTTCATTACTTTCATTAAATCCTTCATTAGTTCGCTGCTTGCTTCCTTTTGAATGTATACTTTGTCTACTGTTGCCCCTGCTTGGATGGCTTCAATTATTGCTCTAATCCCAAATATTTGATGTTCTTTTTCCATGGTGCAAAGATATAAAAAAAACCACCACTTTTTAAAGTGGTGGTTTTGTTATTTAGGGTTTTTATAAATCCCACCAAACCTTATTACTTAACGAGACATAAGGTAATGGAATGCCTGGCCCTGCCTTGAGAGCAGCCGTATTTACATTAATCTCAATTTGAGGATATGATAGTCTTACAGGTATGTTATTACTAGTTCTGTTGTTGACTGAAGGTAATAATACTGGATAGCCAGTCCTTCTCCAATCAACAAAAGATTCATATGCTCCTTGGAACATGGTAATCCATTTTTGCTCCATTATTCTCTGTAGGGTGTTATTGTATGTAACTAAAGGATTTGTTAAATAACTAGATGCAGAAGATCCTAAGCCTAAAGAATTCATATCTTCTGTAATTGCATTTTTATAACTAATTTCAGAATTTATTGCGTCATTAGCTCTAAAATAAATTTCTGCTTTAATAAAGTTTACTTCAGCAGCACTTATTAGTACTACTGGAGAATTTGTTGAAGCATATGCTGATCCGGTTCTAGAAAATAAGTTTTCACCAGAATCATCGTTATCATCACCAGGAATGTTTCCTAAGAATTGACCTGCTAAAGCACCATTATTAACTGGTTTAAAATATACAGGAATTCTAGGATCAGATAAAGATTTCATTTTATTAACAATAGTATTTGCTATTGCGTTATCCTTTCTCCCAGATAAAACATCAAATTGAAAAATTGGATTAGCGTTCGAGGCGCTAATACCAAATACTACTTTTGCATCATTTGTTGAATTAATAATTAAAGTCGGATTCGTTTGTAAATATGCTAAAGCTAGAGTTGGTCTTCTTAAACTTAAATGATTTAATAATCTAAGCTTTAGTGAAGTTCCAAAAGCAGCCCATTTTGCAGCTGAACCATTATATATAACATCAGCTGTTCCAGGATTTGATCCCGAGTTAGTAATTACATTTGCTATACCTTTGTCAACATTTACTAATAAAGCATCATAAATGGCTTCTTGTTTGTCATAGGCTGGATTTATATTACCTGATAATTGTAATGCTTCATTGTAAGGAATGTCTCCAAAAGCATCAGTTAAAACACTAAAACTATATACTTGTAATAATTGGGATATTCCTAAGTATAATTTATCATTGGTCTCTGCTGTATTATTTTCTATAGCTTTTAGATCTGCAAGTAAATTGTACATATTTGTCCATAATCCGTCAGTAGAAGCGGGTGTTATATCATAACGTGAATATTCAAGAGGTTGTCCTCTGTGTCCAGCGTAATATTGAACAATATTGGCTGGCATACGTGTTGCTTCACCTCCAATGATGTATCCTAAATTAACTTCAGATGATGTTAGTAATGTTGAATTAGGCACTATCGTTGGTGCGTTAGGGTCGTTATTAATATCTAGCTCACTGGAACATGAGGATATAAATAACATTATTGAAAAAATTCCAACAAAAATATTTTTTGTATGAATTGTTCTATTAATAAAATTTATTTTTTTCATATTTTTTTTTTAAAATTGAACTTTTAGATTAAATCCAATTGTTCTCGTTGTAGGAAAAGCAAATCTAGAAACACCTTGAGCATTACCAGTTCCAAAAGAACTTGATTCTGGGTCTATGTGAGGTATTTTTGTCCATAACGCCAAGTTACGTCCATAAAAGCTAATGTCTAATGCTTTTATTTTTTTGTCAGTTAGTTTGAAGGTATAGCCTATAGATGCCTCTCTTAGTTTAACCCAATTATTTTCATAAACATACTCTTCATTAGGATATGCATTACCATACCAAACTGCATCTCTTTTAAGCACTACATCATTAGGATTACCTGTTGTTGAATTTACTCCAGGAAATGTATAATCTTGTTCTCTATTTGCAGTTTTTGCTGATACACCATAAAAATCTAATAACTCCTCAGTTCCGCTATATATACTTCCTCCTTGTCTTGTGTCTATTTGTGCAGAAACATATAAATTTTTATATGTAAATGTGTTTGTAATTCCGCCGGTCCAATCGGGTTCTACATATCCTAGATTTTTACCGTCTTCAAACAATGGATATCCATCATCATCCGTTAAAATTTGTCCATTTGAATTGCGCTGATATGCTGAACCTACTATGTTACCATATCTCTCATCTTTAATAGCGAAAATTGCAGGATTCCCTCCAAATCCTCCTAAGAAAATTTTGTCAACACCTGGATAAGTTGCAACAACTTTAGATTTAATTTTACTAAAATTTACGTTAATGTCCCATCTAAAATCTTTTGTTTGAATTGGTGTTCCGCGTAAAGCTAATTCAATTCCTCTAGAATTTGTTTCACCACTATTTACAACTGTATTTGTTGCGCCTGAAGCTGGTGAAATATCTAATTGTATAATTCCACCAGTATTTACATTTTTAAAAAATGAAGCATCTAAACCAAGTCTGTTTTTAAACATTTTTAATTCAATACCAACTTCATATTCTGTTGTAAATTCTGGTTTTAAATTAGCATTTGCAATTGTATTGTCAACAGTGTATCCTGGAATTCCATTAAAAGGGAAAGTAATACCATCTGTAAATCCATCAGCAAACTGACCTAGCTTAAATGTTTGTTGTGTCAAATAAACATTTGCATCACGAGCTGTTTTTGATGCACCAACTCTTAATTTTCCATAGTTTAATAAATCCCCTTTTATATCTAAAGCTTCTGAAAATATAAATGATGCACTAGCTCCTGGATAAAAGAAACTTCTGTTTTGTTTAGGTAAGGTCGAACTCCACTCGTTACGTCCAACTATATCTAAAAAAAGATAATTGTTGTAACTCAGCGTTAAATTTCCAAATGCACCAATTAAGTTACGTTTGCTTGTTTGATTAAAACCTGGATCAAAAGTTTGGATATTATTTGTGTTTTGTATTCCTGGTAGTACTAATTGAGATCCGGTAATAATATTTTGCCTAAATGTTCTAGTATTAATATCTTGGCCTATTAACAAAGTGGCAGCAAATTTATCTGTAATTTTTGTGTTAAAAGTTGATGTAAGTGTAGATGTTATTTCGTTTCTTGAGATATCATCAAAAGACAGAAAACCTGAAGGAGCACTTCCGCTATTTTTATCTCTAAATATCTTTCTATTATCCACTAAGTTATCATTCCCTAAACGATAGTTTAATTTCATCCAGCTAGCTAATTCATAGCCTAAATTTACACTCATAATGTATCTTTTACTATCGGTGGTTGCTGAGTTTTTATTTACCGTCCATAATGGGTTATCAAAAGATCCACCTCTTGAGTTTATCTGTCTTCCATCAGGTCTTTCGTATCCGTATCCTAAAATATCCCAAGTTATAGGCATGTGATATAATGCAAAAATTGGATTATTTCCATCTTGACCAGTAAAGGGTAGATCTCCATTTGAAACATTATAAGAGAAGTTTACACCTGCATTGAATTTATTAGAAAACTTGTAATTTCCATTAAATCTAGCATTAATCTTGTTAAATCCTTGATTCGGGATAATAGATGTCTGTCTAGAATTTCCTAATGAAGCAAACATGCTGTATTTATCCGAAGAATTAGATAACGATATGTTATTATTGTTTGTAAATCCCGTATTTAAAAAGTCTTTTCTAGGATCAAAAGCTTTTAGTTTTATTGCCTGTGGTCCTAAGCCCCTGGCTGCACCCGCACCAGCACTATTTACTGTTTGTCCAGTGATTCTTGGTCCGAAAGAACGAGATCCTCCCTCTGCATACGTAACACCATTATTACCTTGTGCAAACTCTCTTTGATAATCTGGAAGAATTAAAGCTTCATCAGCCGCAAATTGGCTAGTAAATTCTATCACGGGTACGCCACTATTATTTTTACCTGATTTAGTAGTTATTAAGATAACTCCGTTTGAGCCTCTATTTCCATATAGTACCGCACCTGCAGAACCTTTAAGTACAGTGACAGATTCAATATCGTTTGGATTAATATCTGAAGCTCTATTAGGACTTGCGAAACCTTCAACTGTATTTCCATTACCGTCATTTGAATTAGATATTGGTACACCATCGATCACGTAAAGTGGTTCGTTTGAATTAGTAATTGATTTATTTCCACCTCTAATTACTAATCTACTTGCTTGCCCAGGTGCTCCACCCGAAGCGATTACTTGTAAGCCTGCAACTTTTCCACCTAGGGCGTTTACAAAATTCTGATTTCCACCTTTGATTATTTCATCAGTATTAACTACTGAGGTTGAGTACCCTAATGCTCTTTCTTGTTTTTTAATGCCAAGGGCAGTAACTACAACTCCTTCTAATTGAACTGAATCATCTTTCAATCTAATGTTGATTATACTTGTACTAGCAACTATTTCTTGAGATTTCATCCCAATGTAGCTAAATAGCAAAGTTTGGTTTGGTGATGCTTTGATAGAGAACTTTCCATCAAAATCAGTTTGTGTTCCAGATTTAGTTCCCTTAATCAATACACTAACACCTGGTAAAGGCATACCTGAATTGTCGGAAACAGTCCCAGAAACAGCTCTTTCTTGCGCAAAGGTTAGTTGCGCGATTAGCACTAATAGTAGTACTAAGAATCCATTGAACTTTAGTTTCATTTTATAAAATTTTGAATTAGTCTTACAAATTTCTTAAAAAATTGTTAACTTTCCTACAATTATTTCTATTATTTGTGTTAAAATTAATTTGTAGTCTTTTATGTAAATTTTAATAACTTTTTTCACTTTACAATTTTTAATCAAATTATATATTGTTTTATGCATAATTTATTTAAAATTTAATTTTAATTTTTTTTACGCATTAATGTGAAGAATTTTACTGGAATTAATCTTAGCATTTTCATGGTGATTATCTATCATCTTTTGAATATATTTATATAGAATTTTTAATAATGTTATTGTTATTTTAACATTAGTACTTTCATTAAACTGCTAAGCTTACTCAATTGTATTAGTAATTTTATTTGGAAAAATATTAAAATTACTTTTTTGTTAATTATTAATTCATTGATAAAAGCAGGGAATATTTAACCACAAAATCATTTTTTTTTAAGCTGCAGATTCCTTAAATTATATTTAATAAAGAAAGGAATAGTATAGTGTAATTACTCAATTTCCTTTATAATTATGAGTGATTTCTTAATTACCTCACTTTTGTCTATTGTTTTAATCGATTCATTTCTTTATAAAAAAATATTTTCGAAGAAATTGATGATTAGGTTTAAATTTAATAATCCACTTATTATAATTAACGCTAATTAATTTATTAATAATTTATAGAAATAGTATTCGTGTCTTTAAAAACAAATATTATAATTTTTGTTCGTTTTTAAAATTTTCTTATCGGTATTAAATAAATCTTTTTAATTTTTTTGACTTTATAAATGATTTTGTTTGCAATTGGATAAAGTAATTATTCTAATTATTGCTCAACAAAAATAACTTAGTAATTCTTTTTAACTTCTTTTTTTTTATATTGAATTAATCTTAAAGTTTATTATTTTTCAATTCCATTTATACAAAGACACTTAATTTTTTTGTATAAGTTTTAAAATTACTACATTATTAAATAAAAAAAGGCTGCCTTTTAGAGCAGCCTTTTTAAATATTAGAAATGGTATTAATTATGGTACGTACCAGAAAGGACCTTGAGTTGTTATTTGAGCAGATGTCAAAATAGGCACATTTGCAGAATTTGCATTATACTCTGACAATGGATAGATTAATCTTTTAGGCCTGGTTGGTTGTAAATTAAACCCATTTATAGATCCAGGAATTACTGGGTATCCAGTACGGGTGTAATTAATATAATTCTCAACACCATGAATACCACTCAACGCAATCCACTTTTGAGTAAGAATAACTTGTACCTTGTCAGTTGATGCTGACCAACCAAAATTAGCTTTACTGTCAATGTCAGTAAGATACGTTCCAATTGTAGCTCCTAAGTAAGTGAATGATGCTTGTACTCCTTCATTAAATAAAGTTTGTGCTGTTCCAATTAAATAACCTCTTTGAACAGCTTCTGCTTGAAGAAATTTACTTTCAGATAAAAGCATTAAAACGCCTGCTTTTGAAGATGCTGCTACGTTTGCTGCAGCTGCGTTTGCTCCTGCATAACCTGTTAAACCCGCTCCGAATCTTGAAGTAGGATTTGTAGAGTTGTTTTGTCCAGGTACTGGTTTTTGACCTTGATCAGTTCCTACAACTTTACCGCCAACTTGAGTCCAAATTCTAGCTCTCCTTGGGTCAATAACACCTGCGGTAGGGCCTCCTGCTTCGCCATTCAAAACGTCAGCAAAAAATTTAGAAGACGTAAATAATGTGTTAGTTGTGTTTGTGGTTGAACCAGCTGCGTCTCTTCCAAAATTCCCATAAAACGGATTTTGTTTTGCATCATTAGCAGCAGAGTATCCAGGATTGATTAAAACATCTGCATTTACAAAATTATTTAAAGTTTTTAGATCTGCATATTTTGTGTTTAAATAAGCTAAAGTAGTTGCATCTGTTAATTTACTTTGTCTTAACAGTATTCTAAGCTCTATTGTATTGGCTAATTTTAACCATTTTGACATATCTCCTGCAAAAACGACATCAGTAGTTGCTCCTATTGCTGTTGGAGAAGCATTCTGAATAAGAGTTCTAGCTTCCTCCAATTCTCTAATCAAATCCTTATATATTAGTGCATCGTCAGAGTAAATAGGAGTTAAATTATTTTGTCCTTTAAATGCATCGAAATAAGGGCAGTCACCATACAAATCAACAATATATTGCATGTAGTGAGCTTTCATTATTTTTGAGATTGCAATGTAATTTTGTTGATCTGCCAAAGGAGTTTCAATGATTTTTTGGAAGTTATTTATACTTCTATATAAACCATCCCATACTGCTGCGTATGTACCATTACTGAAGTTATATGAGTATTCTACTTGTAAAGGATTTGTAAATTGATATATATTTCCTCCCCATGCATTTGTCATAATGCTTCCAAGCTGATTCATGTTAATTGCTTGTGTTCTAAAAGCCTGGGTTTGAGCACCAGGCAAAATTAGTCTTGGCGGAATAGCATCTGCCAATGGACTATTAACGTTATCATTGTCTGCTAAATAATCACTACATGATGTTAGTGAAAGTGTTAAAACAGCAATTAATAAAAATATTTTTTTCATGTTATTTTAATTAAAAAGTTAAGTTGATGCTTCCACCAAAAGTTCTTGTATTTGGATATTGTCCTGTTCCTGAGTATCCAATTCCATTTCCATTATTTGCAGTACTGTCTGAAGCTTCTGGGTCTGTATAACCTTTATTAGCGTCTGCTAAAACTGTAAAAGGATTTCTAGCATTTATACCGAATCTAAGTGCAGTTAATCCCATTCTTTCAATAATAGAAGTCGGCATAGAATAGCTTAAAGATAATTCTCTTACTTTAAATGCAGTTGCATCAATAACATTATGCTCACCTGTTCTACTTGCTGTAGCATAATAATCAATAATTCCATTTGGATCATAACCTGCTGCTGTGTAAACAGAATTATTTGGAACATATACACCTGAACCTGGAGCCGTCTGAATAACAGAATTTGGTAAAATGAATCCTACTTCTCTGTCGAAATCAGCAGATTCTACTAATCTTCCCGGCCATGTTAAATCATATTTTGTTCCAGATATAATTTGATGTCCTGTTCTATAATCCATAACAGCTGTTAATGTGATTCCTTTAAATTCGATAGAGTTTGTTAAACCCAAAATGTAATCGGGAGTTGCTTTTCCTAAAATTGAATTAGAAGAAGATCTTGTAGGAAGACCAAATTGGTTTACTATAATACCTCCATTTGCATCTCTAACAAATGTTGACCCTTTGATTAATGGAAATTCTTGACCAACTTGTGCAAAAACTCCAGTTCCTGTATTTGCATCAGATAAAAGATTGATTTCATTTGCTCCTGCAGCTAATGAATTAATTACTGATTTATTAGTAGAGTAGCTTGCTCTTAATTTCCAAGAGAAATTTTCTGTTTTAATTGGTATTAATCCTAAATCTATTTCTAAACCTTTTGTAGTCATGTCTCCAATGTTAGACTGAGAAGTTGCAAGACCTGAAGCTGATGATGCTGTAGCAGAAGTGATTAAATCTTTAGTTTCAGAAATATAAGCAGAACCATCAATTGTTATTCTGTTATTAAATAATCCGATATTTAAGTTTAACTCTTTTGTTGTTACAAATTCAGGTTTTATATTTTTATCTGTAGGTCTTTGATTAACAATATATGATCCTAATTGACCATAAGGAAATCCTGTTGGGAAAACCCCTATTTCAGATATTGCATAAGGTTGAATAGAAGATGAATTTCCTACTTTTACAATATTAGCTGAAAGTTTTAAATAATTAAGAGTTTCACTTTTTAATCCTTCAAATGCTAAAGTAGGAACAAATGATATACCCGCACTTGGATAGAAAAAATTATTATTTTCTTTAGATAATACAGACGTCCAATCGTTACGGCCTGTAAGATTTAAAAATAAATAATCTCTATATGCTAAATCTACGTTTGCTAATACAGATGCACGATTTGATTTTTGTGATCTATTGTCTAGAGATGATGGACTTGATGGACTCAAAACATTGTTAATATGATACCATCCTGGGATGTCAAGATTTTGACCGCCTTGAGAAGTTATTCTATAATTACGATCCTGCATATTACTACCAACGTTTGCTTTTAAGCTTAAATCTTCTGTAAGATTGTAATTAAAATTAACTAATAAATCTCCATAATAAGTTCTTAAATAAGATTGATTAGAGAAAAACTCAGAAGTTTGATTTCTATTGGCGCCAGCACCGGCTAAAGCTGGAGTTTCTCTGTATTGATTAATGTGAGATTGTGCATCTCTAGCAGTGAACTGTAAGTTTCCAGTATAGGTAATACTGATATTTTTATTTAAATCATATTTTAATGCTGCAATTGTATTAATAAATGATCTTCTAGAGTCGCTCCTGTTATTGTCTATTGTCCAAAATGGATTTTTGAAATAAATAGTATAGTTACCTTCATTCCCTGAATTTTTAAATAAATTTAAATCTATGTTTCCAGGAGTTTGAATTAAGTCATTAAGCAAAGTTGAAGAAGTTTCGCTACTTTTTTGATGAGAATAGTTTACGCTTCCATCAATGCTTAATCTATTAATTTTTTTACCTGCTTTAAATAAAAAGCTATTTCTTTCTAGTTTGTCTCCGTTAACAACGAAATCTGTTTTTACCTTATTTGCAGAAATTAATGCGTAAGAATCTGTTGAACCTGCATTTATTGAAAAACCATTTTGCGAAGTTATACCTGTCTGGTAAAAATCTTTAATATTGTTTTTTATGGCTGAATATGGTCTTTCGAATCTATTACCATCTGCTTGAGGTAATCCTGTTGGTCTTAATACACCATCATAAGGCAATCCCCATGATCCATTTTCCTGTGGATCTTGAACTCCATCCCAACCTTGTCCATATTTTTGTTGTGTTTTTGGCAAGTAAGCTACTGTTTCAAAATCAACTGCTGAATTTACATTTACTGTAATTCTTCCTTTTTCTTTTCCTTTGACAGTAGTAACTAAAATTACACCGTTAACACCTTGTTCTCCATAAAGTGCAGCACCCTGCATACCTTTTATTACGTTAACGCTTTCAATTAACTCAGGAGGTAATTGTTGTAAAGCTGCAGATGTAGATATAGCATTGTCAATAACAATTAACGCTTCGTTATTTCCTGTAATTGATCTAGAACCTCTCAAAACTATTCTAGTTGTACCGTTTACTCCGCTACTAGATTTGTTTATTTGAAGACCAGAAACTTTACCAACTAAAGACTGTACAACGTTTGGATTTGCTGCTTGTGTAAGCTCTTTGCTAGATACAATTTGTGTGGCAGATGTTAGTGCGTTTTTACTTCTTTTAATACCTAACACACCAACTACTACAACACCTTCTAATTGTACTGAATCATCTTTTAGCTTAGCATTAACTATTGATGATGTTGCAGGTAATTCCTGCGTTTTCATGCCAATATATGTAAATATTAACATTTGGTTTGGAGATACTTTGATGGAATATGTTCCGTCAAAATCAGTTTGTGTCCCATTTTTAGTTCCTTTTACTAATACACTTGCGCCTGGTAATGGCATTCCTGCATTATCGGAAACTGTTCCTGAAACAACTCTTTCTTGGCCAAAAGTAATTTGTGCCGCTAGTACTAATAATAGTACTAAGAATCCATTGAACTTAAGTTTCATTTTTTAAAATTTTGAATTAGTTTAACAAACATCTTAATAATTTGTTAACTTTCCTATAACATTTCATTTTTTCTGTAATTAAATTATGTTAAATATTTTTATTGTAAGAATATTTTGAACAAATCGTAATAAAAAGAGTGTAAATTACATTTATTGTTGGTTTTTTATATTTAGAGGAAGGTAACATGTTATCTGTAATTTTTACAAGTAAATATAAATGATTCTGAAATTGGTTAAAAACCTTAATTTTAGAGTCTTGAATTTTAAAAATACCTAATATCTATTTCATGTTTTAATAAAATTTGATTTAGAATTTTATATGTTATTAGTTCATTGAACTTTGATTCTACTGCCATTTTAATGTAGGAAGGAGATTTTAAATAACTGCTATTGAATTAGCAATTAATCCTAGTGGCTTAATATATGTCAATTGATGGTGTGGTTAAGTTTTTAAAAAAAAGTAGAAAATATGTTTATAGTAAATTTAATCGATCGTTGTCATTATAATGAAATCCGAATTAAACTATTTCAATTAATAAAAATAATATAACTTTTTTATGGCTGATTTTCAGATTTTTATAATTGTTTTATTAGTCATTTAAAGATTTAAAAAAAATAAGGTAAAATAATATTAAAATGTCTAGAAATAATTTTGAAATTGCTCCATAAAACGTTTTAAGTTTTACACGATGTGTGATTATATGGGTACAATTTAAAATGGATTTGTTCAGGTTTAAAAGTATTCTATTCTATCAAAATCGTAAAAGGTAATTTTCGCATTGTTCAAACACTTAAAGATTTGAAATTCCAAATCTTTGATAGTTTATTGCTTGTGGATAGAGGTTATCTTCTATTAAGAAATTAATTAGATTTATTATGAAAGCTAATATAGTTTTGGAAATTTTAATGAGAATAAATGAAAAAGACCTTGAACAGTAACCTTATATTTTAGAAAATCACGAAAAATACTTGAAAAATGTTTTCTCTTTTATTTGAACTTTACAGAATTATAAATATTTACTTTAAGGTTTTTGATGTATTTAAAGTTACAATTTCATTAAAAACAACTACTCTAAATATGATCTGTTAATATGAATAAATTTATATTAACAGATCATTGAATAATATCAAAATTCTAATTAATTATACTCAACAATTAGATTAATGTTAAATTTAATTAATACCAAAACCAAATCAAAATTTCCTGATGTGGTTTAATATTAAATTAATAATTATGTTAGAATTTATCCCAAAATAATCTTTTGATAAATTGTCACCGCCATTTACAATTGATAAAGACGTGTAATTTTCTAAATTTAATGACTGTTCAACTACTGGATAAATATATCTCACATCAACAGTTAAGAATAAATTATTACTAGATTTTGCAGAGGTATTTAATTTGGAAAATCCAATCTTTAATATAAATTTCATGCTTAAATTCTCTATTTTACATATCAAACTAAGCTTGTGTTCCTATTTTTTCTTGCTTTATAGTATTAGGGTTTGTATAAATTAGTTTTGACAATAATAAGTGTGTTGTAGCATCTGTTCCCAAACCTCAATAATTATAAGACGCTGTTATTCATGCGTCATAATAGATATTGTAACAGTTAAACTACCAGATATTATGTCTCTTTCTTCACCTTCACCCAAAAGAACTGTAGTTCAGTAAAATATAATTATGTAATAATATAAACTGTACTATGGAGGATATTTGCTATTTACGAGCTACCTTTAAATCATTGTTTTTTTTGCTTGTTTGATTAAGAGGTTAAAAGTTTTAGCTACAGCTTGTGTAATTGTTTAAGATGTTCTGTCTTATAGGAAAATAATGTATGTAAATCTTTTTTTTTTCTTTCTACCATCATAGCTATGGCGATTTTGTGTCCAAGACCTACAATTTGGTCAGCTTCTCAATGAATTAGTTGTTTTCTGTCCTCTATGTTTGGCCTCATTTCAATATTAACACCATCTTTAATTCTCGATCTTTTAAAACCAGATCTCTTTTTGTTTCTTTTTTAGAATAGCTGTAGGGTGTTGTTTTAATTAACTTCCGTCCTAATCTTGATAGTCTATGCTTTTAAATATGTTTATAAATTGCTTCATAATAAATAGATATTACAGGACCATTTGGATGTAAATCTTTGATGCTTTTATCAATTTGTTCTGGTTAGTGATTTTTGAGCAATCCTCTCCATACAAATACGTTCAACCTAAAATAGGTGTCTATTTTTATCGAGTTTTCTTTTTTTTAAATACTCATATTTAGTAAAAAAAATCTGAAAAGTGTACTTGAGATACATCAGAGGGTTTATGAATCCATTTTTTGACTTCTCTGTATATTGAACTTCTATTTCTATCTAATTGCCTGGATATGCATTAAATTGATCTCATTTGAGAGAGTAAAGTCTCTATAATAGTACGCACGGTAAAGATTAATCTATCTCGCTTCTTTTCCAGATACTACAAATTTAAAAAATAAAACTGTTGCATTAAGTTGTTGAATTTATGATTACTATAATCATAATTTTAACACATTTCTTGGCTTTGAGAAACTTTGGTTGAATTAATTATTCCTCATAGGTATAAGGTTAATTACAATTAACATTTGATTATCACTTATAAGATTCTAACTCATCTTGATGCTACATTTGTAGGCAGATTAAGATTTTTTTCCTAACGCTCACACCAGCTGCTTATCCTGAAAAATCATTTAGAAAAATAGGTCCAAATATTCTAGTGGATATATTAAATCCTTTTAATTTTTAATTTGTACATCCAAGTGCTTTTTTGTCTTTTTTAATCCCCATTTTTATAATAACAATTCCTTATAATTCAACTCAGTCGTGTTTCAGTTTAACTTTAATGATACAAGTGAGTGAATTTAATTTTAACTTTTATTGTCAATAGAACTAAATATCAATATTTTACTTTCCGTTGCTTTAATAAAATATTTTTTATCAAAATCACTTTCATTTCCAGATTTAATTCGTCTTACTAATAGACTTACAACTAGAAAGTGCATCTCTGCATTATTCGAAAAAATACTTCAAAGAATTCCTGAAACAATTCTGACCTAAGCAAAGATTTGTTATGCAATCAGCAATAAGAATTCTACTAAAAATCAATTGAAATTTAATTTCTAAATATTTTTTGGTTAGTTTAATGAAATTTTAAACGCTTCTAATTTTTTTAGTTACTTATTACTAAAATTTAACATTATAACTAATGTGTAAAATTGTGTTGTAAGTTTCGAATTTATTCTTGGTATTGTTGCCGTTTGCAACTGCTATTTTAAACAATCCATTTTTTGTGTTTATACCAATTCCTGCTCCTAAACCTATTAAATTTTCGGTGTAAATTGAATTTGAAAATTCTAATTTATTCTTTAAAATACTGTAGTCTAGTATGCTATGAATATAAAGGTTAGGTGTTATTAAATAACGATATTCAGTTGTTATTGTAGAATAATAGTAGGCATTGAGACTATTCTCGGGAAAACCTCTTATGCTGTTTAATCCACCAAAACGAAATAATTCATTTGCGAGATAGCGTTTACTTTGCATATAATAATTTTGTGTTTTTAATTCTATGGCGCTTTTATTGTTTAATAGTATGTTATGTTTAATGTTTAAATTAATGATAAATTGTTGATTGGTAGTATTATTTGTCAAATTTTTGATTTCTCTTGATCCTAATGCAAGAGATGTCCCTATCTGGGTTTTTATTGGGAAAGCGGTATTGGGATTGTTGAATTTAGTAAACTCAAAGCTTGAAGTGATGAATGAGTTGTTGAAATCGCTTATTAAATTTGATTCCAAATTTTGAATGTTACTCGATTCAGTTGTGTGATAACCTATGTATATTCTCGAGCCGTAATTTATAAAATAGCTTAAGTCGATTGCTATATTTGTGTTTTGAAATGTCGAATCTTGTCTAAAAATATTTAGTTGCGTTTTTATGCCTACTGGACTTTTGAAAAGATAGGGAATTTCAAGGCTTCCTTTAAATGACTTTTGGTTATTTCCGTCGCTTTTCCAATAGACAGAAAGTTCTTCTCCTGAGCCTAAAATATTATCTAATTTTAAATCTAGATAGCCATTTAAAGTAATCTTTTTATTTTCATTATTAGAAAAACCTAGAAATCCATCAAAATTATTCGATTTTCTTTTTTCTAAATACACATAGATAGTAGTGCTGTCTTGGGTGAATAGGATTTCTGGATATTTTACTTGATTTACAAAACTGAATTTATTAAAATCATCATTAATTTTTTCAACTGTCTTTTGATTGAAAATTGTATTTTGGTATTTCTTATTTATTTGTTTTAAATGTCCTTTTGGGAATTTAGTCGTTTCTTCTTCAGCATATCGTATTGTGATAGTGTTTAAATTTCTTTTTTGCGCTGTTTCTAATTTTAAATCTGCATATAAAGTATTTTGGTTCCTTTCTATATTGATCAATTTTAATTTTGCTAATGCGTATCCTATTTTTTCAAGTTTTTGTGAAGTTTCTTTTAAAAAAAAATCTATTTCATTGTAGGGTAATTGTATTTTGTTGTTTTTAATGCTTGATGAAATAATGGAGGCGAGTAAACTGTCTGTGTCAAGATTAATAGTTAAAAATTTTATTTTTTCACCCAAGATAAATTCCGATATATAAATAGAGTCGTTTATTAGTTTTGCATCATCTGTGATATTGTCGATGTATCCTAATTTTGTTAGTTTAAGTGAGAAAGCCTTTATTTCGTCAGTTAATGATTTTATGTTTTTATGCTTGGTATTATAGATTAAAGAGTCGATTGTTTTATTTTCTAAATTATTTTTTCCTTTAATTTTTAAATAAAAATTCTGCGCAGAAGTGTTCCAGCAAATAGTGAAAAAGAAAATAAAAAATAAAAATGATTTCAAAATGATTAGTTTTTTTTAATAAATGTAATGCAAATATCTATTGTTTCTAATGTAAATCAAACTTCAAAATGATTCTTTAGGAATTGAGACTGTACTAGTAATTTTAAAACTTAATTATTAAAGGTGTTTCTTTATATTATTCAGGGACAAATTATTAGTTGAATAAAAATTTAATGAATTAGCGTTTGTGGAGTAAAAAATATTTTCTACATTTGCAACCCCGTAAAAAGCGGGAATTTAATATAATAAGAAATTTTTAGTATTAATTATGCCAACAATTCAACAATTAGTAAGAACAGGAAGAACTCAGATGACTAAGAAGAGTAAATCGGTTGCTTTAGATTCTTGTCCTCAAAGAAGAGGGGTTTGTACGCGTGTTTACACTACAACACCAAAAAAACCAAACTCTGCAATGCGTAAAGTAGCGCGTGTACGTTTGACAAATGGTAATGAAGTAAATGCCTACATCCCTGGTGAAGGACACAATCTACAAGAGCACTCGATAGTATTAGTTAGGGGTGGAAGGGTAAAAGATTTACCAGGAGTTAGATATCATATCGTTCGTGGTGCACTTGATACGTCAGGAGTAGCAGGAAGAACGCAAAGAAGATCTAAGTACGGAGCAAAACGCCCAAAAGAAGCAAAAAAGTAATTTAAAGTTTGCATTATATAGGCACGATTAATCGTGACTTATAGGTGTGTAATTTTATTAAAAAAAAGACATGAGAAAAAGAGCGGCAAAGAAGAGACCACTTTTACCAGATCCAAGGTTTAATGACCAACTGGTAACACGTTTTGTGAACAACTTAATGTGGGATGGAAAAAAATCGACAGCGTTTAAAGTATTTTATGATGCTATTGACATCATTGAGTCTAAAAAACAAGATGCAGAAAAACCATCATTAGAAATATGGAAAGATGCTTTAACTAACGTTATGCCTCACGTAGAAGTACGTAGTCGTAGAGTAGGTGGAGCTACATTTCAAATTCCAATGCAAATTCGTCCAGATAGAAAAATTTCTATGGCGATGAAATGGTTGATTCTATATTCAAGAAGAAGAAACGAAAAGTCAATGGCTCAAAGGTTAGCTTCAGAATGTTTAGCTGCGGCTAAAGAAGAAGGTGCTGCTGTTAAGAAAAGAATGGATACTCACAAAATGGCAGAAGCTAATAAAGCTTTCTCTCACTTTAGATTTTAATTCATAGAGAAATGGCTAGAGACTTAAGATATACAAGAAATATTGGAATCGCTGCTCACATTGATGCTGGTAAAACAACAACAACAGAGCGTATTCTTTTTTATACAGGGAAGAACCATAAAATTGGTGAAACTCACGAAGGTTCTGCAACAATGGACTGGATGGCGCAAGAGCAAGAAAGAGGTATTACAATTACTTCTGCTGCTACAACTTGTGAGTGGAATTTTCCAACTCAACAAGGTAAAGTTTTGCCTGAGTCGTTACCTTACCACTTTAATATTATTGATACTCCAGGACACGTTGATTTTACTGTAGAGGTGAATCGTTCATTACGTGTGTTAGATGGTTTAGTTTTCTTGTTTAGTGCAGTTGATGGTGTTGAGCCTCAATCTGAAACGAACTGGAGATTAGCAGATCAATATAGAGTTCCGCGTATGGGATTCGTAAACAAAATGGACCGTCAAGGTTCTAACTTCTTGGGAGTATGCCAACAAGTTAGAGACATGTTGAAATCTAATGCTGTTGCGATCACTTTGCCAATTGGTGAAGAGAATGATTTCAAAGGAGTAGTTGACTTAGTGAAAAATCAAGCCATGATTTGGCATGATGAAAATCACGGTGCTACTTATGATATTGTGCCTATCCCTGAGGATATGCTTGCAGAAGTGAAAGAATATAGATCTATTTTGATTGAAGCAGTTGCTGATTACGATGAGAATCTTTTAGATAAGTACATGGAAGATGAAACTTCTATTACTGAAGAGGAGATAAACAACGCATTAAGAGCGGCTACTATTGACATGGCGATTATACCTATGTTATGTGGATCATCATTCAAAAACAAAGGAGTTCAGTTTTTATTAGATGCAGTTTGTAAATACTTACCATCTCCAATGGAGAAAGAAGGTATTTGGGGAATCCATCCTGATGATGCTGAATTGTTAGAAGAAGACCAAGTTAAAATCTTACGTAAGCCATCTGTAGCTGAGCCATTCGCGGCTTTAGCTTTTAAAATTGCTACTGACCCATTCGTAGGTCGTTTAGCTTTTTTCCGTGCTTACTCAGGACGTTTAGATGCAGGTTCATATATCTTGAACACTCGTTCAGGAAACAAAGAAAGAATTTCTCGTATCTATCAAATGCACGCTAACAAGCAAAATCCAATCGATTTTATCGAAGCTGGAGATATTGGGGCAGCAGTTGGATTTAAAGATATCAAGACTGGAGATACAATGTGTGATGAAAAACACCCAATTATTCTTGAGTCAATGAAGTTTCCAGCTCCGGTAATCGGGGTTGCAATTGAGCCTAAAACTAAAGTTGATGTTGATAAAATGGGTATGGCTTTAGCTAAATTAGCTGAAGAAGATCCTACGTTTACAGTTAGAACTGATGAAGCTTCAGGTCAAACTATTATATCAGGTATGGGTGAGCTTCACTTAGATGTACTTATCGATCGTATGAGACGTGAGTTTAAAGTTGAAGTGAATCAAGGTGAGCCTCAAGTTGAATATAAAGAAGCTTTTACAAGATCTGCAACGCACAGAGAAACGTACAAGAAACAATCTGGAGGTCGTGGTAAATTCGGTGATATCGTATTTACATTAGAGCCTGCTGATGAAGTAGACGGTAAAGCTCCAGTTGGATTACAGTTCGTAAATGCTGTAAAAGGTGGTAACGTTCCTAAAGAATATATCCCATCTGTTGAAAAAGGTTTTAGAGAAGCTATGAAAACTGGTCCATTAGCTGGATACCAAGTAGATAGTTTGAAAGTAACTTTGACAGACGGATCTTTTCACCCTGTGGATTCAGATGCACTATCTTTTGAGTTAGCTGCTAGAATGGGTTACAGAGAAGTAGCTAAAGCTGCTGGAGCTGTTATTCTTGAGCCAATCATGAAGATGGAAGTTATTACGCCAGAAGAAAACATGGGTGATATCGTAGGTGATATCAACCGTCGTAGAGGTCAGGTAAATGACATGGGTGATAGAGCTGGTGCTAAAACTATTAAAGCGGATGTTCCGTTATCAGAAATGTTTGGTTATGTTACAACATTAAGAACACTTTCTTCTGGTAGAGCAACTTCTACAATGGAATTTTCACACTACGCTGAAACACCTGCTAATATTTCGGAAGCAGTAATCAAAAAAGCAAAAGGAAACGCTTAATCTTTAAGAAAATGAGTCAAAAAATCAGAATAAAATTAAAATCTTACGATCACATGTTGGTAGACAAGTCTGCTGAGAAGATTGTAAAAACTGTTAAGAGTACAGGTGCAGTAGTTACAGGACCAATTCCTTTGCCAACTCACAAAAAACTTTTCACTGTATTGCGTTCTCCACACGTTAACAAAAAAGCGAGAGAGCAATTTGAAGTAATGTCATACAAGAGATTAATTGACATTTATTCATCTTCATCTAAAACTATTGATGCGTTAATGAAACTTGAATTGCCAAGTGGAGTTGAAGTTGAAATCAAAGTTTAAGTAGTTTAAGAGTAAAAAAGAACGCTGCTTTTAATTGAAAAATATTTTTTTTGGTTTGTGTGTAAATAAGTTATACTTTTGCACCACTAAAAAAAAATAGGATTCGGTTAAAAGCTGCGTTCTATGTTTATATTTAATAATTAATAATTAATAATTATGTCTGGGTTAATTGGTAGAAAAATCGGCATGACTAGCATTTTCGACGAGAACGGGAAAAACATTCCTTGTACAGTAATCGAAGCTGGACCATGCGTTGTTACCCAAGTCAGAACCAAAGGTGTTGACGGGTACGAAGCGTTGCAACTAGGTTTCGATGACAAAAACGAGAAACATTCCACAAAAGCGGCTTTAGGTCACTTTAAAAAAGCGGGAACTGTAGCTAAGAAAAAAGTCGTTGAATTCCAAGATTTTGCAACTGAACAAAAATTAGGAGATCTTATAGATGTTTCTATTTTTGCTGAAGGAGAATTTGTAGATGTACAAGGTGTTTCTAAAGGTAAAGGTTTTCAAGGGGTTGTTAAACGTCACGGTTTTGGTGGTGTTGGACAAGCAACTCACGGTCAACACAACCGTTTAAGAGCGCCAGGTTCTGTAGGAGCTTCTTCTTATCCATCTAGAGTATTCAAAGGAATGCGTATGGCTGGACGTATGGGAGGAGACAATGTAAAAGTTCAAAACCTTAGAGTTTTAAAAGTAGTTGCTGAAAAGAACCTACTTGTTATAAAAGGATGTGTTCCTGGTCATAACAACTCTTATGTAATCATTCAGAAGTAATGGAAGCAAAAGTATTAGATTTCAACGGAAAAGATACTGGAAGAAAAGTGCAACTTTCTGATTCAGTATTTGGTATAGAACCAAACAATCACGCAGTATACCTTGATGTAAAGCAATATCTTGCTAATCAAAGACAAGGAACGCACAAAGCTAAAGAAAGAGCTGAAGTAGCGGGAAGTACTCGTAAGATAAAAAAACAAAAAGGAACTGGTACTGCTCGTGCGGGTAGTGCAAAGAATCCATTGTTTAAAGGTGGTGGAACAGTTTTCGGACCAAGACCAAGAAGTTATTCATTCAAATTGAATAAAAGCTTGAAACGTTTGGCTAGAAAATCAGCTTTCTCAATCAAAGCAAAAGAATCGAATATTATCGTTCTTGAAGACTTTAATTTTGAAACACCAAACACTAAAAATTTCATCAACGTTTTGAAAGCTTTAGAGTTAGAAAATAAAAAATCTCTATTTGTATTGGGTGATACCAATAAAAATGTATATTTGTCCTCACGCAATTTAAAAGGCTCTAGCGTTGTAAGTAGCTTAGAATTAAGCACTTATGCTATTCTAAATGCTAATAATTTAGTTCTTTTAGAGAGTTCTTTAGAGATAATTGAAGAAAATTTAAGTAAATAATAGGATATGAGCATCATAATTAAGCCTATAGTAACGGAAAAAGTAACCAAAGAAAGTGAAGTTTTAAACCGCTTCGGATTCGTTGTTGACAAAAAAGCCAATAAAGTACAAATTAAGAAAGCTATTGAAGCTGCTTATGGAGTAAAGATTTTGAGCGTTAACACGATGAACGTAAGACCGGATAGAACTACAAAATACACTAAAAGTGGTTTAATCAGTGGAAAGACAAATGCAATCAAAAAAGCAATTGTACAAGTACAAGAAGGAGAAACAATTGATTTTTACAACAATATCTAAGATAAAATGTCAGTAAGAAAATTAAAACCTATTACCCCAGGTCAGCGATTTAGAGTTGTGAATGGTTATGACGCCATTACAACTGATAAGCCGGAACGCTCTTTGATAGCGCCGATAAAAAACTCTGGAGGTAGAAATAGTCAAGGAAAGATGACCATGCGTTATACGGGTGGTGGTCACAAGCAGAGATATCGTATTATTGATTTCAAACGTACAAAAGAAGGAATTCCAGCTACAGTGAAATCAATCGAATATGATCCAAATCGTACTGCTTTTATCGCATTATTAGCTTATGCTGATGGTGAGAAAACTTATGTTATTGCTCAAAACGGATTGAAAGTTGGTCAGAAATTAGTTTCTGGTCCAGAATCTCAACCTGAAATTGGTAATACATTACCTTTAAGTAGAGTTCCACTAGGAACTGTAATTTCTTGTATCGAATTGAGACCAGGACAAGGAGCTGTAATCGCTCGTTCTGCTGGAACATTTGCTCAATTAATGGCAAGAGATGGAAAATATGCTACAATCAAAATGCCTTCTGGTGAAACAAGATTAATCTTGTTGACTTGTTCGGCTACAATTGGAGCGGTTTCAAATTCAGACCACCAATTAGTTGTATCTGGTAAAGCAGGTAGAACAAGATGGTTAGGTAGAAGACCTAGAACAAGACCTGTTGCAATGAACCCTGTCGATCACCCAATGGGTGGTGGTGAAGGACGTTCTTCTGGTGGACATCCACGTTCAAGAAATGGAATACCAGCTAAAGGTTATAGAACTCGTTCTAAGAAAAACCCGAGTAACAAGTATATCGTAGAACGTAGAAAGAAATAATAAGATATGGCACGTTCATTAAAAAAAGGACCTTTCGTTCATTATAAGTTAGACAAGAAAGTTCAAGAAAACATCGCTGGTGGAAATAAAGGAGTAGTTAAGACTTGGTCTCGCGCTTCTATGATTACTCCAGACTTTGTTGGACAAACTATCGCAGTTCATAACGGTCGTCAATTTGTACCAGTTTACGTAACAGAAAACATGGTAGGTCACAAATTAGGAGAATTTTCACCAACTAGATCTTTTAGAGGTCATGCTGGAGCAAAAAATAAAGGTAAAAAATAAGAAGCAATGGGAGTTCGTAAAAGAGAAACAGCAGATGCGAGAAAAGAGGCTAATAAGTCTATAGCTTTCGCAAAATTGAATAACTGCCCTACTTCACCTAGAAAAATGCGCTTAGTAGCGGACTTGGTAAGAGGTCAGAAGGTAGAGAGAGCATTGAACATCTTAAGATTTAGTTCTAAAGAAGCTTCAAGAAAATTAGAAAAATTGGTTTTATCTGTTATTGCCAACTGGCAAGCAAAAAACCCAGACGCTAATATGGAAGAAGCTGGTTTATTTGTTAAAACGATTACAGTAGATGGTGGAATGATGTTGAAAAGACTTCGTCCAGCTCCACAAGGTCGTGCTCACAGAATTAGAAAACGTTCTAATCACGTAACAATCGTGCTTGGATCTATTAATAACACACAAGCAATTTAATACAAGATGGGACAAAAGACAAATCCAATTGGAAATAGACTTGGTATCATCAGAGGATGGGACTCAAACTGGTATGGTGGAAATGATTATGGTGATAAACTTGCCGAAGATCACAAAATCAGAAAGTATATCCATGCTCGTTTATCAAAAGCTAGTGTATCAAAAGTAATCATCGAGAGAACTTTGAAACTTGTAACCGTTACTATCACTACTGCTAGACCTGGTATTATTATCGGAAAAGGTGGACAAGAGGTAGACAAGTTGAAAGAAGAGCTTAAGAAAATTACTGACAAAGAGGTTCAAATCAACATCTTTGAAATAAAAAGACCTGAACTTGACGCGTATCTAGTTGCTACAAGCATCTGTCGTCAAATCGAAAGCCGTATTTCTTACAGACGTGCAATCAAAATGGCTATTGCTGCTTCTATGCGTATGAACGCTGAAGGTATCAAAGTTTTGATTTCTGGTCGTTTGAATGGTGCAGAGATGGCACGTTCAGAAGGTTTCAAAGAAGGAAGAATTCCTCTATCAACTTTCAGAGCCGATATTGATTATGCATTAGCTGAAGCGCATACTACTTATGGTAGAATGGGGATCAAAGTGTGGATCATGAAAGGTGAAGTTTATGGAAAGAGAGATCTTTCTCCGCTTGCTGGAATGGACAAAAAACAATCTGGTACTGGTGGAGGTAAAGGTGGAGATTCTCCAAGAGGAGACAGAAAACCTTTTAACAAAGGTGGAAAACCAGATGCTCGTAAACGAAAGTAAATTTTTAAATTAAAGAAAAATGTTACAGCCTAAAAGAACAAAATACCGTAAGGTACAAAAGGGTAAAATGAAAGGGAACTCTCATAGAGGGTATGAGCTTTCAAATGGAATGTTTGGTATTAAATCTGTACATGAAGATGGAATGTTCTTAACCTCACGTCAAATCGAAGCTGCGCGTATTGCTGCAACTCGTTTTATGAAAAGAGAAGGACAATTATGGATCAAAGTATTTCCAGACAAACCAATTACTAAGAAGCCTCTTGAGGTACGTATGGGTAAAGGTAAAGGAGCCGTTGAATATTGGGCTGCTGTTGTTAAACCCGGAAGAATTATGTTTGAAGTTGGAGGAGTTCCTTTATCAGTTGCAAAAGAGGCGTTGCGTCTTGCAGCTCAAAAGCTTCCAGTAAAAACAAAATTCGTTGTTGCTAGAGATTTCGAAGCATAATCTATATTATATTATGAAACAATCAGAAATAAAAGATCTTTCTGCAGCAGAGTTGCAAGAAAAGCTTAGCCAGACTAAGAAAACATATGCTGATCTAAAAATGGCTCATGCTATTTCACCAATTGAGAACCCACTTCAAATTAGAAGTGTAAGAAGAGTGGTTGCTAGATTAGCTACAGAACTTACTAAAAGAGAGTTACAATAACTGTAGTCTGCTGAAAGATGGAAGAAAAAAGAAATTTAAGAAAAGAGAGAATTGGTGTTGTTACTTCAGACAAAATGGATAAGTCTATTGTTGTTGCAGAAGTACGTAAAGTAAAACACCCATTATACGGTAAGTTCGTGTTGAAAACTAAAAAGTATCACGCACACGACGAAATGAACGACTGTAACATTGGAGATACGGTAAGGATTAGCGAAACGCGTCCTTTAAGTAAAACTAAATGTTGGAGGTTAGTTGAAATCTTAGAAAGAGCTAAATAATTATGGTACAACAAGAGTCAAGATTAAAAGTAGCAGATAACACTGGAGCTAAAGAAGTTTTAACTATCCGTGTTTTAGGAGGTACCAAAAGAAGGTATGCCTCTGTTGGTGACAAAATTGTAGTTTCTATCAAAGATACAGCACCTAACGGAAGCGTTAAAAAAGGAGCTGTTTCAACTGCAGTTGTTGTACGTACCAAAAAAGAAGTGAGAAGAGCTGATGGTTCTTATATCCGTTTCGATGACAATGCATGTGTTCTTTTGAATGCTGCAGGTGAAATGAGAGGAACTCGTGTTTTTGGTCCAGTAGCAAGAGAACTTCGTGAAAAACAATTCATGAAAATTGTATCATTAGCACCAGAAGTGCTTTAATTCGTTTTAAGATGATAAAGCTAAAAATAAAATCAGGTGACATCGTAAGAGTAATTGCTGGAGACCATAAAGGTGCTGAAGGTAAAGTATTACGTGTGTACAAAGAGAAAAACAAAGCGATTGTAGAAGGTGTAAATATGGTTTCTAAACACACGAAACCAAGTGCAAAAAGCCCTCAAGGTGGTATTGTAAAGAAAGAAGCTTCTATACAAATATCTAACATCTCTTTAATTGATCCTAAAACTAAGGAAACAACTAGAGTTGGTATTAGAGTAGAAGGAGATAAGAAAGTAAGATTTTCAAAAAAATCTAATCAAGTACTATAGTAATGGCGTATATACCTAGACTAAAAGAAGAATATAAGAGCAGAGTAATCGCTGCTCTTAAAGAGGAATTCGGATACGTAAACGTAATGCAAGTTCCTAAATTGGAAAAAATCGTTTTAAGTAAAGGAGTTGGTGCAGCTGTATCTGATAAAAAACTAATTGACTATGCAGTTGATGAGTTAACAAAGATCACTGGACAGAAAGCAGTATCTACTATCTCTAAGAAAGACGTTGCGTCTTTTAAATTGAGAAAAGGGATGCCGATTGGAGCAAAAGTTACTTTGCGTGGAGAAAGAATGTATGAGTTTTTAGATAGACTTGTAACTTCAGCTTTGCCACGTGTTAGAGATTTTAGTGGTATCAAAGCTACTGGATTCGATGGAAGAGGTAATTACAATCTTGGTGTTTTAGAGCAAATCATTTTCCCAGAAATTGATATTGACAAAGTAAACAAAATATCAGGAATGGATATTACTTTTGTAACGTCTGCAAAAACGGATAAAGAAGCAAAGTCTCTATTAACAGAATTAGGATTACCTTTTAAAAAGAATTAAGACATGGCTAAAGAATCAATGAAAGCCCGCGAGGTTAAGAGAGAAAAAACAGTAGCTAAGTTTGCTGAGAAAAGAAAAGCTTTGTTAGAAGCTGGAGATTTCGTAGGTTTGCAAAAGTTACCGAAAAATGCTTCACCAGTTCGTTTGCACAATCGTTGTAAATTAACAGGTAGACCAAGAGGATATATGCGTCAATTCGGTCTTTCACGTGTTACATTTCGTGAAATGGCAAATAACGGATTGATTCCAGGTGTTAAAAAAGCATCTTGGTAATACGTAATTTTATTACGTTCTGATACAGACGCAACCTAGTTACGTCTGTATCATTCATATTTATAAACTGGTTTCAGGTTCGATGAATAGTTCATCGAAAACCAAAACCGCAAATTGATACATAATGTATACAGATCCTATTGCTGATTATTTGACAAGAGTTCGTAACGCTGTGGCTGCAAACCACAAAGTTGTAGAAATTCCTGCATCTAATCTAAAAAAAGAAATAACTAAGATCTTATTTGATCAAGGTTATATCTTGAGTTACAAATTTGAGGACAACGCTGTTCAGGGTTCAATCAAAATCGCTTTAAAGTATGATAAAGATACTAAAGAGCCGGTAATTAAAGATATCCAAAGAATTAGTAAACCAGGTTTACGTAAATATTCAAGTTCTTCATCTATTCCTAGAATCCTTAACGGATTAGGTATTGCTATCGTGTCAACTTCTAAAGGGTTAATGACTGGAAAGAAAGCAAAACAATTGAACGTAGGTGGTGAAGTTATTTGTTACGTATACTAATTTAAAGACTATATAAAGATGTCAAGAATAGGTAAAAGTCCGGTAACTATACCAGCTGGTGTAACTGTTGAAGTTGCAAATGGTATTATTACAGTAAAAGGAAAAAATGGTCAACTAACTCAGGAGTTTTCGGACGTTACTGTTACAGTTGAAGGCGATCAAGTTCAAGTAGAAAGATCGTCTGATCACAAAGACCAAAGAGCAAAACATGGTTTGTACAGATCTTTAATCAATAATATGATTATCGGTGTTACAGAAGGTTTTACAAAGTCATTAGAATTGGTAGGAGTTGGTTATAGAGCTTCAAATCAAGGACAAAAATTAGATTTAGCACTTGGATTCTCTCACAATATAGTTTTAGAAATTGCTCCTGAAGTTACTTTAGAAACAATATCTGAAAAAGGTAAGAACCCTATAGTTAAATTAACATCATTTGACAAACAACTTTTAGGGCAAGTAGCTGCGAAAATCAGAGGTTTCCGTAAGCCAGAGCCGTATAAAGGAAAAGGTGTTAAATTTGTAGGTGAAGTATTAAGAAGAAAAGCAGGTAAATCAGCTTAAAAAATAAGATTATGTCATTAACAAAACCTGAAAGAAGACAAAGAATTAGATTCAGAATTAGAAAAACGATTAGTGGTACTGCTACAAATCCAAGACTATCTGTATTTAGAAGTAACAAAGAAATTTACGCTCAACTTATTGATGACGTAAACGGTGTTACTTTATTAGCAGCTTCTTCAAGAGAAAAAGAAATAGGTAACGGTACGAATATCGAAGTGGCTACAGCAGTTGGAAAACTAGTTGCTGAAAAAGCTTTAAAAGCCGGAATTGAGGTAGTAACTTTCGATAGAGGAGGTTATTTATATCACGGTCGTATTAAATCATTAGCGGAAGGCGCAAGAGCGGCTGGACTTAAATTCTAATATAGTATGTCTAATAGTAAATACAAGAATGTAGAGTTAGTAAAACCAAGTGGTCTTGAATTAAAAGATCGTTTGGTAAGTGTAAATCGTGTTACTAAGGTTACAAAAGGTGGTAGAGCTTTCGGTTTTTCTGCTATTGTAGTTGTAGGTGATGAAAATGGAGTGGTTGGACATGGTTTAGGGAAATCTAAAGACGTTTCTGAAGCAATTGCGAAAGCAGTAGAAGATGCTAAGAAAAATCTAGTTAAGATTCCTTTGAATGGTCTTTCAGTTCCTCACGAACAAAAAGGTAAATTTGGTGGTGCACGTGTTTTCTTAATTCCTGCCTCTCATGGTACAGGAGTTATTGCTGGTGGAGCTGTTCGTTCAGTTCTTGAATCAGTAGGGATTCATGATGTATTATCTAAATCACAAGGATCTTCAAATCCTCACAACGTAGTAAAAGCAACTTTTGATGCTTTATTACAAATGAGAAGTGCTTATGCTGTTGCAAAACAAAGAGGTGTTTCTTTAGAAAAAGTTTTTAAAGGTTAATTCAAGGAAATTATGGCTAAATTATTAGTAAAACAAGTTAGAAGCAAAATCAACTGTCCTCTTTCTCAAAAGAGAGGATTAGAAGCTTTAGGTCTACGTAAAATGGGACAAGTTGTAGAGCATGATTCAAACCCTACAATCCTTGGGATGATAAATAAAGTTAAACACTTAGTTTCTGTTGAAGAAACTAAATAACAAATACTGTTATGAATTTAAGTAACTTACAACCTGCTGAAGGTTCTACACACAATCAGAATAAAAGATTAGGTAGAGGAGAAGGTTCTGGAAAAGGTGGTACTTCTGCAAGAGGACACAAAGGAGCAAAATCTCGTTCTGGTTATTCTAAAAAGATTGGTTTTGAGGGAGGGCAAATGCCACTTCAAAGACGTGTGCCTAAGTTTGGTTTTACAAACATCAATCGTAAAGATTACGAAGGTGTAAATCTTGATACACTTCAACTTTTAGTTGATAATGGTGTTATTAAAGATACTGTTGATATGACAGTTTATGTTGCTAATCGTTTAGCTACTAAAAATGAAATCGTAAAGATTTTAGGTAGAGGTGAATTGACAGCAAAATTAAAAGTAACCGCTCACAAATTTACTGCTACTGCAAAAGCTGCTATTGAAGCTGCTGGTGGAGAAGCTGTAACAATGTAATTTTTCTATTAATATGAAGAAATTTATTGAATCAATAAGTAATGTTTGGAAAATTGAAGAACTTAAAAATAGAATCTTAATTACATTAGGATTACTTTTAGTTTATCGTTTTGGGGCGCAAGTTACCCTACCAGGCATTGATGCTACACAGTTAGGTAATTTAGCTGGGCAAACCAAAGAGGGAATTGGTTCAATTCTTGACATGTTTACTGGAGGTGCATTTTCTCAAGCGTCAGTTTTTGCTTTAGGAATTATGCCTTATATTTCTGCTTCAATTGTAGTTCAGTTAATGGGAATTGCTATTCCTTATTTACAAAAATTGCAAAGTGATGGAGAAAGCGGTAGAAAAAAGATTAATCAAATTACTCGTTGGTTGACAATTGGAATAACTTTAGTTCAAGGTCCAACTTACATCTATAATTTATATAGAACATTACCTAGTAATGCATTTTTATTGGGGTTCAATTCATTTGAATTCTTATTTTCTTCAGTAGTTATTTTAGTTACAGGTACAATTTTCGCCATGTGGTTAGGAGAGAAAATTACTGATAAGGGAATTGGAAATGGTATATCATTGTTGATTATGGTTGGTATTTTAGCTAGGCTGCCACAAGCATTTATTCAGGAATTTACAACTAGGGTTACCAACAATAATGGTGGTCCAATGTTATTAGTTATTGAAATCATTGTTTGGTTACTAGTTATTATCTGTTGTGTACTCTTAGTTATGGCAGTTAGAAAAATACCTGTTCAGTATGCACGTCGTACAACTTCAGGTGATTTCGAGCAAGATATGCTTAATGGAAATAGACAATGGATTCCTTTGAAGCTTAATGCTTCTGGAGTTATGCCAATAATATTTGCACAAGCGATTATGTTTATACCAGCTGCTTTAGCCGGTTTGTCAAAATCAGATGCATCACAATCTGTCGTTGGTGCTTTTAGTAATATGTTTGGTTTTTGGTATAATTTTGTATTTGCAACTTTAATTATTGTCTTTACATTCTTTTACACGGCCATTACTGTTCCTACGAACAAAATGTCAGATGACTTGAAAAGAAGTGGTGGATTTATTCCAGGGATTCGTCCAGGAGTTGAAACCTCAGATTATCTTGACAAAGTGATGTCTTTAATAACTTTTCCAGGATCTTTATTTCTAGCTCTAATTGCTGTGTTCCCAGCAATAATTGTAAGTGTTATGGATGTTCAACAATCTTGGGCAATGTTTTTTGGAGGTACTTCATTAATAATTATGGTTGGAGTTGCCATAGATACAATGCAGCAAATCAATTCATATTTGTTGAACAAACATTATGATGGTTTAATGAAAAGTGGAAAAAATAGAAAAGCAGTAGCTTAACTTTATGGCAAAACAATCAGCAATAGAACAAGACGGGTCAATCATCGAAGCATTATCAAATGCGATGTTCCGTGTAGAGTTAGAGAATGGACATATTGTAATCGCCCATATTTCTGGAAAAATGCGTATGCATTATATCAAATTATTACCTGGTGATAAAGTGAAGCTAGAAATGAGCCCTTATGACTTGTCAAAAGCAAGAATTACTTATAGATATTAAAGGATATTCAAAATGAAAGTTAGAGCTTCAGTAAAAAAGAGAAGTCCCGAGTGCAAAATTGTGCGAAGAAAAGGGAGATTGTACGTAATAAACAAAAAGAATCCTAGATTTAAACAAAGACAAGGATAATTATGGCAAGAATAGCAGGGGTAGATATCCCAAAAAATAAGAGAGGTGTTATAGCACTTACCTATATCTTTGGATTAGGAAAAAGTAGAGCTATTGAGATTTTAGAAAAAGCTCAAGTTAGCCAAGATAAAAAAGTTCAAGATTGGAATGATGATGAGATCGGAGCAATTCGTGAAGCAGTATCAACTTTCAAAATTGAAGGAGAATTGCGTTCTGAGGTTTCTTTAAACATCAAACGTTTAATGGATATTGGATGTTATAGAGGTATCCGTCATAGAACTGGTCTTCCTTTAAGAGGACAAAGAACTAAAAACAACTCTAGAACAAGAAAAGGTAAAAGAAAAACTGTTGCTAACAAGAAAAAAGCAACTAAATAATAAGTAATATGGCTAAAGCAACTGCAAAAAAACGTAAAGTTATCGTTGAATCAACGGGAGAAGCTCATATTTCTGCTACTTTTAACAATATCATCATTTCTTTGACTAACAAAAAAGGTGAAGTTATTTCTTGGTCTTCGGCTGGTAAAATGGGCTTTAGAGGTTCTAAAAAGAATACTCCATATGCAGCTCAAATGGCAGCAGAAGATTGTAGTAAAGTAGCTCTTGAAGCTGGACTTAAAAAAGTTAAAGTTTATGTAAAAGGACCAGGAAACGGACGTGAGTCTGCTATTCGTTCTTTGCATAACGGTGGAATTGAAGTGACTGAGATTATCGATGTTACTCCAATGCCTCACAACGGATGTCGTCCTCCAAAAAGACGTAGAGTTTAATAATATATTTAAGTATAACTAGGTAGAATATACGATTATCGAAGGATATGACCTGAATTCATAATCTCTACCTTAATTTAATTTTTTAGAAATGGCAAGATATACTGGTCCAAAAACTAGAATTGCTCGTAAATTTGGCGAAGCAATCTTCGGAGATGATAAATCTTTCGAAAAAAGAAATTACCCACCTGGACAACACGGGATGGCTAAAAAAAGAGGAAAAAAATCTGAATATGCAATCCAGTTAATGGAAAAGCAAAAAGCTAAATATTCTTATGGAATTTTAGAAAAACAATTCAGAGGTTTATTCAAAAAAGCATCAGCTACTAAAGGTGTTACTGGTGAGGTTCTTTTACAATTATGTGAAGCAAGATTAGACAACGTTGTTTTTAGAATGGGTATCGCTCCTTCTAGAAGAGGCGCTAGACAATTAGTTTCTCACAGACATATCACTGTTAACGGTGATGTTGTAAATATCGCTTCTTACCACCTTAAACCTGGTGACAAAGTTGCAGTTCGTGAAAAATCTAAATCTTTAGAGGCTATCGAACGTTCTTTATCTAATTCAAGTCATGTTTATGAATGGATTACTTGGAATAATGACGTTAAAGAAGGTACTTTTGTTTCTGTACCTGCAAGACTTCAAATCCCAGAAAACATTAAAGAACAATTAATCGTAGAGTTGTACAACAAATAATAATTGACTTAGTCGAAATTTATGGCAATATTTAATTTTCAGAAGCCCGATAAAGTTATCATGATCGATTCAACCGATTTTGAAGGTAAATTTGAATTTAGACCTTTAGAACCTGGTTACGGATTGACCGTTGGTAATGCACTTAGAAGAGTTTTGCTTTCAGCATTAGAAGGTTATGCAATTACATCTGTTCGCATTGAAGGTGTAGATCATGAGTTTTCTACTATTTCAGGAGTTGTTGAAGACGTTACCGAAATTATTCTTAATCTTAAACAAGTACGTTTTAAACGCCAGATTGAAGATATAGATAATGAATCAGTTACTATTTCTGTTTCAGGTAAAGATCAATTGACAGCTGGTGATTTTCAAAAATTTATTTCAGGTTTCCAAGTTTTGAATCCAGAACTAGTTATCTGTAATTTAGATAGTAAAATCAAACTTAATTTCGACTTAACAATCGAAAAAGGTAGAGGATATGTTCCTGCTGAGGAGAATAAAAAACAGAATGCTGCTATTGGAACTATTTTTACAGACTCAATTTTTACTCCAGTAAAAAATGTAAAATACGCTATTGAAAACTTCCGTGTTGAGCAAAAAACAGATTATGAAAAATTAGTTTTTGAAATTAAAACTGATGGTTCAATCAATCCTAAAGATGCTTTAACTGAGGCTGCTAAAGTTCTAATTCACCATTTCATGTTGTTTTCTGACGAAAGAATTACACTTGAGGCTGACGAAATTGCACAAACAGAATCGTATGATGAAGAATCATTACATATGAGACAATTGCTTAAAACTAAGCTTGTAGATATGGATCTTTCTGTAAGAGCATTAAATTGCTTGAAAGCGGCTGAAGTTGATACACTTGGTGATTTAGTATCGTTCAATAAAAATGACCTAATGAAATTCCGTAATTTTGGTAAAAAATCTTTAACTGAGCTAGATGAACTTGTAGCCATTAAAAATTTAAACTTCGGTATGGATTTAGCGAAATACAAATTAGATAAAGAATAAATTACTTCATATTTTGATCTCCAAAACGGATAGCATCAAGATGAAAGTATAAAAAAACACGTCATGAGACACGGAAAAAAATTCAATCACTTAAGCAGACAGACAGCACATAGAAAATCTATGTTAGCTAATATGGCTTGTTCTCTTATCGAGCACAAACGTATTAACACTACTGTTGCTAAAGCAAAAGCGCTTAAACAATTTGTTGAGCCTTTAATAACAAAATCTAAATCTGATACGACTCACAATCGTCGTATAGTTTTTGCTTACTTACGTAGTAAATATGCGGTAACTGACTTGTTCAGAGACGTAGCTGCTAAAGTTGGTGACCGTCCAGGTGGATACACTCGTATCATTAAAGTTGGAAATCGTCTAGGAGATAATGCTGATATGGCAATGATCGAATTAGTAGATTTTAACGAACTTTACAATGGTGGTAAAAAAGAAGTTAAGAAAGCAAAAAGCCGTCGTGGTGCTAAAACTAAGAAGGCAGATGAAGCTACTGAAGCTCCAGCTGCTGAAACAGAAACTACTACTGACGCTGCTGAATAATTATGAAGATAATCATTCAATAAAAATTAAGGATAAGCTATTTATAGTTTATCCTTTTTTTTTGATTTTTTTTTAGCAGAAGTTTCAATTTCAGAAGATAATTTTTCCTGCTCTTTGCTGTATCTTCTCGCCCAAACACTGGGCAATAAGGATGCCGCTCCCATCAGGGCTAGGTTTGAAATTGTGCCATTCTAACAACTTTTATAAAGAAAGTTTAAAATTATATATTTTTTTATTTTTTTTGCTTTCACTATTTTATTAAATTAAATTTGCACCAGAATTAACTACAAATGTTACACGCATAGTGTGTCTCAAACAACCTTACAACATTTAGAAATCAACGAATGAAATACACAACAAGACAAAGCGCTATACTTCTACTAAGCGATGGAACTATTTTCCACGGGAAATCTATTGGTATCAGTGGAACTACTTTTGGAGAAGTTTGTTTTAATACAGGAATGACTGGTTACCAAGAAATTTTTACTGACCCTTCTTATTTTGGGCAGTTAATGGTAGCTACAAATGCACATATCGGAAATTATGGTGTGAATGATTCAGAAGTAGAATCAGAAAGTATCAAAATATCAGGTTTGGTTTGTAAAAACTTTAGTTTTAATTATTCTCGTGAAGATGCTTCAGGAAGTTTAGAGGATTATTTTACTAAACAAAATCTCATATGCATTTCTGATGTAGATACAAGAGCATTGGTTAGCTATATCCGTGACAACGGAGCTATGAATGCAGTAATTTGCACAGATGGAACGTCTGTTACTGATCTAAAAACAGCTTTAGCCAACGTGCCTGATATGAAAGGTTTAGAATTAGCTTCTAAAGTTTCTACTAAGGAACCCTATTTTTACGGAGAAGAGAATGCTACTTATAAAATCTCAGCACTTGATTTAGGAATAAAAACGAACATACTACGTAATCTAGCTAAAAGAGATTGTTACATTAAGGTTTTTCCTTATGATTCAACCTATCAAGATTTAGCATCATTCAACCCAGATGGTTATTTTTTGTCGAATGGACCTGGTGATCCAGAGCCACTTTCTGGTGCTATTCAAGTAGCTAAAGAAATACTTGAAAATAATAAACCTTTATTTGGTATATGTCTTGGACATCAAGTTATTGGTTTAGCGAATGGAATTTCTACTTATAAAATGTTCAACGGACATAGAGGTATTAATCATCCAGTAAAAAATATTATTACAGGAAAAGGGGAAGTTACTTCTCAAAACCATGGTTTTGCTGTAAATAAAGAAGAATTAGAAGCTAATGATGATTTCGAAATTACGCATCTTCATCTTAACGATGGAACAGTAGCAGGTATGAGAATGAAAAATAAAAACTGTTTCTCAGTTCAATATCACCCAGAAGCTAGCCCAGGTCCTCATGATTCTTCTTATTTATTTGATGAATTTATTAAGAATCTAAAAAGATAATTTCAGTTATTATTTTTACAAAAGACAGATTTAGGATTGACTCTATTTGATTCAATCCTAAAATGTATAAAACAAACCAGATTACATCTATAATTTCTTTTTTGAATCTATTTTTACTTTTAATACTTTAAACAGATTAATTGTAAATAATTTACAACGTTTTCGTTAATAAGATTCGTAGTTTTCATAAAATCAATCAAAATAGATAGGATATATTTGTAATTTAAATATAAAACGAAGTATTATGAGTATAATTATAAAAATTCACGCAAGGCAAATTTTTGATTCAAGAGGTAACCCTACAATTGAAGTAGATGTAATTACAGATAATGGAATTTTAGGTAGAGCGGCAGTACCATCTGGTGCTTCTACAGGCGAACATGAAGCAGTAGAATTACGCGATGGAGGAAAAGCCTATTTAGGAAAAGGAGTTTTGAATGCAGTGAAAAATGTAAATACCATTATTGCTGAGGAACTTTTGGGAGTTTCTATTTTTGAACAAAATTTAATTGATCAAATGATGATTGATTTAGACGGAACTTCAAATAAATCGAATCTAGGTGCTAATGCTATTTTAGGGGTTTCACTTGCTGTAGCAAAAGCTGCTGCAAATGAATTAGGATTGCCTTTATACAGATACGTTGGTGGTGTGTCAGCAAATACATTACCTGTGCCTATGATGAATATCATTAATGGAGGATCGCATTCTGATGCGCCAATTGCTTTTCAAGAATTTATGATCTTCCCGGTTAAAGCAACTTCATTTTCTCAAGCTATGCAAATGGGAACTGAAATTTTTCATAGTTTGAAAAAAGTACTTCATGATAGAGGTCTTTCGACTGCTGTAGGTGATGAAGGAGGTTTTGCGCCAAATCTTCCTGGTGGAACTGAAGATGCGCTTGATACTATCAAAAAAGCGGTTGAAAACGCTGGTTATAGTTTTGGAGATGAAATCATGATCGCATTAGATTGTGCCGCTGCAGAGTTCTATGTAAATGGCAAATATGATTATTCTAAATTCGAAGGTGAAACTGGAAAAGTTAGGTCGTCTTCAGAGCAAGTTGATTATTTAGCTGAATTAGTAGCGAAATATCCAATCATTTCTATTGAAGACGGTATGGATGAAAATGACTGGGATGGTTGGAAGTTATTGACTGAAAAAATTGGTGATAAAGTACAATTGGTAGGTGATGATTTATTTGTAACTAACGTAGAGCGTTTGTCAACAGGTATTGAAAAAGGAATTGCTAATTCTATCCTTATTAAAGTAAACCAAATTGGAACTTTGACAGAAACTATTGCGGCGGTTAATATGGCTAAAAATGCTGGGTATACCTCTGTGATGTCTCACCGTTCAGGAGAAACTGAAGATAATACTATTGCAGATTTAGCGGTTGCATTGAACTGTGGTCAGATAAAAACTGGTTCTGCTTCTCGTTCCGATAGAATGGCAAAATACAATCAGTTATTAAGAATAGAAGAAGAGTTAGGTGATACTGCTTATTTCCCGGGCAAAAATGCATTTAAAATAAAATAAAACTTTAAACATAGTACTTAACTTATAAAAAACCTGCCCTCCAAAAGAGGGTGGGTTTTTTATTATATTTAACATATTGAAGGTACAATTCTCTTTTTATTTAATGTTAAATTCCTTAGATTTGGTAAATTATTATTTTTAAAAGTTTATTCCAATTATATGATGTCAAAAACAGCAATATTAGAGGTTGATAGCGAGAAATTTGAACTGCCTATTGTTACAGGTAGTGAGAATGAAGTAGCTATTGACATTAGCAAATTACGTGATTTATCAGGTATGATAACTCTAGATCCAGGTTATAAAAATTCAGGTTCATGTACTAGTAAAATTACTTTCTTAGATGGAGAATTGGGTATACTTCGATATAGAGGTTATGCAATTGAAGATTTAGCAGAAAAAGGACATTTTCTTGAGGTTTCGTATTTAGTTATTTTTGGAGAATTACCAACTGCAGTTCAGTTAGAGCAATTTGAAAAAGATATTAGAAGATATACTTTAGTTAATGAAGAAATGAAAAGCATCATTGATGGTTTTCCTAAAACGGCTCATCCTATGGGCGTTTTAGCTGCTTTGACTAGTGCTTTAACTGCTTTCAATCCAAAGTCTGTAAATGCAGAGAATGAGAAAGAGATGTATGAGGCTGTTTGTAAAACGATGGGTAAATTTTTAGTTATTGCAACATGGACTTATAGAAAAAGTATGGGTTATCCTTTAAATTATTACGATAATACAAAAGGATATGTTCAAAACTTTATGAGATTGATGTTTGAGCTACCTAATGAGCCTTACAAACCAAACCAAATTGTTATTGATGCGTTAGATAAATTATTTATTCTTCATGCAGATCACGAACAAAATTGTTCTACTTCTACTGTAAGAATGGTAGGTTCTTCTCATGCAGGTTTATTCGCTTCTATTTCTGCTGGAGTTTCAGCACTTTGGGGACCTTTACATGGAGGTGCTAATCAAGCTGTTCTTGAGATGTTAGAAGAAATTCACAGAACAGGTGGAGATGCAGATAAATATTTAGCTAAAGCCAAAGATAAAAATGATCCATTCCGTTTAATGGGATTTGGACATAGAGTTTATAAAAATTTCGATCCAAGAGCAAAAATTATTAAAAAAGCAGCGGATGAAGTTTTATCAACTTTAGGTGTTAATGATCCAATTCTTGCAATTGCAAAAAAACTAGAAGAATCAGCATTAGTTGATGATTATTTCGTTTCAAGAAAATTATATCCAAACGTAGATTTTTATTCAGGAATTATATACAGAGCTTTAGGTATTCCTACTGATATGTTTACAGTAATGTTCGCTATTGGTCGTTTACCAGGTTGGATTGCACAATGGAAAGAAATGCGTGAAAATAAAGAGCCAATTGGAAGGCCAAGACAAATTTATACAGGTCATCCTTTAAGAGATTTTAAAGAATCCGATAAAAGATAATTTCAAATGTAAAAGCTTCACTAATTAGTGAAGCTTTTTTATATTTGCTAAAATCCAAAATGATGTTAAAACTAAATATAAATAACGAAAGTTCAAGACTTAGAGCAGTAGTACTGGGTTCGGCAGTTAGTAGTGGGCCTGTACCCGAAGTAGCCGAGGCTTACGATCCCAAGTCATTAGAGCATATTTTAGCGGGTACTTATCCAAAAGAGCAAGATATGGTCAATGAAATGCAAGCTTTTAAAAATGTTTTACAAAAATACGATGTAGCTGTGTATCGTCCAGAAAATATTGAAAATTACAATCAGATATTTACAAGAGACATTGGTTTTGTTATTGAAGACATTTTTGTAAAATCAAATATATTGCCCAATAGAGAACTAGAAATAGATGCGATACAGTATATTATTGATCAAATAGATCCTAAAAAAGTGGTACGTCCACCGTCTGAAGTTCATATAGAAGGTGGTGATGTTATGCTTTGGAACGATTATATTTTTATAGGAACTTATAAAGGAAGTGATTATAAAGATTATATTACAGCAAGAACAAATATGTTAGGGGTTCAGTATATTAGAGACTTGTTTCCTCACAAAATTGTCAAGGAATTCGACTTAGTTAAATCTAAAATAGAAGCTCGTGATAATGCCTTGCATTTAGATTGTTGTTTTCAGCCGTTAGGTAATAATAAGGCAATTATATATAAAAATGGTTTTCGTGAAGAAGCTGATTATCTGTTTTTAGTCAATCTTTTTGGAAAAGAAAATTTATTTCAAATTACTAGAGATGAAATGTTTGATATGAATTCTAATTTGTTTTCTATTGATACTAATGTCGTTGTTTCCGAAAGAAATTTTACTCGTTTAAACAATTGGTTGCGACAAAACGGATTTATTGTAGAAGAAATTCCATATGCAGAAATTGCAAAGCAAGAAGGTTTATTAAGATGTTCTACTTTGCCATTAATTAGAGATTAATTTAACAATGATGAACATTGCTAGATGTCATTATTACCAATAATAAAATTATGAAACAAACAACAAATTCTATATTAATGATTCGCCCAGTTGCGTTTCGTATGAATGAACAAACGGCAGTAAATAACTATTATCAAAAAGTGCTAGATGGACTTTTGCCTGCTACTGTAAATGCAAAAGCGCAACAAGAGTTTGATGTTTTTGTAGAGAAGTTACAAGCTGTAGGAGTAGATGTTACTGTGGTGGATGATACTTTAAATCCGGATACTCCTGATAGTATTTTCCCGAATAACTGGATTTCTTTCCATGAAAATGGAGATGTAGCACTGTATCCAATGTTTGCTGTAAATCGCCGTCAAGAACGTAGAGAAGAAATTCTAGATATGCTGGAAGAGAAGGGATTTATGATTCAAAATATTGTAGATTATACTTCTGCAGAAGAAGATGGTTTCTTTCTGGAAGGTACAGGAAGCTTACTTCTGGATAGAGCGAATAGCAAAGCATATTGTGCTTTATCACCACGTGCAGATGAAGAGCTCTTTATTGAATTCTGTGAAGATTTTGATTATGCGCCAGTAATCTTTGAAGCTTTTCAAACGGTTGATTCAGAACGCAAATTAATTTACCATACTAATGTAATGATGTGTTTGGGAGAGACTTTTGCTGTTATTTGTATGGATTGCATTGATGATAAAAAAGAACGTAAAATGGTTCTCGATAATCTCAAGGAAAATAATAAAGAAGTTATTTTGATTTCAGAAGATCAGGTAAATAATTTTGCAGGAAACATGCTTGAAGTTAGAGGAACAAACGACAAAAGGTATTTGGTGATGAGTGCAGCTGCGCATCAATCTTTGACTTCAAAACAAATTGCACAGTTAGAAAAGCATGCCGAAATATTGAGTTCTAGTTTAGACACAATTGAAGCATGCGGAGGAGGAGGCGCCAGATGTATGATGGCAGAAATTTTCTTGCCAAGAAATTAAATTTAAAAGCCCTATCTCGTTTATTTAACTTGATAGGGCTTTTAAATTTACTATTACAAATTAGTCTTTATAATATTAATAATGGCGCTTACAATATATTGTATTCCTATCGCAATAACTATAAAACCAACGATTCTAGAAATAGCTACTATTCCTGATGCTCCTAGAATTTTTGCTAAATAATGAGCGCTCCTAAGAATGATAAAGATTGTAAAAGCGATAGCAAGAATTGCTAAAGAAGAAACAATAATCTCTACTGTTTCGTTGTGTTCTTGATAAAAAGCAATAAGAAGAGAAATAGATCCTGGGCCAGCCAACATTGGGATTGCAAGCGGTGTTAAGGCAATGTCATTTCTTTTTTGTGCGTCAGTTTCTGCTTTTTTGTTAATACCTCTCTTTTTATTGAATTTTCCTGAAAGTAATGAGAATCCAGAGTTCACAATGATAATTCCTCCGGCAATTCTTAAAGCATCTATGCTAATTCCAAAGAAAATCAATACATATTGGCCGATAAAAAAAGAAACAATAAGAATGATAAATACATTTATCGCTGTCCATAAAGAAATTCTTGAACGTTCTTTTTTAGTGTCATTTTGAGTTAATCCTACAAAAATAGGCACTGTGCCAATAGGGTTTAACACCGAAAAAAGAGCTACAAAAAGATAAATAAATAAATCCATGTTTTGTTTTTTATGATAGCAAAAATACTCTTTTTTTACTTTTTAACGTTAACCTAATGTTTTTTATTGACTTATAAGTAATCCTTAAAATAGTTTAACCAACAATCCTTTTTGCTTACTTTTGTGCAATACAATTCTATAAAATGATAAAGAGTAAAAAAACTTTAGTTCTTGGCGCTACTACAAAGCCAGACCGATATGCTTTTAAAGCGATAACAATGTTGGTTGATAAAGGACACTCAGTGCTTGCATTAGGTCAGAACGCTGGTGAAGTGGCTGGCATAAAAATTCAAACGAAAGCTATTCCAATAAAAAACATTGATACGGTTACTTTATATTTAAATCCAACTCGCCAACGTGATTATTATAATTACATCGTAGAGGTAAAACCGAAACGTGTTATTTTTAATCCTGGTACAGAAAATCCAGAATTCTATCAGTTATTAAAATTAAATGATATTAAGGTAGAAATAGCTTGTACATTAGTATTGTTGGCTACAAATCAATATTAAATTTCAATATTTTTTTAATCTTAATGATACAGTCAGTATTCTTGTTTCTTTATTTTAAGCAATAAGGAGATAAGAATATTGGTTTTGTTATTAACTGACATAATTATTGTGTTAAATTCTTTTTACTGATAGTTACAACTTCATCAAAAAAAATGTTGTTTTATACTATAAGTGAAGATTAGAATCAGGGTTTCTGATATTATATTTAGGATTAATAAAAAAAGAAATACTAAAATCGAAGTGTTTTAATTCCTATTTTCTTTTACAAATTGATTTGAAATTTCAACTCTCATCTTGATCAAAGAATATTGTAAGACATTTTATTTTAAAAAAGTATCCATTAGATTTTCCTTTTAAATACAACTCCAGTTTTTAAAATAACTATTTTTCAAATTCATTACTTTTGTAATTATGGAATTTTCATCAAAATTAATAGAAAAAGCAGTTAATGAAATGTCTCAGTTACCAGGAATAGGTAAGCGAACCGCATTGCGATTGGTTTTACATTTATTAAAACAACCCAAAGACCAAACTGTATTTTTGTCACAAGCACTAGTTGCGATGCGACAAGATATAAAGTATTGCGGGAGTTGTCACAATATTTCGGACAGTATTTTATGTGAAATCTGCGCTAATAATAATCGCAATCATCAATTAATCTGTGTTGTTGAGGACATACGCGATGTTATGGCCATCGAAAATACAGGCCAATTTAGAGGGATTTATCATGTTCTGGGAGGGAAAATTTCACCAATTGACGGAGTTGGTCCGAGTCAATTGAATATAAATTCATTAGTAGAAAAAGTAAAATCAGGCACAGTTCAGGAAATTATTTTTGCGTTAAGTTCGACTATGGAAGGGGATACTACTAATTTTTATATTTACAAACAAATTGCGGAATCTGAAATAATCATATCTACCATCGCAAGAGGAATCTCAGTGGGTGATGAACTAGAATATGCGGATGAAGTAACACTCGGAAGAAGTATTTTGCAAAGAATTCCGTTTGAAAAAGGGTTTAAAAATAATTAATCTATTTTAAAGAATAGTGATGCTTTAAATTCGTAAATGAAAAGCTATATTTGTTGCTTAATAAAAACAGTAAAAATGAGCAAATACGTACTCTGTTTGTCGCTAATTATAGGTCTGATGGTTTCGTCTTGCATACCAACCCAAGATTTAATTTATCTTCAGAAAAAAGATAATGCACAGCCAGAAGAAATTATTTCTGCTGTCGAATCTAAACCGTATCGTTTGCAAATTAATGATGTTTTGAGCATTACTATAAAAGCGATTGATCCTAAATTAGTGAGTATTTTTAATACTACAAATAATGAAGCTTCAGCGGGTAAATCTGAAACAGGATTATATTTTGATGGTTTTACAGTGGATGATCATGGAAATATTAGAATCCCTGTATTAGGAAATATAAATGTAATTGGATATACATTAGATGAAGTTAGACAATTTGTAGAAAAGCAATTATTAGCCGAATATTTTAATAAAGAGGCTAATATTTTTGTCACTGTAAAATTGGCTGGTTTTCGATATACGATCAACGGAGAAATTGGAACTCCAGGTACCAAGACCTTGTTTCAGGAGCATTTAAATATTATGGAAGCTATTGCAAATGCTGGCGATATTACAATTACAGGAAATAGGAAAGCAGTTACTATTATGCGAAAAACACCAACAGGTGTTGAGATGCATGACTTAGATCTTACGGATATTAATGTAATGAAATCTCCTTATTATTACTTACAACCCAATGATTATGTCTATATTAAGCCTTTAAAACAAAAGACTTGGGGAACGGGGAAAACGGGAATAGAATCTTTGGGGACTATTATTACCTTATTGTCTTTGGCAACAACGACTTTTTTGTTGTTAAAAAAATAAAAACCTTACATAGAAAATGTTAGATATAAAAGATTTTTCAATTTTTGAAAATCAAGTCAATTTTGACTTCAAAGGGTTTTTGATTAAAATTGTCAGCTATTGGAAATGGTTTTTAATTTGTTTAATAATCACTTTTACAATTGCGTATCAAGTCAACGTACGCAAAGAAAAAATTTATGCTATGGAAACGCTTATTTCTGTCAAAGAAGAAAGCAATCCACTTTTTACCTCAAATACCAGCCTAGTTTTTAATTGGGGTGGAACATCAGATCAGGTACAAACTATTTCAACAACTTTACAGTCTAGATCGCATAATGAGTTAGTGGTAGATAAGCTCCAGTTTTATATTGATTATTTAGTTCAAGGAAAATACAATTTAATAGATGCTTATGGTGCCGTTCCTTTTTACGTGACAATCGATAAGTCAAAGGGACAACTTGTTGGAAATCTAATTGGCATTAAGTTTTTAAGTGAAAATGAATATGAACTTAGAATTCCATTTGCTACATCAAATGTATCTATATTAACTTATTCTACTAATTCCTACAGCAATACAGCTGTTGAAATTGGTGATTTCGTAAAAAAATATAAAGTAGGTGAGTCAGTGTCTTTGCCTTTTTTGAATTGGAAATTACAAATAAATGACAATCCAGGTTTTTATAAAGGCAAAGAATACTTTGTTCGTTTTAATGATTATGACGGGACAGTTTCTAGTTATAAAGGGATTGGAGTTCGATCTGATGACAAAGGAGGTTCTATTATAACCTTGTCGATGCAAGGGAATAATAAAGCAAGAATGGTAGAATACCTGAATGCTACTGTAAAAATGCTGATCAAAAGGCAATTGGATAGTAAGAATCAGTTTGCTACGAATACGATTTCCTTTATAGATAGTACTTTGGTGGCTATGGAGTCTCAATTGAAAGAGACCGGAAATGAATTAAAGAGTTTTAGGAAAGGCAAAAATATTTACGATGTTGAGGATGGTGGAGTAAAATTCTCAGAAAAAATAGTTGAATTTGACGTCAAAAAGGACGAGGTAAATCGCAAAATTGCCTATTATAATTCTTTAAAATCCTACCTAAAAAATAGTGTCAATTATGCAAAACTTCCAGCGCCATCAGTGGCAGGAATCGAAGATCCAAATATTGTTGTCAATGTTTCAAAATTAATAGCGCTATCTGCTCAAAGATCTGAAATGGCCTATGCCGTAAAAAGCGAAAAGATATTTAGTGATTTTGATAATCAAATGGAGGCTGTAAAAAATGTTCTTCTAGAAAATATTGCTAGTGCCAAGGCTTCTTTGCAGTATGATCTGGCTATGATTAGTAGTAAGATAAACGAAACTGAAAGTACAATAAAGCAACTTCCAGAGGATCAGCAAGAATTAATTAAAATTAAAAGGAAATATGATTTAAGCGACAATATTTACAGCACTTTTCTTCAAAAACGAAGTGAAGCAGATATTGTCAAGGCAGCAAATTTATCAGACATTCACTTTATTGACCCCGCAAAAGATGTTGGAGGTGGTTTAATTGGCCCAAAAACTTCTGCAAATTATGTATTAGCATTATTCTTAGGAATACTGATCCCCTTGATTTTTATTTTTGCAATTTTCTTTATTAATAATTCAGTTCAAAACGCTGAAGATATTAGTAAAATGACTAAAATACCATTAATAGGCGTGGTTGGAATCAATAAAGAAAATACAAATCTAGCGGTATTTGATAAACCCAAATCGGCTTTGTCAGAATCCTTTAGAGCCATTCGATCTTCACTTCAGTTTCTGTATAAAAAACAAAATGTAGATGGGGCAAAAACTTTAATGATTACATCGTCAATAAGTGGCGAAGGAAAAACTTTTTGTTCCATAAATATAGCAACAGTATTTGCTTTAAGTGAAAAAAAGACAGTTATAATTGGACTTGATTTGCGTAAGCCAAAATTAGCCGCTGAGTTTAATTTATCTAATGATGTTGGGGTTGTTAATTATCTAATTAAGCAAAAAACGGTGGAAGAAATTACCAACCAAACTCATATTCCTTATTTAGATGTGATTCTATCCGGTCCAGTTCCTCCAAATCCTGCAGAACTAATTATTAGTGAAAGAATGGGAGAACTGATTGAAGAATTAAAAGGCAAGTACGATTACATTATTCTAGACACACCACCGGTTGGTTTAGTTTCTGATGCGTTAGAACTCGTACAATATGCTGATGTTACACTTTATATTGTAAGACAAAATTTCACTAAAAAAGAAATGATTACCTTATTAAATAATCGAGTAAAACGAGGGGAGTTAAATAATACCAGTATAATTTTGAATGGTCTAGAAAACAAAGCGAAGTACGGCACTGGTTATGGCTATGGTTACGGCTATGGTGCTTATGCAAATGGATATTATGAAGATGATAAGCCAATGACGACATACCAAAAGATTGTAAAAAAGATTATAAAAAAATAAACTCACTATCGATTATCTCAAAAATAAAAATATGGAAGAGAGCAAACAAAAAATTATTTTAATTACTGGTGGTGCGGGTTTTATAGGCTCAAATCTTTGTGAGTATTTTTTATCTAAGGATAATAAAGTAGTCTGTTTAGATAATTTTGCTACCGGACACAGACATAATTTAAAAGATTGCATCAATCATCCTAATTTTACTTTAATTGAAGGAGACATACGTAATCTTTCGGATTGTATAACTGCCGTCCAAGGAGTAGATTATGTTTTGCATCAAGCCGCTTTAGGATCTGTGCCAAGATCTTTAAATGATCCTATTACTACAAATGATGTTAATGTAAGCGGTTTTTTGAATATGCTTGTTGCTGCTAGAGATGCAAAAGTTAAACGATTTGTATATGCAGCAAGTTCTTCTACTTATGGGGATTCAGTTGCCCTACCAAAAGTAGAAGAGGTAATTGGTAATCCGCTTTCTCCTTATGCAATTACCAAATATGTAAATGAGTTGTATGCTCAAATTTTTAGCATTACGTACGGTCTAGAAACAATTGGTCTCCGTTATTTTAATGTTTTTGGAAGAAAACAAGATCCAAATGGCGCGTATGCGGCTGTTATTCCAAAATTTGTGATGCAATTAATGCAGCACGAAAGCCCTAAAATCAATGGCGATGGTAATTATTCTCGTGATTTTACTTATATCGATAATGTGATTCAAATGAATGAATTGGCGATGTTAACCCAAAATCCTGAAGCAATCAATTCCATTTACAATACGGCTTATGGAGATAGAAATACATTAAATAACTTAATACATTATTTAAAAGAATTTTTATCAGAATACGATCCAGAAATAGCCAATATTAAGATTGAGTATGGTCCAAATAGAGCAGGAGATATTCCGCATTCCTTAGCAAGTATTGACAAAGCAAAAAAAATGATGGGCTATAATCCACAATTTTCTATGCAAGAAGGACTAAAACAAGCTGTTGAATGGTATTGGAACAATTTAAAATAAAAAATAATACACAAATACGATGTTGCTGGAGCTGAATAAGATGATGTAGCTTTTTTTTAAATAAAAAGAAAAGAAGGTTAGTTGACACTCTAAGTACAAAATTAAAAATTGAATTAAAAAAATGGGAATTACAAAGATTTGTTGCATCGGAGCAGGATATGTAGGCGGACCTACTATGGCAGTAATAGCACAAAAATGTCCGCATATTCAAGTCACAGTTGTCGATTTGAATACAGAGCGTATTGCGGCGTGGAATGATGCAGATTTAAGTAATATTCCCATTTATGAGCCCGGTTTAGATAGTATTGTTGGTGAAGCTAGAGGTAGAAATTTATTTTTTTCAACCGATGTGGATAAAGCGATAGAGGAAGCTCAGATTATTTTTATATCCGTAAATACACCTACTAAAACCTATGGCAAAGGCAAAGGAATGGCAGCTGATTTAAAATACATAGAACTTTGTGCCAGACAGATAGCAAGAGTAGCGAAAGACAATAAAATTGTAGTCGAAAAATCGACACTTCCTGTAAGAACTGCAGAAGCGATTAAGAGCATCTTGGATAACACTGGGAATGGGGTACAATTTCAGATTTTGTCTAATCCAGAATTCCTTGCTGAAGGAACTGCGGTTCAAGACTTATTGAATCCCGATCGAATTCTAATTGGTGGTGATGCCACTTTTGAAGGACAAAAAGCAATTCAATCTTTAGTAGACGTTTATTCTAACTGGGTTGATACGGATAAAATATTGACTACAAACGTTTGGTCCTCTGAGTTGTCAAAGCTAACTGCAAATGCTTTTTTAGCACAACGAATTTCTTCGATTAATGCAATGTCTGCCTTGTGTGAAAAAACAGGAGCTGATGTAAATGAGGTAGCAAAAGCAATTGGTATGGATAGCAGAATTGGATCTAAATTCCTAAAAGCATCTGTTGGTTTTGGTGGTTCTTGTTTTCAAAAAGACATATTAAATTTGGTTTACATTGCTAAATCTTATGGTTTGAATGAAGTTGCTGATTATTGGGAGCAGGTAATAATAATGAATGACCATCAAAAAAGAAGGTTTTCAAATAAGATTGTTCAAACGCTATATAACACAGTATCAGATAAAAAAATTGCCTTTTTGGGATGGGCATTCAAAAAAGATACGAATGATACTAGAGAATCTGCCGCTATTTACGTAGCAGATGATTTAATAAATGAACATGCTAATATTGCTGTTTATGATCCTAAAGTTTCAAGTGAAAAAATACTGAATGATTTAAATTATTTAGAGACAAGATCATCAGTTGCAAATGCAAGTAGTATTACCTCTTTCTTAGATCCTTATGAAGCATGTAAAAATGCTCATGCGATAGCAATTCTTACCGAATGGGATGAATTTCAAAACTATGATTGGCAGAAAATTTATAATGCGATGCAAAAACCCGCGTTTATTTTTGATGGAAGAAATTTGTTAAATGGTGCAGCGTTACGCGAGATTGGTTTTGTATATCAAAATATAGGTTCGTAAATTTAATTAGGCTATTTTGTGTAAAAATGGTTTATACAGCAAATAAAATAAAGTTTTTATAGTTTATAGTAAGTGGTGCAATTAGTTTCAGAGCACAACAAAAAAAGATAAAGCATGAATTGGTATGTAGTTTATACAAAGCCCAGATGGGAAAAAAAAGTTGCAGAACAATTACAAAAAAATGGAATAGAATGTTATTGTCCATTGGTCACACAAATAAAACAATGGTCTGATCGAAAGAAAAAAGTAGAGGTGCCTTTATTTAATTCTTATGTTTTTGTAAAATTAGAAGAGGCAGATCGGAATACAATATTTCAATCCTCTGGAGTAGTACGTTATCTGTTTTGGTTAGGCAAACCAGCAATTGTAAGAGAGGAAGAGATAACTATTATAAAAAAATGGCTTGATACTTCTGATGTTGCTGATGTAATGGTAGAATATTATAAAATTGGCGATGAAATACAATTAGTATCTGGGCCTTTTACGGATCAAAAAGCGATTGTGCAAGAAGTTAAAAACACCCATTATGTTTTGGTTTTAGAATCATTGGGATGTGTTCTGAAGATGAAAAAAAATAGTCTAGTTTGAAACCGTTGATAGTGTGAAAAGGATCTTAATCCATTTTATTTATTTTAAAATAAAAGATTTATGATTAGGATGTCCGTTTCAAAAAAATGTTCAAATGGCTTATTTTAAAAATCGAAGTATAAATACGAGTAATCGGGATAGATATTATTTTAAACAAATGAAATTAAATTTAAGAATAGCTGTAATAGGTCTTGGTTACGTAGGATTGCCATTAGCTCGTCTATTTGCGACAAAGCATAGTGTGGTTGGGTTTGATATCAATGAAAAGCGAGTGTCAGAATTAAAGTTAGCAAACGATACTACCCTTGAGATTAGTGCGGAATCACTAAAAGAAGTGCTAAAAGATAAAACAAGTAGTTCCAATGGTTTGTATTGTTCTACAAATATTTTAGACATACAAGACTGCAACTATTATATTGTTACAGTACCAACACCAGTAGATAAAAACAATCGTCCCGATTTAACACCCTTGTATAAATCGAGTGAAACGGTGGGCAAAGTATTAAAAAAAGGAGATATTGTTGTTTATGAATCTACTGTTTATCCAGGAGTAACAGAGGAAGAATGTGTTCCTGTTTTAGAACGAATTTCGGGTCTAAAATTTAATATTGATTTTTTTGTTGGTTATTCACCAGAAAGAATTAATCCGGGAGACAAAGAACATACCGTTGATAAAATATTAAAAGTCACTTCGGGTTCGACTCCAGAAATTGGAAAAAAAGTAAATGAATTATACCAATCTGTTATTACTGCTGGAACACACTTAGCACCTTCGATAAAGGTTGCAGAAGCAGCCAAAGTGATAGAGAATTCTCAACGCGATATCAACATAGCTTTCGTAAATGAATTAGCTAAAATATTCAATCTTATGGATATTGATACGTACGCAGTACTAGAAGCAGCTGGAACGAAATGGAATTTTTTACCATTCAAACCCGGATTAGTGGGCGGACATTGTATTGGTGTAGATCCTTATTATTTAGCCCAAAGAGCACAAGAGTTTGGCTACCATCCAGAGATTATTCTGGCAGGAAGACGATTAAATGATAGTATGGGTGAGTACATCGCTTCGCAAATCGTTAAATTGATGATTAAGAAAGGGATTTCTGTTAATGGAGCGCGTATTTTGATGTTAGGAATCACATTTAAAGAAAACTGTCCCGATGTTCGAAACACTAAAATAGTAGATGTGATTGCTGCTCTTCAAGATTATGAAATAGCAATTACTATTTACGATCCTCTAGCTGATCCAGCTGCCGTTTATCAAGAATATAAATTAGAAACAACCAATACACTTCCCAATGAAAAGTTTGATGCTGTAGTTTTAGGTGTGGCTCATGAAGCGTTTTTAAACTTAGACCTTAAGCATTTGCAAAATCCGAATAGTATCGTATACGATGTAAAAGGAGTTTTAGGACATTCCGTTGATGGACGATTATAGTTTGCACAAAAAATAATAGTAGTTTCATAAAAACAAACAAACCTATAAAGTTATAGTATGGAAAACCATTCAATTACACACGTTATACTTACAGGAGGAGTGGGAAGCCGTTTGTGGCCTTTATCACGAAAGAGTAAACCGAAACAATACCTAGATATTTTTGACGGAAAGTCACTGTTTGAAATGACTGTAGATCGAAACCGTAATATTGCGGATAAAGTTATGGTGGTTGGTAATATTGATAATTGTCATTTAAGCAAAAATGTATTAGAGAAATCAGACACAGCTTATATTGATATTATCGAGTCAACTCCAAGGAATACGGCTGCCGCGATTGCCTTTGCTGCTTTTGCGTCTAATGATGATGATATTCTTATTGTAACACCTTCAGACCATATTATTGGTCAAATGCAATTGTACGAAGACGCTATTCAAGAAGCAATAGAAAAGGCTTCTAAAGGCTTTATTGTAACATTCGGAATAGTTCCCACTAAACCAGAAACAGGATATGGATATATTGAACGCAAAGGAGATAATGTAGTTTCTTTTAGAGAAAAGCCAAATCAGGTTTCGGCACGTGATTTTATTGCTAAAGGGAACTTCCTTTGGAACAGTGGTATGTTTTGTTTTAAAGCGTCTGTTTTTCTGGAGGAATTAAAAGTGTACGCACCCGAAGTGTATGAAACATCTAAATTAGCCTGGGAAAACCATAAAGACGGTAATTTAGACTTAGAACTTTCGTTAAATATCCCTTCAATCAGTGTGGATTATGCGATAATGGAACGTTCCAAAAAAATAAAAGTAGTTTCTTCTCATTTTGAATGGTCAGATTTAGGTTCTTTCGAATCAGTATACGATTATTTAATTAGCATCGGACATCCAGTAGATGAGAATGGGAATATGGTTATAGGAACTAATAATTATACGGCTTTTATTGGCATCAAGGATACTATTTTTGTGCATACCGATACTGCTAATTTAATCTTGAAAAAAGAATTTTCTCAAGACGTAAAAAGTGTTTACAATGCGCTGGAACGAGATCAGTCGGATTTGTTGAATTAAAAAATAGATTTAGCACCCATTTTAAAATGCATGTTAATATATTTTTCTTAATTAATTCTAATGCTTTGCATTAATGTCTTTTTGCAAATAAATAGATCTTAATGTCTGGTGTGTTAATCAAATCTTAAAAAAATGATTTTAAATTTTTCCTAAATAATTTAGAATTGGAGTTGCATGTTTATACTCATACTAATTGAGTTAAAAGTTTTAATCCTAAAAAAAGCAGGTGCTTTATTGAGTAATAAAAAACAGAATTTGTTTTTTATTGATTAATTGTGAATTGTAGTTTTTTTTGGACATATTTCTTCAGTGAGAACTAGTAATTATAATAGAGAATTAAGCATTTTTACTATCTAAAAGAAGTGATTTTTAGTGTGTCAAAATTTAATTTTAAAAACGTATTTTTTTGATTAATAGGCTTTTATTGTTTGTTTTTTTTGCGTTCAATTTTTATTTAAATGGATTCTTAAAACAATATTTCGATTATGATTTTTTAAGAGTATATTTGCAAAAATAGGATTTAATTTATTTTTTGATTTAACTTCAAAATAAATGAATGCCAAAAGAGTTATTATTTAGCGACCCAAATTGGGAGTCACTACGGCGAAGCCATGAGAGTACCTCTCTTTTTAAGCTGTTAATAGTTTTTTTTTAATAAAATAAAATAATTATTTCAAAACAGAGAACGACTCCATTAAAGTCGTTTTTTTCACAGGACCATAATTTATGAAAAAAATAGTTACTGCCATTGTATTGCTTATTGCTCTTTTTCAAAGCACCACAATACAAGCACAAGATTTACTAAAAAAAACGGATCTTAGTACGTTAAATGTAGATAATTTATCAGCGAATGACATTGCAAAGCTAAAGTCGCAACTACAGGCGAACAATATGACAATTGAGCAAGCGGAACCAATAGCTTTGTCTAAGGGAATGGCAGCTGCTGAATTTGCGAAATTGAAACAAAGAGTTCAATCGGGAAATAATAATGCTCCAGTAAATACTACCAAAGAAAAAGAATCTTTTAGAAAACAAGATCCTATAGTGAATCCCAAAATAAAAGATTCGGTCAATAGCTTGATTTTTGGCTCTGAGCTTTTTGACAATCCAAGTCTAAATTTCGAACCAAATCTTAAATTAGCAACACCAGTTAATTATACTTTAGGGCCATCAGATGAATTGCAGGTAAGCTTATATGGTGTTCAAGAATTTAATGCGAGCATTCCAGTAAGTGCCGAAGGAAAGATTAGTATTCAGTATGTAGGAGATATTTTAGTCTCAGGGATGACAATAGAGGCGGCTACTCAAAAAATTAAATCGGCTATGAGTAGAGTGTACAGTACGCTAGCTTCTGGTCAATCGCAATTAAGTGTTACGCTAGGGAGTATTCGTACCATAAAAGTAACTATTATCGGAGGAAAACAACCAGGAAATTATTCTGTATCCTCTTTAGCAACAGTGTACAATGCATTACACTTAGCAGGAGGACCAGGTAAAAATGGGAGTTACAGAAACATTGAGTTGATACGTAATAATAAAGTAGTTGCAAAAATTGATCTTTACAAATTTCTGGTCAATGGAGATCAGTCTGCAAACGTAGGTTTAAAAGACAACGATGTGATTCGAATTCCTGCATACAGTCAGAGAGTGACAATGGAGGGAGAGCTAAAGCGTCCTGGAATTTTCGAATTAAAAACAGGAGAAACCTTTGCTGATGTATTGGCATTTGCATCAGGATTCAATGAATCCGCTTACACCGCATCAGTAAGTATTGTTCAAAAAACAGGTAAAGAATTTAAGGTGCAAGATGTCAGCGAAAAAGAATTCAAAACTTACCAGCCTAAATCAGGTGATGTGATCAAAGTGACTAAAATTTTAAACCGATTCGAAAACCGTATTAAAATTCAAGGAGCTGTATTTAGACCTGATTTCTATTCTTTTACTGAGGGAATGAAGGTGTCAGATGTAATTGCACGTGCAGAAGGTCTCAAAGAAGATGCCTACAGCAAGCGAGGAACCATCATTAGATTAAAATCAGATTTAACAAATGAAATTGTAAATTTTGATTTAGCCAAAGCATTACAAAGAGATCCAAAGGAAGATATTCTGTTGAAAAGAGAAGACATCATTACTATTTACTCTATTTTAGATTTTAGAGAAGAGTTTAAAGTGACTATTGACGGGGAAGTAAAAAAACCAGCGGAATATAATTATTTCGATAATCTGACTTTAAATGATTTAATAGTCCAAGCAGGAGGATTAACCGGTTCAGCCTCTAAAAGAGTCGAGGTAGCCCGAATGATTACCTCAGAGGAAATCGACACTACGAATCCCAATAAAGCAGAATTGTTTGCTATTGAAATCAGCCCGGAAAGTAATGAGCAAGCTAAGAATTTTCAACTAAAGCCATTTGATATCGTAAGCATTCGTAAGATGGCGGTGTACGAAAAGCCAGAGATGGTGACAGTAAGTGGAGCAGTACCTTATGCGGGTAAATATGCATTGGTGAGTAAAAAATCAAAGGTGTATGATATCATACAAAGAGCAGGAGGGTTAACCGACATAGCCAATATTGAGGGTGTCAAAATAAAGCGACCGATTAAAGCAAGTCAAATTGAGGACATTCAAAATGTAAATGTCAATTTGGGAAAAAAAGATAGCATTCAGAGCAAATTAGAGAAGAAATTCAAAGAAGAAGTAAAGTTTGCAGTAATACCCTTAGATTGGAAAGCCATCGTTAAAAACCAAAACAACAGAGCAAATGTAACCTTGTTCCCAGGTGATGAGATCGAGGTGGCTATTTTTAATGAAGGAGTAAAAGTGGCGGGCAATGTACTTTTAACCTCTGAAATCCCATACAAAGATGGACGTTCTTTTGGTTATTACTTAGATGCGGTAGGTGGTGTAGATGCCAAAGGATGGAGAAGAAAAGCATATATTATTTATCCAAATGGTAAAGCAGCGGTGACCAATTCTTTTTTGTTTTTCAGATCCTCGCCGCAAGTGAAACCAGGTTCTCAAATTATAGTACCAGAAAAACCAGAAGTTAGAAAAATGAGTACTGGAGAATGGGTAGGAATTGGAAGTGTAATTTCGAGTTTAGCGTTATTAATTATAACAGCTTTTAAGTAAAATTTATATTGTTTATTAGCTGTCACCTCGAGCGCAGTCGAGAGGCCTGTTAGTAATAGTAATGAATTATACTTCATAATACTGACTCCTAGAGCGCAGTCGAGAGGTTTATATAATATCGTAACTAAACTTAATAATCATGTCACCTCGAGCGCAGTCGAGAGGCCAATAGATCTTCACTAAAAAAACAAGAACAGATATAGATAATTTCATATTTTAACAAAGTCTCAATCAACTTATAGTCTAAATGTCAGTAAAAAAAACCGCATCAATAAATTGCAATAAAACGAGAGCACTGTTTTAAAAAATATAAACCAATAGCAAATGTTTCTTATTTTAGATTACAATCGATCAATAACAATAAGATAACAGAAAACACATAACCGACAATATGAACGAAGAAATCCCAAGCGACGAAATATCGTTAAAGGAGTTAATAGGAAAAGGAAAAGAATGGTTCAATTACCTACTGTCACAATGGAAAATAATTGTAATAGCAGGAATAATTGGAGCGGCATTAGGTTTAACGTATTCTTTTACTAAAAAACCAATTTATACCGCAACACTATCTTTCGCTTTAGAAGACGAAAAAGGGGGTGGTGGTCTTGGTAGTTTAGCGAGTTCTTTTGGATTTGACATAGGCGGCGGTGGAGGAAGTGTCTTTACAGGCTCAAATCTGACAGAGTTGTTCAAGTCCCGTTCGATGGTCGAGCAGACCTTATTGACTCCTGTAGTGTATAAAAATAAAACCATCTCACTAGCGGAGATGTACATAAAAGATAACAAATGGAGAGATAATTGGGAAAACAATCCAAACTTCAAGCATTTACAATTTTTACCTAATGCCAAGCGCAAATCCTTTACAAGAGTTCAAGATAGTATAATGGGCGTGATGTATGATAATTTATCTAAAACTGGATTGTCTGTAGGGCAAAAAGACAAGAAAATTTCCATTATAAGTATTGATATGGCTTCCTCTAACGAATTATTTGCCAAATACTTCACTGAAGCTTTAGTCAAAAACGTATCAGATTTTTATATTGATACCAAAAGCAAGAAGGCAAGGCAGAATATGGCAATCCTGCAAAAACAAACCGACTCAGTTCGTGGCGCATTAAACGGCGCTATTACCGGAGTGGCTATAGCGAATGACAATACTTTTGGATTAAATCCAGCACTAAATGTACGCCGTGCACCTTCTGCACGACGACAAGTAGATGTACAAGCCAATACAGCTATTCTAACAGAATTAGTGAAACAAAACGAAATGGCTAAAGTAGCCTTGCGAAAAGAAACGCCTTTAATTCAAGTAATTGACCAGCCTATTTTGCCATTGCCAAAACAAAAATTTGGAAAAGCAAAAGGGATTATGGTAGGAGGGATTTTAGCAGGGTTTTTGATAGTAATACTTTTAATTGTTAAACGATTGGTAAAAGGTTTATAGTAAGTACAAAAGCTATTTTAACAATAATTTAAAAATAAACATAATAATGGCATTAAATAACAAAACAATTTTAATTACGGGTGGTACAGGTTCTTTAGGTAAGGCCCTTACTTCCCACATTTTTAAAAATTATCCTGATATTAAGAAATTAATTATCCTTTCTCGGGATGAGCAGAAACAATTTCAAATGGCTCAGGAATTTCCTGAAAGTGAATTTCCTCAAATAAGATTTTTTCTAGGAGATGTAAGAGACGAAGCACGTCTTGTCAGAGCTTTTCAAGGTGTTGATATTGTAATTCATGCCGCTGCGATGAAGCATGTACATTTAGCAGAATACAACCCGGATGAATGTATAAAAACAAATATCGGGGGGGCTCAAAATGTGATACATGCCGCTCTACAGACAAATGTAGAGAGTGTAGTAGCTTTGTCTACAGACAAAGCGTGTGCGCCAATTAATTTGTATGGTGCTACAAAATTGACTTCTGACAAATTATTTGTGGCTGCAAATAATATAAAAGGAAATAATCCAATAAAATTTTCAGTAGTTCGTTACGGAAATGTAATGGGGTCTAATGGTTCTGTAATTCCATTCTTTATGAAGAAGAAAGCAGAAGGAAAGCTTCCTATTACAGATGTAACCATGACAAGATTTAATATCTCACTCCAAGGTGGAGTTGATATGGTGATGCATGCTATTAAACATGCTTGGGGTGGAGAAATTTTTATTCCAAAAATACCCTCTTATAATATTACTGATGTAGCAACTGCTGTAGCTCCTGAGTGTACATTGGATATAGTTGGAATTCGACCGGGTGAAAAAATTCATGAAGAGATGATCACTTCTTCGGATGCTTTTTACACATATGATTTAGGGAAATATTATACTATTTTACCAACAGTTCCAAATTTCAAATTAGCCGATTTTATATCTAAATTTGATGCCAAATTGGTAGAGCATGGATTTAATTACAACTCAGGAACAAATACCGAATGGGAAACAGTAGATTCATTGCGCGCTTTAATACAAGAACATTTAGATCCAACTTTTCAAATATAATGGAGCAGAAAATAATACCATATGGTCGCCAAAATATAACACAGGAAGATATAGATGTTGTCATTGCAGCATTGAAATCTGATTATTTAACGCAAGGGCCAAAAATTATTGAGTTTGAAAAAGCATTTGCCACTTATGTTGGAAGCAAATTTGCAGTGGCTGTTTCAAATGGTACAGCTGCCTTGCATTTGTGCGCTTTAGCTTTAGATGTTAAAGTAGGGGATAAAGTAATTACAACCCCTATTACTTTTGCGGCATCGGCTAATTGTGTCCGTTATTGCGGAGGTGAAGTAGTTTTCTCAGATATTGATCCAGAGACTTATCTTTTGGATATTAACAAGGTTAAAGAGCTATTAGAAGCGTCACCAAAAGGGACATACAAAGGAATTATTCCAGTTGATTTTGCAGGAAGAGCTGCAAATTTAGAAGCTTTTAGAAAATTAGCTGATCAACATGATTTATGGATTATTGAAGATGCCTGCCATGCACCTGGAGGTTTTTTTGAAGATGCTTCGGGTGAAAAGCAAAATTGTGGGAATAGTAACTTTGCTGATTTAGCGATTTTTTCTTTTCATCCGGTGAAACATATTGCTTGTGGAGAAGGAGGAATGATTACAACAAATGATGAAATTTTATATAAAAAACTTTTAGCATTAAGGACACATGGTATTACAAAAAATGAAACAGACTATACTAATTCAGCGTATTTTGCAAATGGGAATGTAGAAGAAACGGAAACTTATCCTGCTTGGTACATGGAAATGCAGACCTTAGGATTCAATTATAGATTAACTGATTTTCAAGCGGCTTTAGGAACAAGCCAATTACAAAGAGCAGATGAGGGTATTGTAAGAAGAAGAGAAATTGCGGAAATTTATAATAACGCGTTCGTTCGGAAATCCTTTATTAAAAGTCAATCTGGTGTTGTTGATGGTCATGCTTATCATCTTTATATTTTAGAGGTTAAAGATAGATTAGGCCTATACAATTTCTTAAGAGAAAACAACATCTTTGCACAAATTCATTATATTCCTTGTCATCTTATGCCCTACTATAAGCAGTTTGGATGGGTAACGGGTGACATGCCAATCGCTGAAGAATATTATAGAAACTGTATCAGTTTACCAATGTACCCAACTTTGTCGGTTTCAGAACAACAGTTTGTAATTGATAAAATCATTGAATTTTATGGACAGTAATAAGATTGTTTTAGGAACTGTTCAGTTTGGATTGGAGTATGGTATTAACAATAATAGCGGAAAACCTTCACAGGAACAAGTTAATGAAATCCTAACTTATGCTTTTGATTCGGGCATTCATTTTTTAGATAGCGCAGAAGCTTATGGTAATGCTCACGAAGTTATAGGAAATTTTCATAGGTCTAATCCAGAAAAAGTCTTTAATGTAATCACTAAGTTACCTCATGTTATTGATGATAGTCTGGAAAGTAAAATTGACTTGTATATAGATCAGCTTGCCGTTTCTCAACTTCATGCTTTGCTTTTTCATTCCTTTGATACCTATAAGGAGAATCAATTTTTTATTGAAAAATTAAAGCATTTTAAAGATTTAGGTAAAATCAAACATATTGGTGTTTCTATATATACAAATGATCAGTTTAAAGAAGTTATTGAAGACATTAATGTAGATATTATTCAATTGCCTTTTAATTTATTTGATAACATCTATCAAAGAGGAGATTTGTTAAAATTAGCCAAATCCAAAAATAAAATTATACATACAAGATCTGCTTTTTTGCAAGGGCTCTTCTTTTTATCGACTGATAGTGGAAACAAAATAGCAGAGTCCTTATCAGAACCACTTAATGCAATACATAATTTATCAAAACAAACTGGAGTTTCCATTCAAAATATTGCTTTAGACTATTGTCTGAAACAAAAAAATATTGATAGTGTTTTAATTGGAGTCGATAATATAGAACAATTAAAATTAAATTTAAATTATTCTGGTCCTTTTTTGAATGAATCTGAAAAAAGTATCATTGACACAATTATTATAAATAATGTAGATTTATTAAATCCTTCTTTATGGAATCAATAAATACTCTTTTAATAACTCAGGCAAGAACTGGTAGCACCCGTCTTCCGGGAAAAATTTTATTAAAAGTTCAAGGAAATGAATTACTCAAGATACACTTGGATCGTTTGAGCTTATGCAAAAATGTCGATAAAATTCTTGTTGCTACAACAACAAACATAGAAGATAGCATATTGATTTCATTATGTGAAAATTGGGGATTTGCAACAGCTAGGGGGTCTGAATCTGATGTTTTAGATCGGTTTTATCAAGCTGCTAAGGAATTTAAGCCACAATGGATTATTAGGGTTACTTCTGATTGCCCTTTACTCGATCCCAAAATGGTAGATGCAGTTATTGCCTGTGCGCAACTTAATGATGTTGATTACTGTTCCAATGGATTAATTGAGAATTTTCCCGATGGACAAGATGTTGAAGTATTTAAATTTTCTGCACTTGAGTTAGCTTGGAAAGAAGCTAAACTAAAATCAGAGCGGGAGCATGTTACTCCTTTTATAAGAGTAAATAGCAATTTTAACGGGGGTAATTTGTTCAATTCCATCAATTTTCCATGCGCTTATGATTTTTCTGAAATACGAATGACAGTTGATGAGCCTAAGGATTTTGATTTAATCAATAAATTGATTACTGATTTGGGAACTGGTCAATCTTGGTTGGGGTACACTAACTATATAATAGACAATAATTTAAATTCAATTAACGGAAATATTATTAGAAATGAGGGCTTAGTAAAATCCCTTAAAAACGACTAATCATGGGAAAAGGACAAGAATTATATAAAAAAGCGAAAACATTAATTCCAGGGGGAACAATGTTGTTATCTAAAAGACCAGAGATGTTTCTTCCCGAACACTGGCCATCTTACTTCTCTAAAGCAAAAGGATGTAAGATTTGGGATTTAGATGGTAATGAATTAATAGATATGTCTATTATGGGAATTGGTACCAATACATTAGGTTATGGTAACGATGCTGTGGATGCAGCCGTAATAGAAACGGTTAAAAAAGGCAATATGAGTACGTTGAGTTGCCCCGAAGAAGTTTATTTAGCTGAAAAGTTAATTGAAATTAATCCATGGGCAGATATGGTACGTTTTGCAAGGAGTGGAGGAGAAGCAAATGCTATCGCGATACGCATTGCCCGTGCAGCTTCGGGTAAAGATAAAGTGGCTATTTGTGGCTATCATGGATGGCACGATTGGTATTTGTCTGCTAATCATAATGATGGCGATGAGTTGTCAGGACATTTAATTCCAGGTTTAAGCCCTAACGGAGTTCCTAAGAATCTTAAAAATTCGGTATTTCCTTTTAATTATAACAATTACGAAGAATTACTTTCTATCGTAGAAAATAATGATATAGGAGTAATAAAAATGGAAGTGGTTCGTAATTTTGGTCCAGAAGATAATTTTCTTCATAAAGTAAGAGAGTTGGCTACAAGAAAAAATATTGTTTTAATTTTTGATGAATGTACTTCTGGATTTAGAGAGACTTTCGGAGGAATTTATCAGAAATATGGTGTGGAACCTGACATGGCTATGTATGGAAAGACAATTGGTAATGGCTATGCTTTAACTGCTGTCGTAGGGAAAAAATCGGTTATGGAAGCAGCTCAAACTACATTTATAAGTAGTACATTCTGGACGGAACGTATTGGTCCTACCGCTGCTTTAGCCACTTTAAAAGAGATGGAGCGACTTAAGTCTTGGGAGGTGATTACAGCAAATGGAAGAAAGATGCAAGAAGGATGGCAGAATTTGGCTAATCTACATCACTTAGATATTACTCTTGCTGGAATTCCGGCATTAAGCACTTATAGTTTTAATAGCAAAGATGCTTTGTCTTATAAAACATTAATAGCTCAAGAAATGTTGAAGAAAGGAATTTTGGCAAGTACCAATTTTTATGCTTCTACAGCGCATACTGAAAGCGAATTCGAATTGTATTTTTCTAATTTAGAAGAAGTTTTTGCGAAAATTGCTAAATGTGAGGCTGGTGAGATTCAAATTGAAGATTTACTTGAGGGGCCTATCTGTCACTCAGGTTTTAAAAGATTAAACTAAAGTTATCTTATGAACTCTTACAAGGTATTACATAAACAAAATTTCGGAGATGGGAATTTCTCTATTGTGCCGATAAGGTTTGAAGATCGCATGGAAATCTTAAAATGGAGAAACGAACAGATTTACCATTTGAGACAAAATAAACCACTGACTGCTGAGGATCAAGATAATTATTTTTTGAATGTAATTTCTAAATTATTTGATGCTGACCAACCAAATCAAATCTTGTTTTCCTATTTAGAGAATGATGTCTGTATTGGATATGGTGGATTAGTTCATATCAACTGGCTTGATAAAAATGCGGAGATTTCGTTTATTATGAATACCGAGTTAGAAGAGAATTATTTTCAATTTCATTGGAAAAATTATTTAGGATTAATTGAGAAAATTGCTTTTGAAGAATTAAATCTTCATAAAATATTTACTTATGCTTTTGATCTTAGACCACATTTATATAGTGTTTTGGAATCTGCGGGTTTCTCAAAAGAGGCAAGTTTAGAACAACATTGTTTTTTTGGTGGGGAATTTATTGATGTTATTATTCACTCTAAAAAAAATATTAAATGTTGAGTTTTAGAAAAGCAGAGATAGAAGATTTGGAACTCTATTTTGATTGGGCAAATGATAATGTAGTTAGGGAACAATCTTTTAATTCCAATAAAATAAGTTTAGATAAGCATAAACAATGGTTTGAATCTAAATTAATAGATGAGAATTGTACCTTTTTTTTATTTGAGAATAATAAAAAAGAAGCTGTTGGTCAGATACGAATTCAGAAAGAAAATCAAAATCAAGCTCTAATTGGTATTTCTATAGATAAAAACCATAGAGGTAATGGCTATGCAAAAAAAATGCTAGAAATGGCAACAGATTCTTTTTGCAATACAAATCCTGATTTTTTGATCAATGCCTATATAAAAGAGAGTAATTTAGGTTCCAAACGTGCATTTGAAAATGCAGGATTTGAATTCATTGGTATAATAGACTATGATAACTTTAGAAGTTTTCACTATATAAAACAATCTAGAAAATGAAAATAGATACATTTACGATTAACGAGAAAAGTCCAGTTTTTATTATAGCGGAACTTTCTGCAAATCATAACGGTAGTATTGATACAGCAATAGAAACAATTCGTGCTGCCAAAAGAGCGGGTGCGGATTGTATTAAATTTCAAACCTACACTGCAGATACAATTACAATTGATTGCGATAAAGATGATTTTATCATTAAAGGAACTATATGGGAGGGAGCTAATTTGCATAAATTATATCAAGAAGCTTATACTCCTTGGGAATGGCATAAAAAATTGTTTGAAGTAGCTGCTGAAGAAGGATTGGTTTGTTTTTCTTCTCCGTTTGATAAAACGGCAGTAGATTTCTTAGAAAATTTGAATGCACCAGCTTATAAGATTGCTTCTTTTGAAATTACGGATATTCCTTTGATCGAATATGTCGCATCAAAAGGGAAACCCATTATTTTATCTACTGGAATTGCTACAACTGAAGACATTGAGTTGGCTTTAGATGCATGCAAAAGAATGGGAAATAATGATATAGCTTTGTTAAAATGCACTTCTAGTTATCCAGCCCCTATTGAAGAGGCTAATATGTGTATGGTAAAAGATTTAGCGGAACGCTATAATGTAATAAGCGGTTTGTCTGATCATACTATGGGCTCAACTGTTCCTGTTGTTGCAACATGTTTTGGTGCCAAAATCATTGAAAAACATTTTATTTTAAATCATTCTATTGGTGGGCCTGACGCTTCCTTTTCTATGGATGAAATGGAGTTTAAAGCTATGGTAGTAGCCGTACGTGAAGCAGAGAAAGCGATTGGTTTAGTTGATTATACCTTGACAGACAAACAAGTGAAAGGTAAAGATTTTTCAAGATCGCTTTATGTAGTGGAAGACATAAAAGCAGGAGAGGTTATTACCGAAAAAAACGTGCGTTCTATTAGACCAGGTTTTGGAATGCATCCTAAACATTATAATGATATTTTAGGTAAAAAAGTGAATTCTGGCTTAGAAAAAGGCGAACGATTTGATATGAACATGATATAATGAAGAAACAGTTAGGAAATAACTATTACAATACAATCAGTTCCAATTTTGAAAATGAAATGTATGATCTATTGTTGAACGATGTAAATGCTGCATTATTTGATTATAGTGACCATCATATTACTAATAAGCCAACATACAAAAATATACTTAAGCGTTTTGTAATCGATAAACTCTTTTTTGTTTTTTATTTTAAGAATAAACTAATTAGGAAACCTAAAGGAAAAAAAATAATAGTAAGTAATGCCTATATTAATTTAAATATTCCCGATTCCATTATTACATTGCCTCCGTGGAATTTTTCGCCTGCAAAGTTTTCCTTAAGTAGTTGGAAACTAATAAAGATAATAAGGGAATTAAATTCAATGTTTAGAGCGAGAAGTTTAAGGCTTTTGCTATCGGACAGATTTAAGTATTTAAAAGAGGTATTTCAAAGCGAACTAGATGTTTTATTTACCAAAAATAAAGTTGTAGCTGTTATAGTTCCTAATGATATGGCGTTTTTTGAAAAATTGACTATAAAAACGGCCAAGGATAAAGGTATTCCAAGTTTTGTTTATCTACATGGTTTACCAGCAAGGTACAATCAAGTTGATGATAATAGGGCTGATTATCTTATTGTATGGGGCAAAGGACTTAAAGAATTGTATAAAAATGCAGGTGTTATAGAAGAAAAAATATTAACAGCTAAGCACCCGTTGTATTCTTCTTTTGAGCCAGTAACGCTAGAATCAGATTTAACAAATGTATTAGTAATTACCAAGGCCACTTGTGGTGTGCCTTCCGATTCATCAAAACTTGTTTTAACAGAAAGGTCGACCGTTTTGTATTATACGGAACTGGTTAAAGAAAATTTAAAAAAGCTTGGTGTAGAAAAAGCAACATTGAGGCTTCATCCATCTGAAAGTGCGGATTTTTATTTAAGAAATCTTACAGATGATTTTTTTACAATAGACTCCCTTTCAAAGGAGGAATCATTATCTAAAGCGAGTCTTGTTATAGGTCCAACATCAACGATGCTTTTTGATGCTTTAAAAATGGATAAAAATTATATTTTATATGACCCAATTTTTGACGGACTTACATTAGAAGGAATGCCTTTAGTATCTCCATTTACAGGAGATTCGTTCGTGAAATTATCAAATAGTTTTGAAGATATGTTTTATAACATTAATAATCCTATCCATAATATTTGCTATGATAAACTAAATGACTTTTTAAGTGTTGATTTGAATGATGAGGAGAGATTCTTAAAGATTATAAACGCAGATAAATAATCTATTCTTTATTAATAAATAGTAATCCAATCAAGCAAAAACAAAAGAGTGCAAAAATCATATACAAAAAATTATTTAAAAATCTATATTTGGCAAGTATTATCAATTATATTGAACTTCTTGTCAATGTTTATTGTAGTTCCATATTTGACATCAAACCCTAATACTTATGGTGTATACTCTATTTGTATTTCTTTTGCAATTTTTCTTTCCTATGCTGATTTGGGATTTATGGGAGCGGGACAAAAATATGTAGCCGAATATTTTGCTAAAGGTGATATAGATGGAGAAATTAAGGTAATCGCCTTTACTAATTTCATACTGTTAATTTTCCTTGTTTTATTTTCAATTGTGTTTTTTGCATTTAGCTTACAACCTGCCTTATTGGTTAAAGGACTATATACTTACAGTGAAATTCATATTGCTTCAACTTTATTATTGATATTAGCAATTTTCACACCAACTACTTTGCTTCAACGTCTTTTGCAAATGATTTTTGGTACGCGAATGGAGGATTTTATTATTCAGAGAGTCAATATTATAGGGAGCATGCTCAAAATACTTTCTGTTATATGGTTTTTTAGAAAAGGTAACTATGATATTATTGGATATTTTTTGTTTACACAAATCATAAATTTACTGGCAGCAATAGTTACGTTGTTTATAGCGCGAAAGAGGTATAATTATAATTTTAGATTATTATTCCGTTCTATGCATTTCAATAAAGCTGTGTTTGATCAAACAAAAAGTTTAGCATTTACAAGTCTGTTTATAACGATCTCCTGGATATTCTATTACGAGTTAGATTCAGTAGCAATCGGTAAATTTTTAGGGGCTAATCAAGTAGCTATTTATGCAATCGGTTTGACAGTCTTAACCTTTTTTAGAAGTATATTTAGCATTCTATTTTCACCATTTAATGTACGATTCAATCACTTTGTAGGAAGTGGAGATGAATCAATTTTACAATCATTCTATTTACAAATAGTTACGATACTTGCTCCAGTTGTAGTCTTTCCTATAATAGTAATCGCAATTTTAGCGCGGCCTATAGTGTTTACATGGGTAGGTACAGATTATTCGGACTCTGTTTTAATAATTCAATTTTTGGTTTTCTGTAATGTTTTAGCTTTTATTAGTTATCCCACTAATTTTATGTTAATAGCCATGGAACGTCAAAAAACATTGTATTTTGTAAATACGATACTTCCTTTTGTTTTTTGGATTGGGATTTTCTTCACAATAAATGTTTTGGGTGTACATTCGTTTGCTTTATTTAAATTGGTGGCTTTTTTATTTTCAGGTATTGTTTTATATAGGTTGATGATTGATTATCTGAAATTGACAATTTCAGAATCTTTAAGAAAGATATTTTTGCCAATGCTTCTTCCTATTATTTTTTTAATCGTAGCGTCATTTTTGATTCGAGACTACCTGCCACATGAAAAATCAAAAATAAATTTATTAACTGTGGCAGCTGCTACTGGATCATTGATTGTTGTTTCTTTTTTATTACAATATTTTGTTTCAGAAAAATGGAGAGAACAAATTACTAAAACTTTGGGACTACTAAAAAATAGTTAGTTTTTATAATATTATTACCATATGAGTAAACTTAATATACTGGTCTTTAGTGATTGTTATATATACGGTGGAAGTGAGAAGTTAATGGCTTTCTTACTAAAAAATGAAGTTTTAAATAAAAATTTTAATTTTTTATATAGTTATAGAAAGCATAAAGGCTATGAATTAGGACTTAAAAATGAAGAACTATTAGGAAGAGTAGGTAGTTACCCTTTGATTTTGTTGTCAAATGAAACTTTATTTCATCATATTAACAATGTCCTGATACCTTCAGTACTGAAAAAAATAGTTAAAGTTCCTTTTTTTCTTTTTGAAAAAATAGGGTTTTATTTTATATGGAATTTATTGGTTTTGATATTTATGTTATTAAAAACAAAGCCAGATTTAATTCATATCAATAATGGTGGATACCCTGCTGCAAAAAGCTGTAACATTCTAGTTGTTGCAAACTACTTGACTATTCAGCGTAAAATTATCTATCAAGTTAATAATCAGGCCAGAAACTGCAAAGGTTATTTCGAAAGACTATATGATAAATTTATTCATAACTCTGTAGCTTGCTTTATCAATGCTTCAAATAAAGCGAAGGAACAATTAGTAGAAAAAAGAAATTTTAATCCTAATAAAATATTAGTTGTTAGCAATTGCGTTCCATTGCCTGAAGTAAAAGTTAATAGGGAGCAAATTATTAGAGAATTGAATCTTCCTTCGGATTGTTTTTTAATTGTTCAGGTAGCATTTTTATCGGAACGTAAAGGACAACGGTATTTAATAAATGCTTTATCAGATTTGTATAAAAAACAATTGGTTTCTAAAAAAAAGTTGTTTTGTGTTTTTGTGGGAAATGGTGAAGACGACGCATTTTTAATTAAAAGTATTGATGAATTAGGATTGAATTCTAATATATTTTTATTAGGATACAGAAATAATAGTGAAGATTTTATTTCAGCATCTGATTTGTTTGTGTTGCCATCTATTCGAGACGAAGATATGCCTTTAGTTTTATTGTCTGCTTTAGGGTACGGTAAGCCTATTATTTCGACTAATTTTGCTGGAATATCACAAGTTATACAAACAAATGTAAATGGTGTTTTAATAGAAAATAATCTAAGCACGTTTAGGGATGATCTAGCAAACGAAATTTTCCGTTTGTATAATGACGAGGAATTAAGATTACAATTAGGTGTAAATGCTAAAAAAAGTTATACTAATTACAGCCCTAAAAGTTATGGACTGAAATTGAAATCTATTTATGAACAAGTTTATGCTAGTTAAAGAAACAATATTGTTAATTGGTGGGAGTGGGTTTATAGGTTCCAATTTAATCGATTTTGTATTGAAGAATAATGATTTTTCAGATTATAAATTTGTCGTTTTATCAAGATCTTTAAAAAGAGAACCAAGTAATAATGTTGTATATATTACGGGAGATTTTACAGATAAAACTGTATTAATTAATTTGTTTTCTAAGTGGAATTTTACAAAAGTTTTTCATTTTGCTACTTCGACTACACCATTGACTTCTGGTAATAATATATTATGTGATATCAATGGTAATTTAATAGCCACTATTGGATTACTAGATATCATGAAAGAATTTGAATGCAAATCAATTGTATATCTTTCTTCGGGAGGAGCTGTGTATGGAGAAAAAAAATTAGAAAAAATTTCTGAAAATGAAATTTGTAATCCTGTCAGCTCTTATGGTGTAGTGAAATTAACAATTGAAAATTACATTAGATTGTATCAGAAACAAAATGGAATTAATTATTTAATTTTAAGAGTTTCTAATCCTTTTGGTAAATTTCATTCTTCAGAGAAACAAGGTGTTATTAATATTGCTATAAGAAGGGCATTGCTTTCAGAGCCCGTAGAAATTTGGGGAGATGGTTTGCAGTCTAAGGACTATATCTTTGTTGATGATTTAGTTAAGGTTATTTTTGCATTAGTAGAGCAAAAAGTATTAAATAAAACGATTAATGTTGGTTCGGGCGAAACACATCAATTAAACAAAATTTTAGAAATTATTAAGATTTACATGCCAAATTTAAAAGTAAATTATGTTGGCTCTAAAACTACTGATGTTAAGGACTTTTGTTTAGATGTTTCAGTGATGAAATCTTTTTACAAGTTAAAACTTGTAGATATGAATGATGCGATTCAGAAAACAATATTGTTTGAAAGAGAAAGATTAAACTAATTATTTAATTCAATTTAGATTTTCATAAAATGACTGAGATTAAGTATAATAAAATAGCTTTGATACTGGTAGTTTTAATAAGCTTTTTTATATTAATACATCCTCCTTTTATAGCATCTATTTATGTCCCAACGGCTACTAGAGTGTCATTGTTTCTCTTTATAGTTTTTTTTTCACTTTTTACGGTAGCATTTAAAGAATATTTTATCCGATTTTATTTGCCGATATTAATCTTCTACATTGTACTGTCAGTTTATTGGATTTTTTCTGGGGGTACTTTAGCAGAAGTTATTTATAATTTTCTATACGTACTTTTAGCCATTGCTTTGCTAGTTAGTGTTAAAAGAAACGGAAGTTTGAAAAGCTTATTAATAAATTTTTATTTTCTTCTAGTTTTAATTCTTGCATTTTTATCCACAGTTTCATTTTTAGCTTTTAATTTAGAACTGCTCCCTTATACATTGCAACCTGTAGGGGAGGGATTGGATGTGTATCATTTATTTCATAATTATTTCTTAGGCTATATCAATCCAAAAGTTTTTGAGTCAGGTGTTATAGGTAGAGTATGCGGCTTTTTATTTGAGCCCAGTTATCAAGGTTGGTTTCTTTCTACTAATTTTTTTTTACTCTCAAAAGGGATTAAAAATAAAGGCTATTTGATTATTTCTCAAATAATAGTTTTATTAGGAGCTTTAAGTTCTTTTTCAACTATGACCTGGGTAGTTTTTGTACTTGTTTTTGGTTCTATACTTGTTTTTAAAATTTTAGCACTTGTTGGTTTAAGTGGGAAAATAGCAAATATTTGTTATGGACTAATATTTTTGATTGGAATAGTTGGAATAGTAACAGTTGTTGATCAAGATAAATTGTTAGAAATTATTGGTCCTTCTTCATCAGAAGATAGAACAAATAGGTTAGATACTTCTACTCTTTTTTTGCTTACAGCTTCTCCTGCACAATTTGTTTTGGGTAGAGGGCCTGGGTATATTACTAAAAATAGTGATAGAGGTGAATCCAATCCCATCGTAAAATCATTAGTTGAAAATGGTTTAATTTCGACAATATTTGTACTTATATTTGTGATTTATGGAAGTTGTAAATCTAAGTATTATATGATTGCCAATTTATTATGGTTAAATAGTGTGGTTGTTTTGTTTACACCATTGTTTATTGTAAATATTTTGGTCTGTAGATGGATATCTGAACGTGATGATAATATCAATTTTTAGTTTTTTAAAAATGTTATTAATGCGATTTTCTGAGAATTAAAAAAAAACAGACACTTTTTTCTGTAATTAATTATATTTTAAATTCTTTAAACATGAAAACGGGTTTACTAATTATGATTCCATTATTAACAATATTATATCTTTCTTTTTGTATAATTCATTTGAATTAAAATTTATACATAATGGAAAAAATTATTTCAGAAAATAAAACATACTTAAAAAAAATAAAATCTAGTTAGAAAAAAAATTATACTATGAAAACAGTAATATTGTGCGGGGGTTATGGAACTCGAATTCGAGATGTAGCAGATGACATCCCTAAACCGATGATTCCAATTGGTGGAAAACCAATTATATGGCATATAATGAAAACCTACGCTCACTACGGACATCAAGATTTTATATTGTGTATGGGGTATAAAAGCGAAGTGATAAAAGATTTCTTTATCAATTATGAACTTAGAAGTGCTGATGTTACTATAAAATTAGGAAAAAAATCAGAGCAGATAGTTTCAGAAACGAATCATGATGAAGATGGTTGGCAAATAACGCTAGCCGAAACTGGAATTAAAGCAATGACTGGCGCACGTGTTAGAAGAATTAAAAAATATATTAGTGACGACCCTATGTTTATGCTTACTTATGGCGATGGTGTTGGAGATATCGATATAGAAGCTTTGGTCGCTTTTCACAAATCACACGGGAAAATGGTTACTCTTACAGGAGTGAGACCTCCTGGTCGTTTTGGAGAATTAGGAATAGCTGAGGATGGATCGACTATTACAGGTTTTAACGAAAAACCACAAGCAAGTGGGGGACGTATAAATGGTGGGTATTTTGTGTGTAATCGGGAGTTTTTAGATATCCTTAGCGATGCGGAAGATTTGGTCTTAGAACAAGAACCAATGAAAAAATTAGTTGAATTAGGAGAATTAAAAGTCTTTGAACATGATGGCTTTTGGCAACCTATGGATACTTCAAGAGAGTATTCTTTATTAAATGAACTGTATAATAATAATCAAGCACCGTGGGTAAAATGGAAGAAAAAGTAGTTTTTGGAGATGTTTACAGAGGTAAGAAAGTTTTAGTTACTGGTAATACAGGGTTTAAAGGATCTTGGTTGTGCACTTGGTTACTTTCATTAGGAGCTGATGTCTATGGCATTTCAAACGAAATCCCTACAAATCCTTCTATTTTTATAGAGTTAGGATTGGAAGGTAAAATGACGCATTTTTTTGCAGATATTAGAGATTTAAAGACAATCAGTACTATAATTAATGATATTGAGCCTCATTTTGTATTTCACTTAGCAGCGCAACCCATTGTATCTTTATCATATACCGAACCAGTTGATACGATTTCGACAAATGTAATGGGAACTACAAATGTTTTAGAGGTTTTGCGTAAATATGATAAACCTTGTACAGCAATTATAATTACTAGTGATAAGTGTTATGATAATGTAGAATGGATTTTTGGTTATAAAGAAACTGATGCTGTCGGAGGAAAAGATATTTATAGTGGAAGTAAAGGAGCTGCTGAGCTTATTTTTAAATCCTATTTTCATTCTTTCTTCAAAAAAGAAGGAGGAAACGTTCAAGTCGCGTCTGCTAGAGCAGGAAATGTTATTGGAGGAGGAGACTGGGCTCTAGATAGAATTATTCCTGATTGCATGCGTTCTTGGAGTGTAGGTAAAGTGGTTGAAATTAGAAGCCCAAAAGCAACAAGACCTTGGCAACACGTTTTAGAACCACTTAGTGGGTATTTACAGTTAGGAGAACGTTTGTATAATGATCATTCTTTAAATGGAGAAAGTTTTAATTTTGGACCAAAACCTGAATACAATCATACTGTTCAGGAAATACTAGAAGAGATGAGTGTTCGTTGGCATTTTGAAAATTCAAAAGATGCTTATCAGGTTACTGGAGATATCAAATTCTATGAAGCTGGTTTGTTGAAATTGAATTGTGATAAGGCGTTATTCCATTTTCAATGGAAACCAACACTCGATTACACTACTTTAATTGAGTATACAAGTGATTGGTATTATGAGTTTTATAAAAATAAAGGGGATATGTTTGCATACACAAAATCTCAAATTGAAGGGTATGAAAATATAGCGACTACTGGAAATATATCATGGACAAAATAACTATAGAGGGCGTTTTATTAACTCCGTTAAAAAGAATACATCACCCTAAAGGGGATGTATTTCATGGAATAAAAAAATCAGATGAGGGTTATGCTGGTTTTGGAGAGGCATATTTTTCTACCATTCATTTTGAAGACACAAAACCGTGGAAAAAACATTTAGAAATGACATTGAATTTTGTGGTTCCTTTAGGTGATATCCGTTTTGTTATTTTTGATGATAGGGAAAATAGTGAGACAAAAAATAGCTTTTTTGACGTGTCCTTAGGAGAAAATAATTACCAAAGAATAACCATTCCTCCTGGAGTTTGGGTTGCCTTTGCTGGTGTCGGAGCAAATTATAATTTACTACTAAACCTAGCTAATTTAGAGCATGATCCCAATGAAATAGAACGTAAAGAAAACTTGACTGATATACCTTATTTATGGTAAAGAAAAAAGTTCTTGTTACTGGTGGTAGTGGTTATATTGGAGCAAGGCTATGTTTACATTTGGCGAACGCAGGCTACGCAGTAACAGCTCTGTGTCATTCGAAAATCCCTCCAAATGAGAATTGGGTTTCACAAATGGATAAGGTCTTGGTCGGAGATGTTACGGATCAGCATTTTATGAATGAAGTGGCTAGTTACAAATATGATGTAGTAGTTCATTTGGTATCATTAGATCATAATCAATCGAATGGCAATCCTTTATTTGTTAGTTCAGTGAATGTTACACCCGTTTGGACCTTATTGGATTTATTTTCAAAAAGCGGCTTAGGAAAGTTTATTTATTTCTCAACTGCTCAAGTCTATGGAATGTTGAACGGTGAAGTTATAACGGAAAGTAAAAAGTTGAATCCGCAAAACCCATATGGATTAACGCACCAACTAGGCGAGGTTATTTGTGAGTACTATAACAAAACGACCGATGTAGATTGTCGTATTGTGAGATTATCCAATAGTTATGGGGCACCAATCTTTGAGGAAAATAATTGTTGGTGGTTGGTGGTTAATGATTTATGCCGAATGGCTTATCTGAGAAAAGAGATTGTTTTGCAATCTGACGGTTCTCCTCTGCGGGATTTTATACATGGTTGGGATGTGTGTAGAGGAGTTCAGGCTATTATAGAGGCTTCTGATGATAACACTACCTATAATTTAAGTTCAGGGATAACGCTTTCAATTATTGAAATTGCTGAAAAAATAAAACAAGTTTTCTTATCTAGATATGGAGTTGTATTACCAATAAAGGCTCGGGAAGATAATTCTACAAAAGCAACAAATTATAAAATTGATAATACTTTAATTAGGTCAACAGGTTTTAATCTAGAATGGTCACTTGATGATGGTCTCAATGAACTTTTTGATAATTTAGAACGAAATGAAAAATAATATAATTCCTCTTTTTTCGATTGTAATACCAACCTACAATCGCACGTCAGATTTGGCAAGGTGCTTAGATTCATTAGTGTCGCAAACTTATAAGAATTTTGAAGTAATTGTATGTGATAATGGTTCGTCTGACAACACCAAAGATGTCGTTATGGGGTATGCTGATAAGTTGAATCTGAATTATATACATATTATCGAAAATTCTGGAGGACCTGCCTATCCAAGGAATTTAGGTTTAAAAGAAGCTCTTGGCGATTGGGTCTGTTTTTTGGATTCGGATGACTGGTACACAGATAACAGGCTCGAATATATTGCAGATCTTGATTTAAACAACTTCGATTTTTTATATCATGATCTTAACATTATTAAAAATAATGACCCCTACAAGATTATGATTAGCAGGGCATTGTCTCTCGAAGATACCTACTACGATTTTGTAACCAACGTAAACTCCATTCCTACTTCTTCTACATGTATAAGAAGAGAGTTGCTAAAAAAAACCAACGGGTTTAAAGAAGCAAAAGATATTAGCGGACTTGAAGATTTTGATTTTTGGCTAAAGCTTGCGAAACTGAATGCTCGATTTATCTATGTGCCTGTAGTTTTAGGTTATTATGCAGTTGGTAACGACAATTTTACTTATCATGATGATAGACAAATTAATAGATATAAAGCGTTGTATGGCTCATATATAGAATCTGAACCTGACATTAGAAAAAAAGAAAAAATTAGAGCTGTGCTTAATTATCACATAGCCTGTATAGCTATAAAATGTAAAAAGTTTAATAAAGCAAATAGGTTACTTGTATCAGTTTTTTATAAGGGTACAGCAACTTTAAAGAAAAAGGCTTTTATAAGGTTCCTAATTGGAACTGCATTCTTCCTAAAAATAATTAAATAACTCTGATGAATATAGCAGTTATTTTACCAAAATTAGTTAGTGAGGCACCTGTCCTTGTAGCTAAAGATCTTATAGAACAAATTCATGACAAAGTGAGCCTGATCGATATTTATTATTTTGATGGAGAGAATGAAGTTGGATTCCAATGTAATTGCTATAAAGTGTCTTTTTTTGAACCTTTTGATTTTGATAAATATGATATAATTCATACACATACATTAAAACCGGATTTATATATTTGGAAGCATAGAAGAAAGATTAAAAATGCTAAATGTATTTCTACGATACATAACTATGTTAAAGCGTTTAGGAGTATTTTTAATTTAGTCACCGCATTTTGTGTAGGCAAGATTTGGTTATTAGCGCTTCGGCATCAGGATGCAATTGTCGTTTTGTCTGAAAACATGAAGAGTGAATTTTCTGTGAACTTGGATGAGAAGAAAATGCGTGTTATTTACAACGGCAGAAGATTAAGTGAAGATCTTCTTAATGTAAAATTTAATAACGAAGATGATAAAAAAATAAAAGTACTAAGGGCAGACTTTAAAATCATTGGTGTTTCGGCAAGATTAAATAAGATAAAAGGATTTTCGCAACTAATTAAAGCTCTCCCTAATCTAAAGGATTATGCTTTAATTTTTATAGGGGATGGGGAGGAAAAAGAAAATCTTATTACTTTGGCTTCAGAGCTTGGTGTCATAGATCGGTGCCTTTTTTTAGGCTATAGGAAAAACGGATATCTTTATCTTCCATACTTTGATATATTTGCAATGACATCTTTTTCAGAGGGTTTTCCGCTAGGACTACTCGAAGCAGGGAAGTTTAAACTACCTGTTGTATGTTCTGATCTACCAATATTTAAAGAACTTTTTGATGAAAGTGAAGTGGTTTTTTTTGAATTAAATAATATAAAGTCCTTAGAAAAATCGATTACTCTTCTTTATGAAAATAGAGATTTTTTTTCGTTGAATATTTTTAATAAAGTCTCTCAAAATTATACTGTTGAAAATATGGCAAAAAATTATTTATCTCTTTATAATGAATTACTTGACCTGTAGTATGATGAGTATTGTGTTTAAGAAAATAGGAAGATATAAAATGATGTTAATTTTAAAAGCTGTAAAATGATAAAGAGATATGGTTTTTTGGGTTTATTACGGCTTTTTATTTCATTAATTTATACTAAAATTTTTTATCCTAATGCTCGATTAATTAGAGTTCCTTTTGATATTAGAAACAGAAAACACATTAAAATAGGGAAAGATTTTACAACTGGTTTTGGTTGTCGTCTTGAGGCATATCCTCAAACACAGCAAAAGCAAGTTCTTCTTTTTGGTAATGATGTAGAGCTTAACGATTATGTTCATATATCAGCAGGTGAGCAAGTATCTATAGGTAATAATGTTTTAATTGCAAGCAAAGTTTTTATTTCGGACATAAATCATGGTGCTTATAATGGTGTAGTTCAAGATAGTCCATTAAGTACACCTAACAGTCGTAAACTTTCAACTAATCCTATTTTAATTAAGGATAACGTATGGATAGGAGAGGGAGTTTGTGTTATGGCTGGTGTAACAATTGGATTAGGTTGCATAATAGGAGCATCCTCCGTGGTTACTAAAGATATTCCGGATTATTGTATTGCTGTTGGAGCTCCCGCTAAAGTGATTAAAAAATTCGATTTTGCGGTAAATAAATGGATTGCAATACCTTAAATTTTAAATATTCAAATGGACATATCTATAAGTGTAGTTTTATATAAAACAACTGAGACTGATTTAAAAAAGACGCTAAATGATATTATTATCGAAAGTGCTATTACAATTTATCTTATTGACAATTCACCTACTGACGTTTTGAAAAATATAGTTGTAGGAAGTAAAATTCACTACATCCACAATCCAAGTAATCCAGGATTTGGAGCAGCTCATAATATTGCAATTACAAGAGCTATAGAAGCAGGTTCAAAATATCATTTTGTTGTGAATCCAGATGCTTATTTTGAAGAGGATGTGATCACTCCTATGGTTAATTATATGTCTCTGAATAAAGACGTAGGTATGATGATGCCAAAAATAGTAAACGAAAATGGAACAGTCCAAAATTTGCCTAAATTGCTACCCTCACCGTATAGCATTTTCATGCGAAAATTAAAAAGACCTAAAAAAGTTTACGATACATTTATAAATAGATACGAATTGAGAACAGTTCCTGATGATGTAATCTATAATGCGCCAATTCTTTCCGGCTGTTTCACGCTACTTAACTTGGATGCCATTAAAGAAGTTGGGATGTATGATGATATATTTTTTATGTATTTTGAGGACTGGGATTTATCCAGAAGAATGCATGCAAAATATAAAACTATTTATTTTCCAAGAGTTTCCGTTTATCATGGTTATGAGTCTGGAGCCAATAAAAGTTCGAAATTATTTAAAATTTTTATTAATTCTGCAATTACTTATTTTAACAAATGGGGCTGGTTTTTTGATTCTAATCGTGTTAAAGTAAATAAAAAAGCGTTAGCTCAATTTAAGAAATGAAAATTACTATAACTGGAGCCACAGGTTTTGTTGGCGTAAACCTTCACAAATATCTAGAAAGTGATTTAGAGATCAGCCCTATATCGGTTCGATATACTCCTAATCAAGAATTAAGTCTGGAAGGAGATGTAGTAATACATCTGGCAGGAAAAGCACATGATTTAAAGAAAGTGTCTGATCCATCAGCCTATTATGAAGCTAATTTTGAATTAACAAAGCAACTTTTTAATGCTTTTTTAAAATCAAAAGCATCCGTATTTATATTCATGAGTACAGTAAAAGCTGTGGCAGATGAGGTAAATGGAGCCTTAACAGAAGATAGCATTCCTAATCCTAAAACCCATTATGGTATTGCAAAGCAACAAGCGGAGGCTTATATGCTGTCTAAAGATTTGCCTGAAGCTAAAAGAGTTTACATTCTTAGACCTTGTATGATACATGGGCCAGGAAATAAAGGTAATTTAAATTTATTATATCAATTAGTTTCCAAAGGTTTGCCTTGGCCGTTAGGAGATTTTAAAAACGAGCGTTCTTTTTTGAGTATTGAAAATTTGTGTTTTGTGATTAAAGAGTTGTTACAGCGAAATGATATTGCTTCTGGAATTTATAATTTGGCTGATGATGAAGCATTATCGACAAATCAAATCATACAATTACTTGGGCAGAGCTTGGGTAAGAAAAGCAGAATTCTAGCAATACCTGTTTGCTTTATACGAGCAGTTGCCAAACTTGGAGACATTTTACATTTTCCGCTTGATACGGAACGGCTAAAAAAGTTAACAGAGAGTTATGTTGTTGCTAACACCAAAATTTCTACTGTTATGGGTAAGAATCTGCCTGTCAAATCAAAAGACGGTTTATTAATAACTTTCGAATCTTTTAAAAATAAGCAAGAGTATTAAAAAAATACTTGTGTTTAGAATTAAAAAATTCATAAAAAATGATTGGGAGTTTTATTTAAAATTAAAACGGAATTTATTTAATGATCGTGCTAATCCTTACATTGTTAATTGCGTTTTTATCCTATTATTATGCTTGCTTCAATTACAATTGTAAACAGTATAAAATCTTTTTTGTTGCATTATTTATTGTTTTTTCTTTTTTACTACGCAAAATAATAGATGTTCGATTGAACAATGATTATTTTTTGTATTATGATTTTAAAATTTTTCACAAGCCAACAAACTTTCTTTCCTATTTATTAAATGAGCCCTATCTTTATACCATTTATGCGTTTTTCAATTTTATTTTAGCAGATAAAGTAGAAGTTTTTCTAGCGATGTATTGGTTTAACTTTATAATTAGTACATTTTTCTTCGTTTGGTTGCTTTTTCGTACTGATGTACAAACCTGGAAAAAAATGATTTTGTTTGTGTTGCATTATTTTTTGCTTAGCTTTGTCTTACTTAGAAATGGACCTGCTTACCTACTATTTGCACTATATTTTTATTATACCTTCAGAACTCAAAAATTCAACTGGGTTTTATTGACTCCCTTTATGCACATCAGTTCTAGTTTAATTTTAGTTACTTATTTTCATAAATTGAAGTATTATTTTAAGATGCTTTTTGTAATAACTATCGTTGTTTTGTTGGTTTATTTATTTTCAGAGACTTTGTTCTTTAAAATCAGAGCGTTTAAGTCCATTTTATCAAAAATTGAAATTTATTCAAAAGGAATACCTACCATTGGGTTAATGCACATACTTTTTTTTATCTGCGTATGTTTTTTGGTTGGTTTTGGTTTTATATTTTATAAGAGTAAAATGCTCCATCCGATCTTGGTAACAACCTTTCTTTTTTATAGTGTATCATTTTTTATTAATCCCGTTGTAGCAAATCGTTTTTCACCCTACTTGCTTTTTGCATTATTACTATTTCCATTTGATAAAATTAAAAATCAAAAATTAATTCTATTATTAGATCGAGTTAGTCTTTTTCTTTTTCCGATGTTTGTATACTTTTTATTCCAATCGCATCTCGTTGAAAGTTTTAAAGATTTTTTCGAAAAATAAAACGTTTTGAATTACAATATTTTTCTATGTTGATGTTTTAATCTTAAAAGAAAAAATAAACCTAAAAATTATAAAAAATAATAATGACAATAGAAAAAACACCCATACAAGACCTAATTATAGTCACTCCAACCATATTCAACGACGAACGGGGTTTTTTCTTTGAAGCATACAACCAAGTCAAGTTTCATGAGAATGGAATCATGTATAATTTCATTCAAGACAATCAATCCTTTTCAAAACGAGGAGTGATTCGTGGTTTGCATTTGCAAATAAATCCTTTTGCACAAGCAAAATTAGTTCGAGTGTTACAAGGAGAAATTCTAGACGTAGCCGTAGATTTACGTAAAAACTCTTCTACTTATGGACAATATTTTAGCGTAGTTTTGAGTGGTGAGAATAAAAAACAATTGATGGTACCACATGGTTTTGCCCACGGTTTTTCAGTTTTGAGCGAGACCGCATCTGTACTATATAAAGTCGATCAGCTTTACAATAAAGAGAGCGAAAGAGGAATTCGCTTTGATGATCCAACTTTAGCTATCGATTGGAAAGTGAATCCTGAAGAAGTAATTGTTTCAGAGAAAGATTTAATCTTACCTGGCTTTAATGAAATTGATTGGGAGTTCTAATCGTGTTTTAGCTAATTATAAAAAATAGAGAACTCTTAATAATAGAATATATAAATTTTAAAACCCTGATGCGTAATTACGCATCAGGGTTTTTTGTTTTTAAATCATTTTGCATAGGTTAGGAATTCTATAAAGAATAATGCTGAAATTAAAATTTAGTCCTATAACCTACCTCAACTTGTCCTAAATTCCCCTCCATTGGAGGGGTGCCCGCGGCAGCGGGTGGGGTGGTTACTAATACTTTATAAAAACACCTGAACTCCCTGCATTCAGTTCAAGTATTTTCTTGTATCATAATGGAACAAAAAATGTATCGAAAACCGTTTTTTACCACTCATCCGTATTAACTACAAAACAACCATTGCCACAAGTATCTTTCATTTATTCCTACCTCTCCAGCTTTCATTAAGATGCCTGGTTCTCATAAGTTCATAAAATATCCCTCTAATATGAACACCAACAATCCATATAACGACTAGCCCTATTATCTCATACCATTCCATCTCTCAAAGATAGAATGGTTAATTACTTTTCCTTTTATTAGAAGAGACATACTCCGTTTTTGACAACTCTTACTCCCGAATTGACAACTCATCCCATAGGACTAAAACAAAAAAGATGCTACTGAGCATCTTTTTTTGTTTTTAGCACAAAATCATCATTTATCTGATTATATTCTTCTTCTATTAATTTAAAAAAATCGGAGAGTTTGATACCTTTATAAAAGCAAATAGTGGTAAGTGTAGATACTGGTATTCTATAACCGTCTTCTTCTTTTATTTTTCTAACAATACTTTCATGAATACCATGAGACTTTCCGAAAGACCTATTAGAAACATTAGGACTCATCCACTTCTCATATATATAATTACAAACATACTTATCTACAAGAAATATCTTTACAGATTCCTTATTTTCATATTTGCTATTATGTGTACTATCATTGGTCATTTAACAAAAGAATATAATATTTAGGATTTTTTTGCGTACGATAATGCGCAATTCAAATATTTGTTTTATATTTGTTTTTGAATTTATATATTTGCGTTTCTTCATATAAAAATATTTGAAGCATTCGCTTTGAATCTCGTATCAGAAAATTGGCGTTTTATAACCACGAGATGATAAGAAAGATGCTCACGTCCCATGGCGTGGGCTCACTTATTTGTGGTTAAGGTATGCCAATGCCTCTGATGCAATAAGCTGAGTTCCATGCCATTTTTTATGCGCAAAAGTCACTCGCTTCTATTCTTAGCAAATCTTCTTCTTATTATTAAAAGTCTCGCTACAAATCAATTTATTGAATTAGTTTGGAAAGGCAACGCCTGCGTCGGGCTGCAACTGGCAATGGCGGTGTACTTTCCTTTAATAAATGCTAAATCCATCTGCCTATGCAATAAATACAGGTAATCCTTTCCAATCAGCGCAATCTGTGGCAAGAAAGTAAGGCCTAGCTTTTTGGTCATAATCAGCATAAAACACTATGGAAATCCTTGGCATTTTAGCCATTATGTTATAATTAAATAAATCTCTCAGTACAACCAAAAAATAATTGAAATAATAAAAACTAAAAAAAATAGCTTATTAAGAAAAAAACAATTAAAACTACTAAAAAAAAAGCTGCACCGCAAAGGTTTTCTGAACGCAACGCCTTATTAATTTAAATTTAGTAGTAAGTCGCGCAGCTTAATAGAAATGTAAACGGATATCAAAAACCTTAGTGCCTTAGCGCCTTCGTGGCTATAGAGATTGTTGTTACCCATAGCCGATAACAGAAAACGGATAACAAAGACCTTCGTGCCTTAGCGCCTTCGAAGAAAAACACACACTTCTTAACCCATAACAGTAAACGGATAACAAAAACCTTCGTGCCTTAGCGCCTTCGTGGCTAATCACACACTTCTTAACCCATAACAGAAAACGGATAACAAAAACCTTTGTGCCTTAGCGCCTTCGTGGCATATCACATTGTTTTAAACACACAACAGAAAACGGGTAAAAAAACCTTCGTGCCTTAGCGCCTTCGTGGCATATCACATTAAAGTAACCACATAACACAAATCGCCTATGACTAAATAACTAAAACCCTCGTGTCTTAGCGCCTTTGTGGCTAATCACAAAAAAGGTTCTCTAACCCGTCTGCAAACTAGTATAGAGAACCATAGTAAAACAAAACTCACATTTTATCAAACCAATAACCAAAATTATGAAAAAGTTTTCATTAACCAAGCGGATAAGGCCAATGGTATATTCCTTTATAGTAGGAAGCCATCTCTTCTCCGCTACAGCAAAAGCCCACAACAACCTTCAGGAAACTACATTCCAACAACAACACCAAAAAATTAGTGGGACAATAACGGATCGGTTAGGACCGCTGCCTGGCGTAACGATTAATATAAAAGGAACGTCTACCACCACAATTTCCGACTACAATGGGCAATATGCAATTACTGCAAATCCCAATGCAACACTAATCTTTTCTTTTATGGGGTTCAAAACTGTCGAAATTGAGGTTGATTCACAAAAAATAGTAAATGTCCAACTCAAGGAAGACGCTACAGCTCTTCAAGAAGTTAAAATTAATGCAGGATATTATTCCGTCAAAGAAAAAGAACGAACTGGTAGTATTGTCCGCATGACAGCTAAGGATATCGCGACCCAACCCGTAACTAATGTACTGGCTACTATGCAAGGTAGAATGGCTGGGGTCAATATCGTTCAGTCTACAGGAACACCTGGTGGAGGTTTTGATATACAAATTAGAGGAATAAGTAGTTTACGAACAGAAGGGAATACACCCTTATATATTATAGATGGAATGCCATATCCTTCACAATCTTTAGGAAATGGAGAGGTGTCAAGTGGCGTGTTGCCAAAAGAATCAAGTCCCTTAAACAGCATAAACCCATCCGATATCGAAAGTATTGAAGTATTAAAGGACGCAGACGCAACAGCAATTTATGGTTCTCGAGGTGCAAATGGAGTGGTGCTTATTTCTACTAAAAAAGGAAATGCTGGAACAACAAAGTTTAATGTGTCTGCTTATACTTCCATTGGTATAATCGCGAATAAATTAAAGGTACTCAATACACAACAGTATTTGGCAATGCGGCAGGAAGCTTTTGCTAACGATGGCATTACGCAACACCAAGATGATGCGTATGATATCAATGGTACCTGGAGCCAAACCCGAAACACTAATTGGCAAAAAGAACTCATAGGTGGTACTTCATACATTCAAAATGCTCAAACATCAGTTTCTGGAGGTTCCGAAAACACACAATTTATGCTGGGCGGTACATACCGAGACGAATCAACAGTTACGAGGGATAATGGTCATTATAGTAAAGGTGCTGTACATAGCAGCATGATCCACAAGACATCTGATGATTCGTTTCACCTGAACTTTTCAGCAGATTATACATCCGACAAAAACACACTTCCCGGAATGGATTTATCCCGATTGGCATATACATTGGCGCCAAATGCACCAGCATTATATGACAATGCTGGAAACCTAAATTGGGAAGAAGGCACATTCGAAAATCCCTTAGGGTATCTCGAAGGGACTTATTTAAGCTTGAGTAATAACCTGATTGCAAATGCAATGATAGTATACAAATTCTATCCAGGCTTCGAATTCAAAACAAGTGTAGGTTTCAACGATACCAAATTTTCAGAAAACAGGACCTTACCAAGTACAATGTACAATCCCATTTACAATCCTACAAGTTTAGATTCCCAGATTTTCAATAATAATAGCTCCCGTAGCTCATGGATTGTAGAACCGCAACTAAATTGGGTGGGTAAACTTGGTGAGGCGGAAATTAATGTTTTAGTGGGTACTACTTTTCAAAGTCAGAAGCAACAACTTATGGCAGTATATGGCGCAGGCTTCCCCAGTAACACACTTATTCACAGTCTCACAGCGGCTAGCAATGTGATTGTGATAAACGATGATAGGAGTGAATACAAATACAGTGCTTTCTTTACAAGAGTTAACTTGAATTATAAAGACCGATACGTTGTGAATCTTACAGCTCGCCGTGATGGTTCAAGCCGTTTTGGTCCAGGCAATCGTTTTGCCAATTTTGGAGCCATTGGCGCAGCATGGTTATTTTCCAAAGAAGCATTCATTAATAGTAACTTTTTAAGCTTTGGTAAGTTCCGGACTAGTTATGGTCTAACAGGCAATGACCAAATTGGCGATTACCAATACTTGGATACGTATAGCGTAACATCTAATGTCTACGATGGGGGTATTGGATTGCAACCAACAAGGCTTTTCAATCCTCATTTTGGTTGGGAAACAAATAAAAAAATGGAAGCAGCATTGGAACTTGGATTTTTTAAGGATAGAATTTTTCTAAGTACGGCTTGGTTTCAAAACCGTTCTTCAAACCAGCTTATAGGAATACCATTATCGGGAACAACCGGTTTTTCATCTGTTCAAGCAAATCTTGAGGCTACGGTTCAAAATACAGGATACGAAATAGAACTTCATACGGTCAACTTGACAATGAAGGATTTCAAATGGACAACAGCACTGAACTTTACGGCACCTAAAAATAAACTACTAAATTTTCCAGGATTGGAAGGATCGGTCTATGCTAACACTTTTGTTATTGGAGAATCAATAAGCATCCAGAAATTATACCATTACACAGGAATTGATCCAGTAAATGGTGCTTATAATTTCAAGGACTTTAACGGTGACGGTCAGCTTACTTCCGCCGATAGAAAATCAATATTGGACACAAGCCCTAAATTTTATGGAGGATTAGGCAATAACCTTAGCTATAAAAATTGGAACTTGGATTTCTTATTACAATTTGTAAAACAAGAAGCCGCAAATGAGCTTTTGTACTTTCCTGTTGCGGGTACTTTTTCAAATCAGCCAACGGCCGTTTTAAATCATTTTCCACTTACTAATAATTTGGATACGGTACAGCAATACACAAGCGGAGCCAATGGTACCGTTTTTACCGCACAAAACTATTATACACAAAGTGATGCGCTTAATACTAATGCCTCGTATGTAAGACTAAAAAGTGCAAGTCTCACGTATTCGATTCCTTCGGCATGGTCAAAAGGATTTTCAGCTAAGGTTTACCTACAAGGGCAAAACCTATTCACATTAACAAAATACAGTGGAGTAGATCCCGAAACAAAGTCCATCTATTACCTGCCGCCATTACGTCAGTTTACCCTCGGGATACAAGTTGGATTTTAACAAATAGACAAATACTATAAAATTGGCATGTTTAAAAATTAGAAACAATAGAGAAAAATGGCGTTGCCATTTTCCTTAAAAAAATATTAGATACTTATGAAAACAGAAACTTTTAAATTCATAGTAGTATTGCTATTACCAATACTACTTTTCTCCTGTGAAAGCTTTATTGAAGTCGACTTACCTCAATCGCAATTAACGGGTACCACTGTCTTTGAAAACGCTTCCACAGCAAATGCGGCATTATCCGACATTTATGCAAAACTACGCGAGAGTGGAGTTGCATCAGGAACTACTGCTAGCGCAACACTTTTATTAGGAAGTTATGCAGACGATATGGAATTCTATGGCAACAATAACAATATTGAACAGTTCAATAAGCATACTCTTTTGGCTTCTAATACAATGTTGACTTCGTTTTGGAACGTAAGTTATGCACAGATTTATGCTACCAATGCATTGCTCGAAGGCGTTCAAAATTCGACGGCAATCACAGGAGAAGACCGTAATAGGCTCATTGGTGAGGCACTATTTATTAGGGCATACATCTATTTTTATATGGTAAATCTATTCGGTGATGTGCCATATATAATAACGACTGACTACAACCAGAATGCCGTAGCCTTCAAAACGCCCCAAGCACAGGTTTGGCAGTTCATTAGTAATGATTTAGTAAAAGCAGAATCTTTACTTCCCAAAAGTTATCCAACATCCGAAAGAGTTAGGACAAACAAAGCCGTTGTTACCGCAATGCTAGCTAGGGTTTATCTTTATATAGGGAATTGGACTGAGGCAGAAAACCACGCTGTTGCAGTGATAGATAATCCCGATTATAGCTGGGAGTTAAACCCCGAATTGGTTTTTTTAAAAAACAGCCCATCAATTATATGGTCGCTCCATCCTGGAATTGCTGGACTAAACACAAACGATGCAAGGACATTTGCTTTTTCTAGTGGACCACCATCTAAATCAACATTATCTATAAACTTATACAATGCTTTTGAACCCAGTGATCTCAGGAAAACCTTATGGATAAAAACAGTAATAAATGATTTGAATACTTGGTACCAGCCTTATAAATACAAAAAAAACACGGTTACTCCTCAAGCAGAAGAGTATACAATTTTGTTTCGTTTAGCCGAGCAATATTTGATCCGCGCCGAAGCACGGGCACACTTAGGCAATATTTCTGGTGCACAGGATGATCTGAATAAAATTAGAAATCGCGCAGGACTTAATAATACTTCGGCTAACACTCCCGAATCTTTGCTTACAGCAATACTCAATGAAAGAAGGTTTGAATTTTTTACCGAGCAAGGACATCGCTGGCTTGACCTAAAAAGAACTGGTAATGCCGCCAACGCTTTAAGTCCAGTTAAATTGGGCTGGAAATCTACAGATATTCTGTTACCCCTTCCGGAAAAGGAATTAATTCTCAACAATAATTTACTTCCGCAAAATCCGGGATACTAAAATAGTTACTAAAATGGATACAGTAAAGAATAGGTTATTTTTAATAGTGGTCGCTTGCTTGATGTTTAACACGGTATGGACACAGACTCCTAAACAAAAAGTCACACCCAAAGAGTATAGCAAATGGAGCACTCTGTCTGGTGAAATAATTTCCCCAGATGGCTTATGGACTTCCTACATTTTGCAATATGAAAATAATAGGGATACCCTATTTGTTCGAAATACCACAGGCGAAAAAAAATATTTTTTTGCAAACGCTACCGATATTGCATTTAGCCCTGATAGTAAAACCGTAGGGATTCAACTTACAGACCATACTTTTGTAATACAAGATTTAAAGAAAGATTCAAACCTGAAAATCAAAAACGTCACACGTTTCGAATTCTCAGAAGCTGGAAACTTCCTGGCAGTTTTACAAACTATGGGAACTGAAAAGCAATTATTGATGTATAATAATAAAAAGGAGTTAATAAAAATAATTCCAAATACCTATGATTTTAAAATTAGCGAGGATGGGAAGTTAGCCGTGTACACTTCTTTAGGTGTAAGCATTGGCACACCAGATGAAAAATTTAAGCAGTATGTGGTTGTTAGGGATACAGTCCATAAATTCAAAAAAATAGTGTGGAGCAAATCAGGAAATATTTTGGCCTTTTTACAAGAAGAAAACCCAATACAAGCAAACATGCCAAATCATAAGTTATATTGCTATAATTGGGCCGCAAAAAGACTGGATATGCTCGATAATAAAAAGGAGAAATTGAAAGCATTGCATATCAGTTCGGATATGCAGACGCCAATTATACTTTCAGCAGATGGTAGTCAAGTCTTTTTTTATTTCACATCGCCAAAAGTACAAGCGCCCAAAAGTGATACTGTAGAAATATGGGATGCGGCAACAAAATTAGTATATCCAGCACAAGAAATATATGGCGATCTTGCATTGATTCCAAAAATTGCAGTCTGGTACGTCGATAATGGATTGGTAAATCTATTAGGCACTGACGAATTACCTATGTCCGTTTTGACATCCGATCGAAAACAGCTGCTAACCTATTCACACCTAACAAACGAACCACAATACGAAATGGTTTCACTAGTTGATTATTACCTTACCACGGTAAAAACAGGTATAAAAAAGCTTTTCCTATCAAAACAGACTACTGCACCTTACTCCATTGGATCCTCACCATCAGGTCGCTATATCAACTATTTTAGGGACGGAAATTGGTGGATTTATGATACTACAAAAGAAATTCATACTAATAGTACTTCAAATCTTGAGGTTTCTTTCGACGATGTTGATTTTGACGATGCCGGAAAATCTGCTGGCTACAGATGCCCGGGTTGGACTACTGACGACAAGTACCTCATAGTGTATGATAAATATGATATTTGGCTCATTTCACCGGATGCAAAAACACAGCGTCGCATAACTCACGGTAGAGAAAGCAAAATTAGTTTTAGGATTTGTGATTACTTATACCTAAGAGAAATATCTCAAGGTTCTGCAGATTTTGTGAAACGGCACTTCGACATATCAAAAGGGTTACTGTTAATCGCTAAGGGATACGATAAGGCAACAGGATATTTTTACTGGAATCCTAAAGCTAAACTTAAAGAAATTATATACGGTAGTGCTAAATTTTCCCGTCTCAAAAAAGCGGATAAAGCCGAGAAATACATTTTTCTAGAAGAGGATTTCGAAACACCCCCCGCACTTAGGTATGCAACGATAGGGATTAAAAAAACAAAAAAATTATTTCAATCCAATCCGCATTTCAATAATTATGAATGGGGAACATCAAAATTGATTTCCTATAAAAATTCAAAAGGAGAAGATTTACAAGGAGCACTTTTTTATCCTGCAGGGTATCAATCAGGGAAAAAGTACCCAATGATAGTCTATATATACAGTAGGTTATCACAAGAGATTCACGATTATAACAATCCAACATTGTATCAGCCAATTGGTTTTCCACCATCAAATTATACAACGGATGGCTATTTGGTACTGATGCCAGATATAAAATATGCAGTAGGCTTTCCCGATCAATCCATTCTCGATTGCGTGGAATCAGCAGTAAATTCTGTGATAGTGATGGGGATAGTTGAACCAAATCATATCGGATTAATTGGACATTCCTATGGTGGTTATGAAACCTGCCTCTTATTGACAAAGACTTCAATATTTGCAGCAGCTGTTGCAGGAGCATCGGTAACAAACATGTTAAGCAGCTACCTATCAATCAATCCAGAAAATGGTGCTAAAATGGATTGGCGTTATGAATCGCAACAATACCGCATGGCTTCTACACCTTTTAATAATCTTGAGGGCTACATAAAAAATTCAACAGTAACACAAGCAGGAAAAATTACAACACCATTATTGAGTTGGTCAGGAAAAGAAGATGCTTCTGTCGATTGGCGTCAAAGTATAGAATTACATTTAGCACTCCGAAGATTGCAAAAGCGAAATATTTTTCTCGCATATCCCAATCAGGGACATATTCTCACCGATGAGCTAGCACAATTCGATCTTACAACACGTATAAAAGATTGGTTCAATTATTACTTAAAAAATAAACCATCCCCGAATATGGAAATTTCCACTAATCAATTTTAATAAAACACAATGCCGACGCTATAAACGCCGGCATTGCTCTTTAAATAACTACAGCGGTAGTTAAGGTCTCCACAATTGATTAGGGCAAGATGTGCCACTAATCATTTTGTAAAGTGTTGCAGTACCGTCTTTGCAAATCACACCTGTGTTGACATCAGTACAGTCAACTGAGGTAATTTGACATTCATGCAGTCCAATTTTTTTAGCTCCAAGAAAATTGGAAGTAGCTAAATTGGGTGCAGGTTTAAAAGCGAAAGCCCCCGCAATAGCGAAAACAAATGCAAACAATGGAAAAACTGTTTTTAAAATTGTCGTTTTCATAATTATAAAATTAAAGTTATTGATCTACTCTATTACAGGTTTTCGACCTTCTCCTGATACTGCGCGGTATGCTTTTCGAGCCGAGAAATCATCAGCTTTATTTTTTGTTTTGTAAAAATCGTGTCGGAGTTTATAAGAAGTTAAATATTGGCCAGCTAATGCGTATCCTCTATCATTAGTTATTATAAAATCAGACATTTTAAATTCTTTGGTATTATAAATATAAAAACTAAATGAATAAGTGTTAGAGGTGATATCGTAAACATCGATTATAGAGGCCTCATCCCACAAATCTTCCGGTTCAAAGCGGCCTATTAACGCGGAATTAATAAATAGGTAATCGCCGTTAGTACGTGCTAAATTATTGACAATCCAAGCGGGAGAAGCAAGTTTTGTTCCTTTTATAGAGGGGACGTAATTTACTTTAATTCGCACATGAGAAATGGTATCAATTGTATGATTGACAATTTTTGTTTTTAAACCGGTGTCAGTGATAATATATTCATTTTTATAGGTATAAGTATAGAGTAATTTTTGATGTTTTAAATTATAATTTAAAGTACCCCCAGTATCAAAAATCCCATCAATTTGTTTGTCAAGTAAAGGTTTTAAAAAAACAGTTGAGGTATCGTTCACAGTAAGTATTCCTAAGACATGTTGCCGCTCATTACTACTTATGGCACGGAATGCAGCTTTATTGGCATTAATCGGCTCAAAGGCATTAAAATAGGCTGCTCCTTCAGTCCAGACATCTGCCACCCAATTTCGTATTAATCCCCGAAAGACTATTGGGATTGAACCATCTGCAATATAAAAATAAGGAGGTCTTACAGTTAACCGCAAAGAATGGTATTCTAATTTTTCGGAGATAATTTTAATAACATATCTGTTGCTGAATTTTAAAGAACTGTCAACCACCGTAACGGTTAAAGGAGCGGTTTTATTACCAAGATAAATTTTTCCATTTCCTTCTCCAGCGATATAGAAGGAATTAAATTTCAAATCAAGAACTGAAGTAAGATTTGCCGGATGATGCGGGAAACGCCGTATAAAATTATTGCGATGGTGGATCATATCTTCTGAGGTAAGAAAAAGCAAAATCATAATTCCTACACTACATCCTAAAATAATCAATGCAACTGAGATTTTGAAATTGGTTTGCTGATTACCCTGATGAGGTTGAAACAATATGGCACAAAAACCTAATAAAACAAACAGGAGGTTAAAAACGAGATGCTGGTTCCATGTCATTTTTTCAAGAATACCACCGCAGGAACAAGGAACAAATGGACTAAAGTTAATTATAATTATGATATAAGCTGAGAACAGAACCATTAAACTAAAAGCACAATAGAAAGCATATAGCCTTGATCTTTCAAAGCATATGAAAAATGCGATTACAATTTCTATAATTGGTACAATAAAAGAAATCCAACCTGCAAAAGCACTCAATAATGGAGATTGTGCTAACTGAACTTGAAAATTCTCAAAATCAAGTAGCTTACTAACTGCTGCGTAAACAAACAATACAACATAAAGCAGGCTAATACAGTTAAGGATAATACTTTTTGTTGAGGTAGATAGTTTCATATCGATAAACTTTAATTTTAATTCGATATAAAATTCCGAAAAATAAAAGACTAAGACTTTGCTAATCGGTAGTATTTACTTGTCAAAAAGGTATTGTTTATATATTCTGTATAGAACAGCATCATTTTTAAGGCCGTAAAAAAAGGCTATGCTATTGCTTTCTTACAATTTTGTTAGGTGCATAACCATACGATTTCCTAAATGCTTTTGAAAAATTGGGGTAATTAACAAAGCCACTCATGGAAGCAATTTCTTTAAGTGGTATACCAGTATTCTCAATTAACAAATATGCTTTTTTTAAACGTTCTGCATTATAGAATTGATAAATGCTAGTTTTAAATAAATGTTTGAAACCATATTTTAACTTATATTCATTTGTACCAAAAATATGAGATAGCGCTTTTAAATTTGGTAAAGGACTATCAATATGAATTAAAATATAATCGTAAACCTGTTGAATTAATTGCACATCGGACAAACGATAAGCAGAATCTTTTCTTGCAATTACTGGGGTAGCAAAAGAAGCATCGTCAATAATTGTTGACTTAACTACTGTTGTAACTAAGCTAATTAATATTTTGGTACTATCCATAAAACGGCAAACAGTACAAAATGCAGGTATTAGCAATTGGTTTTGGCTTACAAAAACCAACTCTAAGTTTTCGGAAGAACTACTGTTATTTGCCAATTTTCCTTTGATATTATTCCAAGAGATGGCGGATTCTTCAGATAAAATGATTTCAAAAGCAGCACCACAAATTGTTTTGGGACTATAACCTAATAAAAGAGACACATCACAACTTATTTTATTTACCATCCAATTGGAATCTAAAACAAAGCTAGCCTGTACATAAGAACTATAGCTGTTGTGTGGATTTACATAACTTAGATGAGAAAAAGAGGATTTCAATTCTTCGGCTACCATATTTAATAACAATATTAAGGATTCCACTTCATCATCGGCATTACTCCGCTGGATACGATAACTAAAATTCCCTACAGCCATTTCAAGTAACATGTGGCGAATAGGCTCAATACGTTCTTGATTCATTTTATCTTCCATGGGATATTATAGCATTTATAAAGAGTTTATACTACAACTAAATATAATTGGTAACAAATACTATCGCGGCCAATTGATCTGTGAATAGTCGGGTAGGGACAATGGGCTTATTAATTTTGAGATAAAAATAACTTACCATTACAGAAACTTGTTCGTTGACCAGTAAACCAACTGCTAAAGTAAGAAACGACCCCGATTGTGCTAAATAATCTCGTGCTGGCTTGTCCATAGATACGATACCTCTTGCATCACAAAAAACAGGATAAGCGATGTTATTCTGAAACTGAATCCTATTAGCTACAATGCATTCTGCAGCAGCTAAATTAATGCTGACATTATCTTTATAGATAAAAAAAAGAATACTCCCATCAATCCAAAAACGGGCAAATTCATTCTCAAAGATATCTGTTTTCATTTTATAATATTAAGTAAAAAAGTACAAATAAATGAAATAATTTCAATAATCAATCAATATATAGTATGAAATTAGTAAAAAAACAGACAATTAAGCATTGTTATTGTCAATTCGGGAGTATTACTTGTCATATAGGGATTTTCGCATTAAAAATTTAAAACATCTAATTTTTTATACTCACTTTTATCAAAATAATTAAAACCTTATACTATGGCTAAAATTAAACACAACAACTTTATTGACTCAGTCGATGAGGTTTTTTCAGGAGCAAAAAAAGAAGGAGTAATGCATCTTTATGCTGAAGATGAATATTTAAACGGCAGAACGATAACCATAAAAGGAAAAAAAATGTTCCATTTTGGTACTACTGGCTACCTTGGCTTGGAACAAGATAGCAGATTGAAAGTAGCCGCTATTAACGCTATAAAAAAATTTGGAACTCAATTTCCATTGTCCAAATCATATATATCTAATCCCCTATATGCAGAATTAGAAGCTAAAATGGAAGTTATGTATGGTATTCCAACTATTATAGCCAAAAATAGCACTCTTGGACATATGTCCGTAATACCAACAGTCGTTAGAGACGAAGATGGAGTCATTCTCGATCATCAGGTCCACTGGAGCGTTCAAAGTGCATGCCAATTACTTAAGTTAAGAGGAATTCCAGTCGAAATGATCAAGCATAGTAATATGGATTTGTTAGAACATAAAATCAAACAATTAGCTTCAAAATGCACAAAAATATGGTATATGGCTGACGGTGTATATTCCATGTTTGGCGATTACGCCCCTATTCTAGCACTTATAACATTAAGCAAAAAATATCCTCAATTGCATCTGTATTTTGATGATGTTCACGGAATGAGTTGGAAGGGCAAAAACGGTACGGGATACGTGTTAAGCGTGCTAAAACATATTCCAGCAAATGTGATGATTATGGGTACTTTAAGCAAAACTTTTGGAGCTAGTGGCGCCGTTTTAATTTGTCCAGATGCAAAGCTTCGCGAAAAAATAAAAGTTTTTGGTGGTCCGTTAACCTTCTCCGCACAATTGGAGCCGGCTTCTGTAGCTGCTGCCATTGCCTCTGCAGCTATCCACCTCTCTCCTGAAATTGATGTTTTACAAGCAGAACTGGCAGAAAAAATAGCGTATTTTAATGAATTACTTTCCAAAACTTCTTTGCCTATAATAGTACAAAACGACTCGCCAGTTTTTTTTCTTGGTACAGCAATGCCAATATCAACTTATAAATTAGTACAAAACCTATTCCAGGAAGGATTCTTCGTTAATCCAGCAATATATCCAGCAGTTCCTGCTCTAAACACAGGGATTCGAATTACTCTTTCAAGACACAATCAAAAAGAAGAAATAAAAGCACTAGTAGATGCTTTGGTAAAGCACTTACCAATTGTACTTGAAGAAACGGGCAATAGCCTGATTAAGATACAAAATGCATTTGGAATGAAAGATACCCAAATAACTACAGATAAAACGGTTAATATATCCTCTCTACATCTGGAATATGAAACAGCTATAACAAAAATTCATAAACCAACTTGGAATAAGTTACTTGGAAAACAAAGCACATTTGATTGGGAAGGAATGCGCTTTTTAGAAACTGCTTTTGCCCATTCTGATGAACCCGAAAACAAATGGGACTTCCATTACTACATCATCAAAGACAAAACAGGAATTCCTATAATAGCAACTTTTTTTACTTACGGCATATGGAAAGACGATATGATGGCATCAGAATCAATTTCTATTCGTTTAGAAGAGGAAAGAATAAAAAAACCTTTTTACTTAACTTCTAAAGTATTGGGAATGGGATCTTTATTTACAGAAGGAAATCATTGCTATGTTAATAAAGCACATCCTTTAATAGAAGAAGCCATTTTAATGCTACTGCAACAACTAGAAATACTTTATAATCATCTAAATGCAGATATGTTAGTGTTAAGAGATTTTGAAGAAGACGAACAATTAAATCGTATATTCCATAATCAAGGTTATGTAAAAGTAAATATGCCAGATTCTTGTATTGTTAAAAATCTACAGTGGGACTCTCAAAAAGCCTTTGCTAATACACTTTCCGCTCGTTCCAAACGCCATTTTATTGAAGAGGTTATTCCCTTTGAAAATATTTTTCACATACTTATTAAAAAAAAATTAACTAGGAGAGAAATTGATAAGAGCTATGAGCTTTATAAAAACGTAAAAAACAATAACCTCGCCTTTAATACTTTTACTTACCCTCCTCACTTGTTTACAGCTATGGTTGCAGATCCTAATTGGGAATTTATAATGTTGTATTTAAAAAGCAAAGAGAATAAACAGCATCTGAAACAGCTGGTAGGTATTCTCTTTTGTTATAAAAATAGTAATTATACCTATTCTCCCTCTCTGATAGGAATGGATTATAAATATGTTAGAGAATTTCAAATTTATAGACAACTTTTGTATCAGGGAATTAAACGTGCCAGAGAACTTAACTTTAAAAAAGTAGATTTTGGCTTTTCTGCAACTTTTGAGAAAAGAAAATTGGGTGCAACCATAGTTCCAAAAGTTGCTTATATACAGGCCAGAGATAATTTTTCGATGGAATTGATGGGGATGTTACAAAACGAAACTTTAAGATAATTTTCAATCAATAGAATCATAATAAATGTAGCTGAGCTATCAGATGTGGAGTAATACCACTTCATCTTTATATATACTGTAAAAGACTATTGATTTTTTGTCTGGTTGAGCGCAGTCGAAACCCTTTCTAAAAGTGATATCTAATCTCGACTAAGAGCCTTTTATGAGCGCATACGAAGATATCGATTTGACATGAAAAAAAACAGTAAATTTAAAACATAATTGGCATAACAATAGTAATACTATAGAGAAGATTTTGCAAATGACACATGTCAAACACATAGGATTTGTAAACAAACCAAAGATAATAGTGATGTTGTAATCAGTATAATGAACCTGAAAGACATAATACAATTAACTTACAATTACCAATAAATAATCATTTTAAAAGTAACCCAAATCAAAAAAAATGAAACCAAACAAACACCTGACCACCTTATTTGATCGCTTAATTGAAGATAAAAATATTCATCCCACCCACATCAGTTTGTACTTCAGCTTATTTCAGTACTGGAACATCAATTGCTTCCAAAATCCCATCAGCATAACCCGAGAAGAAATGATGCTTAGTAGTAAAATTGGATCTAGAGCTACCTATCACAAGTGCATGAGAGAACTTAACGACAAAGGCTATATAAAATACATGCCTACTTTTAATCCTTTTAAAGGCAGTTCAGTACTATTATTTAACTTCTCAGAAGCAGAGATAATGGAGCAATAAATACACAATTATAAATAGTTTCATAGTATATCGCCATAAGATTTACATATACCTTTTAAAAATTAGGGCAACTATAGAAAGTTTAATTAATTTCAATTAGATCCTCAATTCCCTCAATTCCCTTTATATTTCTCTTGCAATTCCCCTCCATTGGAGGGGTGCCCGCGGCGGCGGGCGGGGTGGTAGCTATTAACCCTAAAACGAATTTACTTACCACTTACCACTTACAATCACAATCCCATCTATAAAAAAATAAAAATCTCAATTTTGAACAGGACGTGCTAACACATGAGTATTTTTTTGCTAATGTCACCCTAAGTGGATACGAAGAGTTCATCAATCAAATAAGTAAAAACTTAATTCAAAGAAACTCATTTTTAAAAAACCAAGCAGACAAAAACGAATATAATGACTCTCGTTATGAGATTGCCTCGTTGCTTGCAATGACTTTATAGCCAGATAACTAGGAAACTATTTCTATGCCTACCAATATAACTCATAATCAATAATCGAAAAAAAAACCTTCGTGCCTTAGCGACTTCTTGGCCAATGAAAAATTTGCTAACCCATAACCGAAAGCAAAAAACCTTCATGTCTTAGCGCCTTCGTGGCAATGAAAAATTTGTTAACCCATAACCCATAACCGATAACCGAAAACAAAAACCTTTGTGCCTTAGCGCCTTCGTGGCCAATGAAAAATTTGCTAACCCATAACCGAAAGTAAAAACCTTCGTGTCTTAGCGCCTTCGTGTCCAATGAAAAACTTGTTAACCCATAACCCATAACCAAAAAAAAAAGAGTCCAAACATAAAGTCTGGACTCTTAAAATAACACACATAAGAGAAATAATTCAATTACTTCTCCTTTCGAAACAATCTTTTAAGCAATATAGAAATACCATAACTAACAACAGCACCAATAATGGCTAGTAAAATAGTTCTGATGAAATCATCCGAATTTAAATTCGGAAGTACACTTAAAAAAGTACCGCTGGCAGTCCCTACAAGGGAATTATTACTACTCTGCATTGGCATTGGGTTCAGATTCACTAGTCAATTGACTAACTGCGGATAAGACACCACCAGCAACAGCCAAATAACCGCCTAGTGTCACAATCGTAAATGGTAAGGCTACAGGAGCAGCAACAATAGTGCTACCAATAGCTGCCATAGCAAGTCCAATAGTACGAAGTAATTTAAAAAATTTCGGAGTAGGAGCCTTAGCTCGTTTTATAATAGTCATAATTTTATTTTTTTTGTAATTCCGATGAGGAATAAGATTGAACAAGTAATAAAATACTCTCTTTCGTTTCTAGCTCAGGATAAACCAGTGTTTTAAGCTTGTTGAAAGCTTTTTTAGACTGGATTCCAGAACCGGCACCCGAAAGTTGACTCACAGGAGCAATACACCCCCGAAGCTCCGATAAGGCATGGTTCGCAGGATGAAATAATATCAAGCTTCTTTGAGGAACTTGTAAAATTTCAAAATGCCAACCAAATCGCTTACTGTAGCGTTTTACTATAAAATATTCCCCCTCTGGAATACAAGAAACTTGAGGCATATTATCTTTATAAGGCAGTTCAATCGTATAACAGATCAACCGACCTTGACAAACAAGTTTCCCGTTAGTGCCTTCGGGGAAATAGGTTCGGGTTAAAACCAAAACCATTTTTAAAGTCCGCTTACGGCAACTAAAGCCAAAGGATTATAAGCACCATTTTTTAAGGCATACATTTGACCATTAACCTCCTGATAAAACTCCATACCTAAAGCAAGAAAAAGAGGTTTAATGCTATTAGCTGTAACAGTATTAACGTGATTAATAGCTACTGTCAGAGTCATATTCCAAGGCAATGGAGCGGTCTCCTTACTAGCAGAAACAAACGTTTCAGCCTCAAAATCAACCTCACTACCTCCTGAAATTATTTTAAAATGAGTCGTTCCAGAAGGAGCAGAAATCATAGTTGAAGGCACAAAAGGAGCAATAGTGATTGATAATTCACCACTAACACGATCAATGTTTTTAACATACGGTACAAAGAGACAGGAACCTAAAGTACTGTTAATATTAAAATCAAATCCGTTAAGTAACTCTGCTTCGCCGTCAATTACATTTCGCAAACCGCGTATGCTGGTAGTGTCGGCTTGAATAACCTTAATCATAGACTGAGTCAAACGGCTCACCATTCTACTGTCAGAAGAGTTCAAAAGCAAGGTACGGAGCGATAATCGTAACGTTTTACCTGCCTTTCCAGCTCTCCCAAATTCAGATCCATTTTCACGAGTACGTTGAAAAGCAGGATCATTTGCAATTCTTTTAGCATCAAGCCCCCCTTTTTCTCGTGCCAAATGTCCATCCTTAGTCTTGTAAAAAGTAATATCACCGATAGTACCTCTTAATTTAATAATACCTTTTTGCTGGGCCATAATTTTTAATTGTTAAATGTAGATGTATAAAATGTTAGGTACATTTTTTCAAACCTGATAAAACCAATTTCGATGCATCTAAAAGCGGATTTAAAGTACAAATATTTCTATAATTAATTAAAAATCAAAGCAGTAGGGTTCGAAAAAGACCATAAAGGACCAATACGATCATAACGGCCTATTTTGACACAACACAATTCTGTATTTCATTGGGAAATATTGTTCCATAACTTTTATCAAGCCACATTTTAATACCAATTAACAATGCCTATTACTTTAAACCAGCTAGATTGTTTATTCCTAATCCATAAAAAAAAGGGAATTTTCCCTATCTAATTCCGTTATCTAATTCCCCTCCTTTGGAGGGGTGCCCGCCGCGGCGGGTGGGGTGGTAACTATCACACCCCAACCCCATCACATTTATCGAAGCCAAACGGTTCATCAAGGAAAAAAGAAAAATTGGATGTAACAACAAGACCCAGATCGGGTAATCTTCTGCAGTGCCAACAACCAAAACTAATAGCCAAGATGTGCACGAGCAAGTTCAATAGGTTAAGAATAATAGTTAAAAAAGTTTTTATTGTAATTACGCCAGAGAAGGGCTCGAGGGTTTACCCAAATACGCGAAGTAAACGCAACAAACGAGAGCAACAAACAAAGATTCTTCCTTCGTCAGAATGACAAATTTGGAGCGTTAAAAGTATTTTTTAATTACACTGTGCTCACGCTAGAAATAGCAAAACCGAAAACTTTATCATTATCAAACTTGACTATTGATAACGATAACATAAAATCTATTACTCATAACCCACAACCCATATACGGTATAAGCGATAATAAAAACCTTAGTGGCTTAGCGCCTTAGTGGCTAAACACCAACTTTCTTTCGCATAACCCATACGGTATAACGAAAATAAAAACCTTAGTGGCTTAGCGCCTTAGTGGCTAAACACCAACTTTCTTTCGCATAACATAAAACCTATTACTCATAACCCATACGGTATAACGAAAATAAAAACCTTAGCGTCTTAGTGGCTAAACACCAACTTTCTTTCGCATAACCCATACCGTATAACGAAAATAAAAAACCTTAGTGGCTTAGCGCCTTAGTGGCTAAACACAAACTTTCTTTCGCATAACATAAAACCTATTAATCATAACCCATACCGTATAACGAAAATAAAAACCTTAGTGGCTTAGCGCCTTAGTGGCTAAACACAAACTTTCTTTCGCATAACATAAAACCTATTAATCATAACCCATACCGTATAACGAAAATAAAAACCTTAGTGGCTTAGTGCCTTAGTGGCTAAACACAAACTTTCTTTCGCATAACATAAAACCTATTAATCATAACCCATACCGTATAACGAAAATAAAAACCTTAGTGCCTTAGTGGCTAAACACAAACTTTCTTTCGCATAACATAAAACCTATTAATCATAACCCATACCGTATAACGAAAATAAAAACCTTAGTGCCTTAGTGGTTAAACAAAAACTTGCTTACGCATAACGTAAAACTGATAACCCATAACCTTAATCATCCAAAACAAATTACAATATTCAGTAGTAACACCACATACATAATAAGTATTTCCTTATTAAATAATATTCCATAACTTTGAAAAGCACATACTGCTGCTGCAAATCAAAGTAGAGATACTAGCAGGCAAAAGCATGGATAAAGCATAGATAAAGCATGAAAACAGAACTGAAAAGAGTATGTATTTACCCGAAAGACGTTCAGCGGATCACAGGCAAAAGTTATCGATATGCTCGATTACTTTTAATAACTATTAAAAAGCAGTTAGACAAACAAGATCATCAGTTCGTGAGCATTGAAGAGTTTTGTTTGTATACAGGCTTAAAATTAGAACTGGTACAACCGCTAATATTGGGTTAAAATTTTGAGAAAAAAAACTCATATTAGTTTATTTGCAACAGATAAACCAGTTCAAAAACCAGTTCAAGCAAACATTGATTCTCCAATTAAATAGGCAGTGTAGTAGTGTTAATTTACAAAACAATAAAAGTCATAAGTCACTTAGGGGATCAGGTAGAACTAGCAAGGTTTTAATTAGTAATTGAGAATTTTATTTTTGTAAATAAGGTTTTATATCTTTTTTTTAAATGAATAAACAATTTTTGCTTGTCTAGAGGAATAGTTAATTTATTAACTATTTTTGCAGAAGTAGGATCAGACAAGTATAATCCTAAAAATAGCTTTTATCGATCCTATGAAAAAGTTATTTATAGTGTTGTTTAAGTAAAAAGCGCTTTTTAAAGCCTTGTAAGAACCATTGCAACATTAATGTAGTGTAAGGAATAAGTGTAACTACCAATGTTGATAGGAGCAAAATGAAAAAAAGAAGATGAAAAAAAGAATACTAGTTACAGGAGCGAATGGACAATTGGGTTCAGAGCTGAGACAAATAGCCAAAAGTAAAACACAATTCGATTGGATTTTTACGGATTACCAAGAATTGGATCTGTGTGATTTAAATAGTTTAGAGTCTAAACTAACGGAAATAAATCCGCAAATCATTATTAATTGCGCTGCACATACTGCTGTTGATAAAGCAGAAACGGAAGTGGAACTTTCGGATGTATTGAATCATCAGTCGGTAGCGATTTTGGCTAAATGGAGTAAGGCGAATGATTGTAAATTAATACACGTTTCTACAGATTATGTTTTCGACGGAAACTCAGCCGTGCCGCTGACCGAAACAGCACAAACGAATCCTATTAATGTATATGGGGTTACTAAATTAGCAGGTGAAAAAGCAGTTTTGGAGCAAAACCCAAATGCAATAATTATACGTACTTCGTGGGTATATTCAAGCTTCGGAAATAATTTTGTTAAAACCATGTCTCGACTAATGCAAGAAAGGGACAGTCTAAATGTGGTTAATGATCAAATAGGAAGTCCTACCTACGCAGCTGATTTAGCACAAGCCATTATGACAATCGTCGAACATAAAAATTGGCAACCTGGTATTTATAATTTTTCGAATCAAGGTGAAATTAGTTGGTATGAATTTGCTTTAGCGATTCAAGAAATAGGTGGATTTAATTGTGAAGTTGGCGGAATTCCCGCTTCAAATTATCCCACACCTGCTAAACGTCCAGCTTATTCTTTATTGGATAAAAGTAAAATAAAAGCTACTTTTGGCGTCGTAGTACCAGAGTATAAAGAAAGTTTAAGGAAATGTATGGAATTATTATAAATTCTAAAGAAACAATTCGTAAGAATTCGGGAAAATTCACAAAAAAAAAGAAATGAAAAAGATTTTAATCACCGGTGGTGCCGGCTTTATAGGTTCGCATGTTGTCAGACGTTTTGTAAATAAATATCCAGAATATCAGATCTTTAATTTGGATGCTTTAACCTATGCGGGAAATTTAGAAAACATCACAGATATTGAAAACGCTCCAAATTACACCTTTATAAAAGGAGATATTGTAGATGCCACTTTTATAGATGCCCTTTTTAGGGAACATCAATTTGATGGGGTGTTACATCTTGCTGCAGAGTCTCATGTGGATCGTTCCATCACTGATCCATTATCTTTTGTGAAAACAAATGTGATTGGAACCGTAAATTTGTTAAACGCTGCCAAAATGATCTGGAAGGACAATAGCAAGGACAAGCGTTTTTACCACATCAGTACCGATGAAGTGTATGGTAGCTTAGGTGCAGAAGGGTTGTTTACAGAAACTACGGCCTATGATCCTAACTCTCCTTACTCTGCTTCAAAAGCAAGTTCGGACCATTTTGTGAGAGCCTATGGAGAAACCTATGATTTTCCGTATGTCTTGACAAACTGCTCGAATAATTACGGTCCTTTTCATTTCCCTGAAAAATTGATTCCGTTATTTATCAACAATATTATCCAGAATAAACCTTTGCCAGTATATGGCGATGGAAAATATACCCGCGATTGGCTGTTTGTAGAAGATCATGCTGTAGCGATCGATTTAGTTTTTCACGAAGGAGTGAACCACGACACTTATAATATTGGGGGCTTCAATGAATGGCAGAACATTGATTTGGTTAAATTACTGTGCAAAATAATGGATGAAAAGTTAGGGAGAGCTGTAGGAACTTCAGAACAATTGATTGCCTATGTAAAAGACCGTCCAGGACATGATTTGCGTTATGCTATTGATGCATCAAAAATAAATAAAGAATTGGGTTGGAAACCTTCTGTTACATTTGAACAAGGATTAGAAAAAACGGTAAATTGGTATCTGGAAAACGAGATCTGGTTGAACAACATTACTTCTGGGGAATACGCAACTTATTACAAAAAACAATATTCATAATGTTTTTAATCTTGGTTAAAAACAGTTGAATTATGAAGTGATAAATTTTTAAAAACAGGTTTTTTATAAATTATTATTTTATCCTCCATAAAAGTTCTGAGTCTAAAAAAAAACTTTGAGTCTTAGTGCCTTTGTGGCAAAAAAAAAGCAAACAATTATGAAAGGAATTATATTAGCCGGAGGTTCAGGTACACGCTTACACCCACTCACCTTGGCGATGAGTAAGCAAATGATGCCGGTTTACGACAAACCGATGATTTATTATCCGCTATCAACTTTGATGATGGCAGGAATAAACGAAATATTAATTATTTCGACGCCACATGATTTGCCCAATTTCAAAAAATTGTTAGGCGATGGAAGTGCAATTGGATGCAAATTCAGTTATGCAGAGCAAGCAATTCCTAATGGATTGGCTCAAGCTTTTGTCATAGGAGAAGAATTTATAGGCAAGGATAGTGTAGCCTTAGTTTTAGGCGATAATATTTTCTTTGGTGCCAATATGGACCAATTGCTTAAATCGAACACGAAGCCGGATGGAGGAGTGGTTTTTGCATATCATGTTTCAGATCCCGAGCGATACGGTGTGGTAGAATTTGACAAAGAGCTAAACGCACTGTCTATTGAAGAAAAACCCTCAATGCCTAAATCAAATTATGCAGTACCAGGGTTGTATTTTTATGATAATTCAGTAGTTGAAATTGCCAAAAACATTAAACCAAGTGCTCGTGGCGAATATGAAATCACGGATGTAAATAAAGTGTATTTAGAGAAAGGAGCTTTGAAGGTAGGTATTTTAAGCAGAGGGACAGCTTGGTTGGATACCGGAACTTTTAATAGCTTGATGCAAGCAGGACAGTTTGTTCAGGTAATAGAAGAACGTCAAGGCTTGAAAGTAGGCTGTATTGAAGAAATTGCTTGGAGACAAGGTTTTATAAATGAAAAACAATTAAAGGATCTTGCAGAACCCTTATTGAAATCAGGTTATGGTGAATATCTATTGAGCTTGTTAAAACATAAGTTATAAAACAAATAAGTAAGGTTGTTTTTCAGCCTAAAATTAAAAGCCTAAAAACAAAACTCAAAAAATGGAATACATTGTTTTATTTATTTTGTTTATTGCCATTGAACTAATCTATTTTAAAATTGCAGACAAGTTCGATATAATAGACAAACCAAATGCAAGATCTTCACATACCGCTGTTACTTTAAGAGGAGGAGGTATAATATTTCCAGTAGCTGTAATTATTGCTTGTTTTTTAGGATATGTTTCTTGGGAAATCGCTGTTGCGGTAACCTTGGTGGGAATCATTAGTTTTATTGACGACATTAAGCCATTATCCCAATGGCCAAGATTCGCATCTCACGTTATTGCTGTAGGCTTAGTTTTTTACGATTTGAATTTGTTCTCTGAAGCTATATGGCTACTTCCTATTATTTTTATATTAATGATAGGATGGATGAATGCCTTTAATTTTATGGATGGAATTAACGGAATAACTGTGCTGTATTCATTAATTGCAATACTAAGTTTTGCTATTTTACCCGTTAACCAAGTCGATTTACCTTTGTTAATTACAATGGGTTTATCTGGTTTGGTTTTCGGAATCTTCAATGTACGTAAAAAGGCTAAAACATTTGCAGGAGATGTAGGCAGTATAAGTATGGCGCTTTTTTTAGGATTTTTAATGATAAAGACTATTATTGAAACCCAGCAACTTGGATTCATACTTTTCTTCTCTGTATATGGCATTGATGCAGTAATTACCATTATAAATCGATTAACTAAAAGAGAGAATATATTTCAAGCGCACCGCTCGCATTTATACCAATATTTAGCGAATGAGAAAGGTTTTCCGCAGGTTTTAGTAGCTATTTCGTATGCTCTTATTCAGTTGTTTATAAATGTAAGTGTTATTTACATGGATAAAATCGGGTGTCTCTCCACTTATGTAGTTGGTTTGTTGCTTGCTTCTTTTGCCTTAATATATATAGTAATACGAAAACTAGTACTACGTCAAATAGATATTAAATAAGTATAGTTATTTATTTTTGACAGAACTGAATCTAAAAAATAATGAGAAAGAGAGTTTTTGATGTTTTTATTTCAATAGCGATCCTTTCTCTATTTTTTTGGATATTATTGTTATGCTGGTTAATAGCGATCTTAGATACCAAAAGCAATGGTGTTTTTATACAAGAACGCATAGGTCAATTTGGTAAGGTTTTTAAAATATATAAATTTCGCACTATTAATATTAATAATAATTCCGGAAAGATTATTATTAATAGAATGGGTCGCATACTTCGCAAATATAAATTGGATGAGTTGCCACAAATATTTAATGTTATAAAAGGCGAAATGAGTATAGTGGGTCCTAGACCTGATATAATTGGTTACTACAATTTATTGGAAGGCGAGAATAGAAAAATTTTAGAACTGAAACCAGGACTAACTGGTGTAGCTTCTTTAAAATATTTTCAAGAAGAAGCATTGCTTAAGAATAAGGAAAATTCATTGTTATTTAATGATGAGGTTATTTATCCAGATAAAGTGAAAATGAATTTAGAATATTATTACAATCACAGTCTTTCGGGTGATATGCGTATTATTATAAAGACAATACAACTAGTCATATTTAGAAAATAAATAGCATAAAATATGTTTTGAATCTATCTAAAAAATGTTAAACAGAATAAATGAACTTGAATGGAAAAAGATAAAATTTGGCTCTTAAAACCCAATATGGGTGGAGGGGAACTCAAGTATATTCAAGAAGCATTTGATAGTAATTGGATTGCTCCTGCAGGTTCTAATCTTGCTTTTTTTGAAAATGAATTAGAAGATTATTTAGGTTGTAAACAGGTTGTAGCTTTAAATTCTGGCACAGCAGCAATTCATCTTGGTTTAATTCTTTTGGATGTTCAACTAGGCGATTTGGTTCTTTGTCAAAGCATGACTTTTTCAGCTTCAGCTAATCCCATTGTTTATTTAGGTGCTGTTCCTGTTTTTATTGATAGTGAGCTTGATACGTATAATTTATGCCCAATAGCGCTTGAGGAAGCCATAATAAATTGTATTACTTCAGGTAAAAAGCCCAAAGCAATAATTGCCGTTGCCTTGTATGGAGTTCCATATAAAATTGAGGAAATAAGATATCTTGCCGATAAATATGATATTCCAATATTAGAAGATAGTGCAGAAGCGCTAGGAAGTAGTCATAAAGGTAAAATGTGTGGCACTTTTGGCGACTTAGGGGTTTTGTCATTTAATGGAAGTAAAATGATTACTACATCGGGTGGAGGAGCGTTGATTGCTTCCTCTAAAATGTTGAAAAATAAAGCAATTTTTTTGGCAACACAAGCAAGAGATGATGCACCACATTATCAGCATAGTGAAATTGGTTATAACTATAGAATGAGTAATATTTGTGCAGGTATCGGACGTGGACAAATGGAAATACTAAACGAACATCTCCAATTAAAGAAAGCAATACATAATTTTTATTTAAACTTGTTTAAACATATTGATGGAGTCAGTGTTTTTGAGGTTCCTAACTCTAATTTTTCTGCTAATTATTGGTTAAATACAATTCTAATTAATCCATTACGAACAAAAGGAATAAATAGAGAAATGCTGCGATTAGCATTTATTAAAGAAAATATAGAGTCACGACCGTTGTGGAAACCATTGCATTTACAGCCTATTTTTAGTAAGTATACCTATTTTGGAAAGAAAAATGCGGAATCCATTTTTGAAAATGGTCTTTGCCTTCCATCAGGTCCTATTATTACAGAAAATGAAAAAGAAAGAATTCAACTTGTTGTTAATGAATTGTTTAATTGTAGATAAAACGTTGTCAAAAAAAAATAGTATTTAGGCTTCGGTACCAGAATTAATTGCATACGGCTAGTTTTCAGACAGAAATATTTAAATCTTACAAATTAAATAAATAAGATTTTTTTTTCACTTCATTAAATGTTATTTTTGAAGTATTGAAAAGAACTAATTTTAAAAAAAAGAATACTTTGAGTACCAATAAAAAATTTGATTTAAAAGCCTTAACTTCTCTGTTCTTTTCTAGAGAAAATCTAAAGTTTAACATTCATAATTTAGGATATTTACCACGATGGGTAATTATTCTAATCGATATATCCGTGCTTTTGTTAGCATTCTTTTTTACAATTCTTATTTTTAGAGGGACAGGACTGAACTATATTATTACTACTCATATTTTTATTTTTACATCACTTTTCTTTGCGGTAAATATATTTTTTTTCTGGTTGTTCAGGACATATTCAGGAATTATTAGGCACTCGTCCTATATTGATGCGGTAAAGATTTTGTTTTCTCAAATAGGAGTCCTTCTCGTATTCCTTTTTATAAACTTTCTATATGAGTTTTTGTATGGAGCTAAGGTTTTTTTAAACACTGCTTTCTTTATTAATGTCGTACTATCTTTTTGTGGGCTTTTTGTTTACAGAGTAATAATAAAACAAACTTTTGAACTTTATTTTTCAGAAATAGGTAAGGAAAAATTATCACGTACGATTATATATGGTACAGATGCCAACGCTATTTCAGTTGCCAACGCACTAAAATTTGAAACGCCAAGTCGATTTAAGATTGTTGGTTTTGTAGATAAAAACAATCAGAACGCCTCTAAAAGGATGTTAGATTTGCCTATACTGGTTCAAAAGAAAAAACTACCTACTTTAATGCGCTCTATAGGTGCAGAAGCGGTGATTATAGCAGATAAAAGTTTAACAAAAGAAGAACAATTGGTTATCATTGATCAATGTTTAGAATTCAATTACAAAGTATACATCGTACCTTTGATTACCAACTGGGAAAACCAAAAAGAAATCTCTCAAAAAGTAAAAACAATACAAATTGAGGATTTGTTAGACAGAAAACCAATTGTACTTGACAGCAAACTAATTTCAAAACAATTAAAAGAAAAAACGATTTTAATTACTGGTGCTGCCGGTTCGATAGGAAGTGAAATAGCAAGACAAGTTTTACTTTTTAAACCTAAAAAAATTATTCTTTTAGATCAAGCAGAAACTCCTTTGCATCATTTGCAATTAGAAACAGAACTTTTAAACTCGACTACAAAAATTATTTCTTTAGTGGCAGATATAAGAAATAAAGAGGCGATGAATACTGTTTTTAAAAAATACACACCACAAGTTGTTTTTCATGCAGCTGCATATAAACATGTGCCTTTGATGGAGCAAAATCCTTCACAAGCTATTCTGACAAATATTGAAGGGACGAAAAATATAGCAGATTTATCATGTTTGTATAAAGTCAATAAATTTGTAATGGTTTCTACAGATAAGGCTGTGAATCCGAGTAATGTTATGGGAGCTAGCAAAAGAATAGCCGAAAAATACGTACAATCATTACATGCTGCAAATCAGAAAATAGAAGGAGAAAAGGTTACAAAATTTATCACGACTCGTTTTGGAAATGTATTAGGATCTAATGGATCTGTAGTGCCTTTATTCACTAAACAAATTGCAGCAGGTGGCCCCGTTACCATCACACATGCAGACATAATTAGATATTTTATGACTATTCCTGAGGCTTGTCAATTAGTTTTAGAGGCAGGTGCAATGGGGAACGGAGGCGAAATTTATATTTTTGACATGGGAAAACCGGTTAAAATTATAGATTTAGCGAGAAAGATGATTAAACTAGCTGGTTTTATCCCTGAAAAGGATATTAAAATTAAAATAGTTGGTTTAAGGCCTGGTGAGAAATTATATGAAGAATTACTAAATGATACTTCAAAAACATTGCCTACTTATCATGAAAAAATTATGATTGCCGAAGACATTCAAGATGATTTTGAAACGTTAAAAAAGGATATCGACGATTTGATTCATAAAGCTAATTTCTTCGGGAAAGAAGATGTTGTCATGCAGATGAAAAAAATTGTTCCCGAATTTAAAAGTATGAATTCTACATTTCAATTGTTAGATAAATAAGAGAAAAATAAAAATTGTTACACAGTGAAGTTCACAGAGTTTTTTCTTTGTGAACTTTTTTTATTTTTGAAAAGAGTTAATGTATTGTTGTTTTATTAAATAGCAAGAAGTAGTAATTTCAATTTATTCTAAACTCCTATATTTAAATCTTTAGAATAGAAAAATTAATAAATGCGAATTATTCAATTAATAGATTCATTAGAAGCAGGAGGTGCAGAACGCATGGCGGTCAGCTATGCTAATGCTTTGTCTAAAAAAATTGAATTTTCAGGTTTAATTGCAACTCGGAAACAAGGTCCTCTTGTAAATTTGATCGAAAAGGAAGTTGCTTATTTTTTTTTAAACAGAAAAAGTACGCTAGATATAGCTTCTTTATTTAGACTGCGTTCCTACATTAAAAACAATAATATTACAATTGTTCAGGCACATTCTTCTTCTTTCTTTTTGGCTTTTCTACTCAAATTAGTTTATCCTCGTGTACAATTAATTTGGCACGATCATTATGGGAATAGCGAATTCTTATCTAAAAGACCTACGCGAGTTTTAAGAATACTAATTCCGTTTTTTTCAGGAGTGCTAGTGGTGAATCATAATCTTAAAGATTGGTGTAAACAGCGATTAAAAATAGCAAATATTATTTTCCTTCCTAATTTTGTGGGATGTGAAAATAAAACCCCTTCGGAAACTATTTTAAAAGGAATTGCTGGTAAGAGAATAGTATGCCTTGCTAATTTAAGAAGTCAAAAAAATCATTATTTTTTGATTGAAGTAGCCGAAAAGCTAAAAATTTCTCATCCTGATTGGACTTTTCATTTGGTGGGTAAAGATTTCTTAGATGATTATTCTCGTGAAATTAAGGCTTTAATAGTCGCTTCTAATTTAGAAAAAAAGGTGTTTCTTTACGGCAGTAAGCAAGATGTTGGAAATATTATAGATCAGGCTTCCATTTGCATTCTTACCTCGAAATCAGAAGGATTACCAGTTTCACTTTTAGAATACGGTTTGCATAAAAAGCCTGTTATTGTTACTAATGTTGGCGATGTTTCTACAGTGATTCAAAAGAATGTAAATGGCTTTCTTGTAGAGTCGGATCAAATCGAGGTTTTTTATGACTCGATTGTAAAGTTGATTGCAAATGATAAATTACAAATAGACTTTGGTTTGGCACTCTACAAAACAATTGTGGAGAATTACAGGGAAGAGTCCGTGATTAAAATATATATAAATTGGTTGCAAAATAGTTGTAAATGAAAAAAGAGGATCAATCTTATCTTTATTTAATACTTTTCCATGTAGTTGTGGGCGCATTAGGATTTATAGTTCCTTTTACCTCAAAAATATATGGATATTCTATTTTTATTTTTGGACTATATTATATTATTAAAAATAAAAATAGAAATAACGAAGCGCTTATTGCAGCTGCTTATGTTGTTGGGAGTGAAGTATTCTTGAGAATGACTGATGGGAATCCGCTGTATGAGATTTCTAAGTATGGTGTGATTGTTTTTATTTTATTAGGAATGTATTTTAGTAGTTTTTCTAAACAAGCTCTCCCATATTGGATATTTCTTCTTCTATTAGTTCCTAGTATTATTATTTCTACTTATGCCTTAAATTTTGATACAAATATTCGTAAAGCAATCGCTTTTAATATTTCAGGTCCCGTTTGTCTAGGAGTAGCTTCTTTATATACTATGGGAAGGAAAATTTCATTAGATGAAATAAATACGGTTTTACTCAGTATGGGCTTGCCTATCTTAAGTTGTGTGATATATTTAATTTTATACACACCCAATCTTCAAGAAGTCATAACAGGTACAGAATCTAATTTTGAAACCTCTGGAGGTTTTGGCCCTAACCAAGTAGCTACTATTTTGGGATTAGGAATGTTTATATTTTTTTCACGATTCATATTGGATTCTAAAACCAAATTGCAAATCATAATTAACTTATTTATTGCTCTTAATATTATGTATCGTGGGATGTTGACTTTTTCACGAGGGGGAATGATTACGGGTTTTTTAATGATTCTTTTATTACTAATATTTTTATATTTTAAATCAAATCAAGCTGGAAAGTTTAAATTGAGTTATATTATGGTTTTCTTAGGTTTTGCTATGATGGCAACTTGGACCTATACTTCATTTCAAACCGACGGATTGATTAATAAACGATATTCCAATCAAGATGCCGCCGGAAGAGTCAAAGAAAGTCAATTTACGGGTCGAGAAGAAATAGCTAGAAGTGAAATTGAAATTTTTTTAAAAAATCCTATTTTTGGTGTTGGCGTAGGCAAAGGAACTGAAGTTCGTAAAGCAGAAACCGGTATAAAAGCGGCATCTCATGATGAGATAACTCGTATGCTGGCCGAACATGGTACTTTGGGGATATTTGCCTTATTGATTTTGGTAGTTACCCCTTTGGTTTTATTTTTGCAGAATAATTTCAATATGTTCTTATTATGCTTTGTTTTTTTCTGGTTTTTAACAATCAATCATGCTGCAATGAGGATAGCCGCACCTGCATTCGTTTATTCCTTAGCACTATTAAATGTGCAGTTGGGCTTACCCAAAAAACGGATTCCAAACAATTAGATCATTTTACTTTGGTTAAAAGGGATTATTAGTCTTAACTTTAGCTAAAGCCTAACCTAATATTATTATAAAAACAAACTATGTTTTCAGTAGATAAAATGCATTTTGAAATATCAGAACGAAAGATGATTTTGCGTCTTTTTGACGTTCTGTTTGTTTTGTCCGCATTATTTATTACATCAAAAGTTTTTGATTTCGATTATTTTGTGATTTCCAGTACCAATTATTATTGGACTATTGTTTTAGCAATTTACATTAATGCATTTGGTACTATTTTCGAAATGTATAATTTGCAAGTAGCGAGTAATCAGTTTCAAGTTCTAAAAAGCACGCTTATTACGGTTTCAACCACCGTATTGGTTTATCTATTAACTCCTTTTTTTTCACCACAACTACCTAGCAGTCGGCTACAAATTTTATTGTTTTTTATCGTAATGTTTTTGGCATTAGTGATTTGGCGTATGTTGTATGTTAATTTTCTGGCCTCTACCCGTTTTTTTCAGAAAGCAATATTAATATGCGACCAAGATCAAGTTCAAGAGTTGATTTTAGGACTTGAAAATATAGATCCTCATTACAAAATAATTGGTTTCGTTAATACAGATGCATTCGAGAGTGAAATAAGAGATTATCATTATGTTCAAAATATTAAGACAGAGGATTTATTTACTTTCGTGAAAGAAAATAGTGTCTCCGAAATTGTTATTGCCTCTCAAAAAACAGAAGGCATCACGCCTGAATTATACCAGCATTTATTACATTTATTAGAGTCTGGAAGTATTATTAGAGAATACACTCAAGTTTATGAAAGTAAAACGCAACGAATCCCGGTGCAATATATGTCTAGAGATTTTTACCGTTTTTTTCCATTTAGTCGAAGCAATCAAAATAAATTATACCTATTAATTGCTCGCGCTTTTGAGATTGTAATTTCGTTCTCTGGATTGCTAATCGGGTTGTTTTTATTGCCATTAATAGTGTTTGGGAATGCCATAGGAAATAGAGGACGTTTGTTTTATACACAAGAAAGAGTAGGTAAAGATGGAGTTATTTTTGAAATCTTGAAATTTCGAACTATGGTAAAAAATGCTGAAACAAATGGAGCTGTTTTCACATCATCTAATGATACAAGAATAACTGTTTTTGGCAAATTTTTACGCAAAACCAGAATAGATGAATTTCCGCAATTTGTCAATATTTTGAAAGGGGAAATGGGTGTAATTGGTCCACGTCCGGAGCGTCCTTTTTTTGTCAAAGAAATTGCCGAAATAATGCCCTTTTATGAAACTAGACATATAATTAAGCCAGGTCTTACGGGTTGGGCACAAGTAAATTATTCTTATGGAGAAACGATTGATGACAGTTTGATAAAGTTACAATACGATCTTTATTACATCAAACACCGTAGTATTTATTTAGATATGAATATTGCTTTTAAGACTATAACAACCGTTTTATTCTATAGAGGTCAATAATTGGCTCTATTTCTAAAGCTTCTTAAATGATTATGGGAATTCTCTTTTTATTTTGAATCGCTATCCTCACTAAAAGAATCCCGTTTGTAATTACTAACGGTAATACTAAAATAAAATGCACTTTGTTAATGATAAAAAACAAATAAACAACCAAGCAAATTATATTTATAAGCGCCAATCTATAAATAGCTTTTTTATCTTTTTTCCAATAAAAATAGAGTAATGCTAATAAAGAAGGGTTAAACAACAATATATTATAATTGTATCCCAATTCTAAATGTTGAGAGTAAAAGCCAACAAAAGCAAAGAAAAAACCAATTACAGCTATAATGCTGAGGTAGAATAAACTCACACTTTTTTTATTTATAAAAACGATAAACATAAGAAATAGTATATACGTATAAGGATTATTCCACCAAGAAAATGGTGTTTCATTTTTAAATTCTAATACGGTTTTGTTGATGGGAGCTAGTAAGTGATTTTGAAAAGTAGCTTTTTTGAGACTTTTTTGCAGTTCTAAAGGTAAAAAAAGTTCGGTTCCCATCTTGTCAACTTTTCTTCCAAAAATAACACTTGTTCCAAGTTTTTCATAAAAATGCCCATCGAAATAAGGGTATAAAATGGCTCTATAACTAGTATTGGTATCCTCTTTTTTTACTATAGCTTTAGTATTTAGGGTTTCATTTATGATATCCACTACCATAGAAGTACAATTTTTATCAATAAACTTATAAGTATAATGACTTTCTCCGGTAGACAAAGAAACAGTCAAGTTGTCAAATAGTTTTTGTTTCAAAGCTAGCGGAATATTGAGTTCCTGCTCATAAACAGATCTTTTTTCATATTGATATTCATTAATAAAGTCAGTATAAGAGTGGGCTACCGCAAAATACTGTAAATCTCCTTTAACGAATTTCATGACAAAATTCGGAGTATTAAAATCAAATGCGCCATAGTTATAAACGAAATCAAATGTATTTGCTGGATCTTCTACTCTTATAGCTGTATGACCAAAAAGGGAATAGGATTCATTTCCGGTTCCACATGTAATTACGCTAACATGCGCATCCTTTGAAAGAATCATGTTTTGTGCAAAACTGGTAATGGAAGTACATGAAAGTAATAGTAATAATGCAGTTGAAATTCTTTTTGCTGTAGAGAAATATTTAGACATATTAGTATGTTCTTAGCCCAAAGGGTGAAATTAATTATTATAAAACAAGTAATGTTTTTTATCTTTTTTTGAATTTATGTACATGTACAAAAATACAAAAAACACTTTCTGTATTGTAAAGTTTAAGTAAATGAATATTAATTTCTAAACATTCCCAAATCTACTTTTATTGAAAAAACATTAGAATACAATGCAGCACTTTGATTGCCTAAATCTGTTAATGCATAATCGATTTGAATCCCTTTATATTTAAATCCCAATCCAATATTGGGTTGAAAACCTATTTTTTCTGTGTAATCTAATTGTTGTACTTTCTGAAAATTACCAACTCCCGCTCTTACAAAAACTAAATCAGTATATCCAAATTCCAGCCCCAATGCAGGATCAATGCTAACTAAGTTGGTCGAAATAAGATCATTGGTTTTATTAAATTGCATGTTCATATTGGCTGCGGCCAAAATGCTATAATCGGATCTAATGATAAATTTTTTGGCTATTCCTAATTGTGCTTTAGGAGCTGTGATTTCAGTACTTTCTGGTAAATCTTGGTTTTCTCCAGGAATAGCATTCGCTATTTTTTTATATTCCTTCTCGTCAATATTCCAAACATTATAGGTTGTTGTAATATCTCGAACGAGTAGTCCAAAGTGCCAATTGTTTTTCTCAAACTGAACTCCTGCATCAAAACCAAATCCCCATGAATTTGCAAATTTTCCTATAATTCGTCTAATTACTTTGGCGTTAACTCCATATTGAAAGCCAGCAACAGGAAGTTTTCTTGCATATGAAAATGTAAAACCATAATCTGCAGCAGAAAAAAGACTGATGCGATTGTAATCAATGTTTCCTTGACTGTCAATTAATTCGGTAGTGTTTAAAATGTCGTCAACGCCAAAACGGATTAAAGAAATGCCCCATGCACTGCGATTATCTATTGGACTTGCGTAGGCTAAATAGTCATATTGTGCTATGTTAGCAAAGTAGTTGGCGTGCATAAAAGACACTTGGTGATCTTTTAATTGTACTAAACCAGCTGGATTCCAATATCCAGAATTCACATCATTTGTCCAAGCCACAACAGCATTAGACATACCCAATGCTGCAGCATCTACACCAATATTCATAAACTCATTAGAGTATTTTCGAACGCTCTGACTGTAAGTAACTATGCTACTCAAAAGCAAGAGTAATATGACGCTTTTTTTCAAAGATTTTGTTTTTAAACGGGTAGTATTTAAGTAAGCATCAAAAATATACTATTTATAGAGCATAATTCTTTCTTTTGAAAAATAATGCTTTACGAAATTGATTTTTCTTATCTGTTTTTACAATAAATGAATTATCTGTTAGTTAAAATAGAAACGTTTTTTGATGCTAATTAAAAACTCTAATGAAAAAACGTACTTCTCATTCACTTATTATACTAAATTTGCCAACCTTGATGACTTTTTCAATGGTGCTAGAGTAGATTTTTAAAATTTAAAGAATAAACTATGAATATTAAAAAACATATCCCCAATCTAATTACATTACTCAACCTTTTTTCGGGTTGTATTGCCTTGGTTTTTGCTTTTAACCAAGACTTTGAAATGGCCTTTTATTTTGTTTGTCTCGGAATATTTTTAGACTTTTTTGATGGCTTCTTTGCTCGATTGTTTCAAGTTTCCAGTCCACTTGGTTTGCAATTAGATTCTTTAGCAGACATGGTTACTAGTGGAGTAGTACCAGGTTTAGTGATGTTTCAAATGATGATCAGTCATTCATCACCTCTGGTTGCTGGACATCTGCAGATTTTTCCTTATTTAGGATTCATCATTGCTTTAGGATCATGTTACCGTTTGGCTAATTTTAATATTGATACTCGTCAGACCGATTCATTTATTGGTTTGCCAACACCCGCAAATGCCCTTTTTATTTTAAGTTTACCATTGGTATTGAAATATGCTGAATCCTTATTCGTTATTGAATTGCTGACAAATCAATGGTTTTTATTGGTAATTACTTTACTAAGCGCTTATATGCTAAATGCAGAAATACCATTATTTTCTTTAAAAATAAAGAAGTTTAGTTTTAAAGAAAATGCGATTCAGATCGTCTTTTTAATATTGTCGCTGTTGTTGTTAATTTTCTTTCAATACTTAGGAATTCCTTTATTGATTCTTCTATACGTTTTGCTTTCAGTAATAAATAATAAAGTGCTCAAAAATTAGTTTGAATGGTAAAAAAAGTTGTTCGAAAGAGAACTGCGGCAGTCCGTAAACCTCAGAAAAAAACGAGTGTTTTTTCTGTAAAGTTTTTGCGGTATATCCTTGTAGCTTGCCTGTTAGCGCTAGTAATTGGTGTTGGTTTTCATTATCGCAATGGTTTTGCTTACTATTTAGGTTTTAAATCAAATAAAATAACCAAAGCAAATAGCGAAGAAAAACGAATTTCTGACGTTCGAAACTTTCAAGTTTTAGAGAAACACGAAGGCAAAAGTATCGGTATTGATGTTTCTGAGTATCAGGGAAATATAAATTGGTCGGATTTGGGTGTTTTAGAGAAAAAATATCCCTTAGATTTTGTTTTTATCCGTGCTACAGTGGGTAAGGACCGACAGGACTATCAGTTTAAAGAAAATTGGATTGGTGCCAAAGCTAATAAAATGATTCGAGGAGCTTACCATTATTACCGTCCAAATGAAAATTCATTAGAACAAGCCGAACTTTTTATTACCACGGTACGCCTTCAAAAAGGAGATTTGCCACCCGTTTTAGACATAGAAAGATTGCCTAAAAACCAATCTATTACTAATCTTAAAATTGGATTGAAAAGATGGTTAAAAGCGGTAGAGGCGCATTATGGAGTAAAACCTATTATTTATACAGGCGAGCGTTATTATGATGATTTTTTGAAAGAGGAGTTTTCCGATTATCTTTTTTGGATTGCAAATTATAACTTTTATAGAGAAGAAATTGGGGCCGATTGGCTTTTTTGGCAATTTACAGAGAAAGCAACACTGCCCGGTATTAAAGGGAATGTTGACGTAAATATCTATAATGGAGATTTAAAACAGTTACAATTTATTACCGTAGATTAGGTTTTATTTATTAAAAGTGGCTAGGCTAAGAATAAGTAGTAATAAAATCAAAATTGCACTAACTGACATTGGATTAGCAAAGTTAATTGTCCAACCCATCCATTGAATTCTTTTAGGTGGAAAAATACGTTTGTCCTCTTTATTATAATAAAAAATTCCCAAAATCCAATTAGAAGGATCTTGATGCCACTGTCTTTTAGTTTCTTCTGAAGGTTCGTTTTCTGAATTCATAAAGTGGAAGATATAACGGTTATTAATAAAAATTGAACACTAGAACTCTAGTTTTTTCTTTCTCAATTCGAAATTTTGTCCTAGATAAACACGACGTACCATTTCATCTTCTACCAGTTCTTCTGGAATTCCAGCCTTCAAAATTCCACCTTCAAACATTAAGTAAGTTTTGTCTGTAATAGCCAAAGTTTCTTGTACGTTGTGGTCTGTTATAAGAATTCCTATGTTTTTATTTTTTAACTGAGCTACAATACGTTGAATGTCTTCTACGGCAACAGGATCAACACCTGCGAATGGTTCGTCTAATAATATAAATTTAGGATCTGTAGCAAGACAGCGAGCAATTTCTGTACGACGGCGCTCTCCTCCAGAAAGTAAATCGCCACGGTTGGTGCGAATATGCTCTAAACTAAACTCGTCTATCAAGCTTTCCATTTTTGCAACTTGTTCCGCTTTAGATAATTTTGTTAGTTGTAAAACACTAAGGATATTGTCCTCAATACTTAATTTTCTAAAAACAGAAGCCTCTTGTGCAAGATATCCAATTCCTTGTTGGGCTCTTTTGTACATTGGATAATCTGTTATGTTGAGATCATCCAAATAAATATTACCGGAATTTGGTTTTACTAGGCCAACAATCATATAAAAAGAAGTGGTTTTTCCGGCACCGTTAGGACCTAAAAGCCCAACGATTTCCCCTTGATTTACTTCTACCGAAATGCCTTTTACAACACTACGTCCTTTATAAGTTTTAATTAGATTTTCGGCTCTTAATTTCATGTTTTTAGGTTTAATCGTTAACTAAAAACCAAAGAAACGAAATTCGCTTCTTTGGTTTTAGTTTTTAACTTCAATTTTTGAATTTTCTACGGAAAAAATTTTCTAATTATTTTCTAATGCTTCCCAAAATTCATAGGCTCTTCTTAAATGAGGCACCACTATAGTTCCACCCACAAGAGTTGCAATTCCCATAGCTTCCATCATTTCTTCTTTGGTAACGCCTTCTTTAAAACTAGTTTCTAAATGATATTTTACGCAATCATCACAACGTAAAACGGCTGAAGCTACTAATCCTAGTAATTCTTTTGTTTTTACATCTAATGCGCCTGCTGCGTATGCATTGGTGTCTAGATTAAAAATTCTTTTTACAATTTTATTATTGTCTGCCAATAATTTTTCGTTCATCTTTGAACGGTATTCATTGAATTCTTCTATTATATCAGCCATTTATTTTGTTTTTATTTTTTACTACTATTTTAGAGATTATGATACTTGCTTCATAAATGATAAGCATAGGTATTGTTACGATTACTTGACTTACTACATCTGGAGGGGTAACAATTGCAGCAACGATTAAGATGACAATTACGGCATATTTCCAATATTTTCTTAAAAATTGTGGAGTTACAAGTCCTAATTTAGTCAAGAAATAAATGATAATTGGTAATTCAAAAAATAAACCACAGGCAATAACACTGGTTTTTACCATTCCAATATAGGAATCTACGCTAAATTGGTTTTTTACAACATTACTTATAGTAAATGTGGCAAAGAAATTAACCGACATAGGCACTATCACAAAATAACCAAATAATACACCTAAAAAGAAAAGTAAAGAGGATGAAAATATAAATAATTTTGCATTTTTCTTTTCTGCTGTATATAAAGCTGGGCTGATAAATTTCCAAACTTCCCATAATATGAATGGAAATCCAAGAATGAATCCTGCCGTAATACAAGTCCAAATCAAAACATTGATCTGACCTTCCATATTCGTATTTTGAATGATAAAGGGCATTTCAGTTACGCATATTGTTTCACCAAAACCCAATTGGTTGGATAAGTCACAAAAAAAGCGATAAGTCACAAAATTGGGACTTGTAGGCCCAAAAATGATCACATCAAAAATATAATCACTTACAAAAAAAGTGAAAGTGGCCAAAATTAATATGGCAATTGTGCTTCGAACCAATAACCATCTTAATTCTTCAAGATGGTCTAAAAACGACATTTCGTTTAAGTTTTTTTTAGCCATTATACGATTCCTTCTTTTAAAATATCATGTAAGTGTAATACGCCTTTGTAATCCCCATTATCTACTACTACTAATTGAGTAATAGAGAAATCCTCCATTATGTTTAATGCTTCCACAACCATAGCTTCAGATGTTGTTATTTTTGGATTGATTGTCATAATGTCTTTTGCAGTCAAATCAGCAAAAGTATCTCTGTCATTTAACATTCGCCTAATATCACCATCAGTTATAATGCCTATGACCTTATCATTTTCGACTACTGCAGTAACTCCTAATCGTTTTTCTGAAATTTCAAAAATCACTTTTTTTATAGAAGCTTCTGGTGCAACCATAGGTTTTAAGCTGTGTTCTAACATGTCTTTTACGCGTAGTAAAAGTTTTTTTCCTAAAGCGCCTCCTGGATGATAAACAGCAAAATCTTCTGGTTTAAAATCGCGCATTTCCATAAGACAAACAATAAGCGCATCACCCATTACTAATTGTGCCGTGGTGCTATTTGTAGGAGCTAAGTTGTTTGGACAAGATTCTCCATCTACTGTAGTATTTAATACAATATCAGAACCTTTGGCTAAAAACGAAGTCATGTTTCCCGTTATTGCAATAAGTGTGTTTCCAAATCTTTTTAATAAAGGAACTAATACTTTTATTTCTGGACTGTTACCGCTTTTTGAAATGCAAATAATTACATCTTCACTTTGAATCATGCCTAAATCGCCATGTATAGCTTCGGATGCGTGCAAAAAAAGTGATGGAGTGCCAGTAGAATTGAATGATGCAACCATTTTTTGTGCAATAATAGCACTCTTTCCTATACCCGTTACTACTAATCTTCCTTTAGAATTGTAGATTTTTTGTACGGCCTCTATAAAGTTTGCATCCACAAAGTCAGCTAGTTTGGCTATAGATTCACTTTCAGATAGGATTGTTTTTTTGGCGCTAGCCAATATATTTTCTTTAGTAATCAAAACAGAATAATTAAAATTTGTATGTGTAAAAGAAATTTGTACCTTTAGGTGTTGCAAATTTATACAAAATACCACATAATCAAGAATGAATCCAAACGAAATTGACATACATAAAGAATTAAAGAAGTATTTTGGCTTTAGCCAATTCAAAGGATTGCAGGAACAAGTCATAAAAAGTATACTGAATCAACAGAATACCTTTGTGATTATGCCTACTGGAGGCGGTAAATCACTTTGTTATCAATTACCAGCTTTAATTCGAGAAGGGACTGCAATAGTAGTTTCTCCTTTGATTGCTTTAATGAAAAATCAAGTCGATGCCATCCGAAGTTTGTCCTCAGAAAACGGAATTGCGCACGTTTTAAATTCTTCCCTTACCAAAACAGAGATTGCTCAAGTAAAAAGAGACATTACTTCTGGATTGACAAAGTTGCTTTATGTAGCACCAGAATCGTTGACTAAAGAAGAGTATGTGAGTTTTCTTAAAAATGTAACGATATCTTTTGTAGCAATTGACGAAGCCCATTGTATTTCGGAATGGGGACATGATTTTAGACCAGAGTATAGAAATCTAAAACATATCATTAAACAATTAGGAGATGTTCCTATTATTGGTTTAACCGCAACTGCTACTCCAAAAGTTCAAGAAGATATCTTGAAGAATCTAGATATGACTGATGCGACAACTTTTAAAGCCTCATTCAATAGACCTAATTTATATTACGAAGTACGTACCAAAACAAAAAATATTGAATCGGATATTATTCGTTTCATCAAACAACATAAAGGCAAATCAGGAATTATTTATTGCTTGAGTCGCAAAAAAGTAGAAGCAATTGCAGAGGTTTTACAAGTCAATGGAATAAGTGCTGTTCCTTATCACGCTGGATTGGATGCTAAAACTAGAGCCAAACATCAAGATATGTTCCTGATGGAAGATGTAGATGTTGTTGTGGCTACTATCGCATTCGGTATGGGAATTGATAAACCAGATGTGCGTTTTGTAATTCATCATGATATTCCAAAATCATTAGAAAGTTATTACCAGGAAACTGGTCGTGCAGGAAGAGATGGTGGTGAAGGGCATTGTCTTGCCTATTACTCTTATAAAGATGTAGAAAAGCTAGAAAAATTCATGTCTGGCAAACCTGTTGCTGAACAAGAAATAGGTTTCGCTTTATTGCAAGAAGTGGTGGCTTATGCCGAAACTTCGATGTCAAGAAGAAAGTTTTTACTGCATTATTTCGGAGAAGAATTTGACGACATAACTGGCGAAGGTGCCGATATGGATGATAATGTTCGCAATCCGAAAACCAAAATTGAAGCTAAAGATCAAGTCGTAAAATTATTACAAGTTGTACGCGATACCAAACATTTATATAAATCAAAAGAGGTTGTATTTACCTTAATAGGACGCGTAAACGCAGTTATAAAGGCACATAGAACAGATGTTCAATCTTTTTTTGGGTGTGGAGCAAGCTATGATGAAAAGTATTGGATGGCATTGTTAAGACAAGTTTTAGTTGCTGGATATTTATCTAAAGATATTGAGACTTATGGAATTGTGAAAATTACAGATAAAGGATTAGACTTTATTAAAAACCCGCAATCTTTTATGATGTCTGAGGATCACGAATACAACGAAACGGTTGACGAAGCTATTGTTACTGCTTCTAAATCATCGGCAATTGCAGATGAAGTTTTGATGGGTATGCTTAGGGATTTAAGAAAAAAAGTAGCTAAGAAAGTGGGTGTTCCTCCGTTTGTAGTTTTTCAAGATCCTTCATTGGAAGATATGGCATTGAAATATCCTATTTCTCAAGAAGAAATGATTAATATTCATGGTGTTGGAGAAGGTAAAGCTAAGAAATATGGAAAAGAATTTCTAGAGTTAATCAGTCGCTATGTTGAAGAAAATGACATTATAAGGCCAGAGGATCTAGTTGTTAAGTCAACTGGAGTAAATTCTGTAAACAAGCTTTATATCATACAAAATATAGATCGTAAATTACCTCTTAATGATATTGCTTCTGCAAAAGGGATCAATATGGATGCTTTAATCAAAGAAATGGAGCAAATTGTTTATTCAGGTACAAAACTGAATATTAAATACTGGATTGATGATATGCTTGATGAAGATCAGCAAGAAGAAATTCATGATTATTATATGGAATCGGAGTCTGATAGCATTGAATCAGCGTTGAAAGAATTTGATGGCGATTATGATCTTGATGAATTGCGATTAATGCGTATCAAGTTTATTAGTGAAGTGGCAAATTAAGATATCATATTATATAAAAAAAACCAAATTTAAACATTATATCATGTTGAAATTTGGTTTTTTTTTGTTGCATATTATCCTTCATAAACTTCTCCTCGATGTGGTTTCAAAGTGTCACGAACAGCAATCATATTTTCTTCATTTACTACCATAAAGGCAATAGCAAACATTTCGTTGATTATTTCAAAACCCGTAATATCTAACGGAAATTTTTCAATGGCGATGTATTCTTTTAAATGAATTTCATGGTGCTCAGCTGTTTTTGAGGAAGCAGGTCCACGGAAATCCCAAATTAATTTTATTTTTCGAGACATATTTATAGGAATTATATAAGTTGTTATGTTTTAATTGCCAAAGTTACAAAGTCTATTTTAAAAAAGCATTTCTCATTCAATAACTAATTTCACTTCAAAATACTACTTTTGTACTTTGTTTTCAATTTTTGAATAAACTGATTGAGAAATAAAGATTAAAAAATAAAAAATGCCACAAGAACTTCTTTTACAAGTTACTCCCGAAATAGCAGCCAACGAATTGTTGCTGAAAGACTATTTGGCGAAACATATTAAAGTTTCGGTCAATGAAATTCAGCATGTCTCTATTTTGAAGCGTTCCGTAGATGCACGTCAGAAATCTATAAAAATAAATTTAAAAGTATCGGTTTATTTAAAAGGAGAACCTTTTCATGAAACTGAATTTAGGCTTCCTGATTATAAAAATGTTTCTAATGCGCAAGAAGTAATCGTTGTTGGAGCAGGTCCAGCTGGATTATTTGCTGCTTTACAGTTAATAGAACTTGGGCTTAAGCCAGTTGTAATTGAACGAGGCAAAGAGGTTCGCGGTCGCCGTCGTGATCTAAAAGCTATTAATGTAGATCATGTGGTAAATGAAGATTCTAATTATTGTTTTGGTGAAGGTGGCGCAGGTACCTATTCTGATGGAAAATTGTATACGCGCTCTAAAAAACGAGGTGATGTCACCCGAATTTTAGAATTGTTTGTAGCTTTTGGTGCTACTCCAGATATTCTAGTAGACGCGCATCCGCACATTGGAACCAATAAGTTACCTCAAATTATTCAAGATGTTCGAGAGAAAATTATTGAATTTGGTGGGCAAGTTTTATTCGAAACTAGGTTAACAGATATTTTAATTAAAAATAATGAAGTGCAAGGAATAGTTACTCACAAAGGAGATACTATTCTAGCTAATAAATTAATTCTTGCAACGGGACATTCTGCTCGTGATATTTATGAATTATTAGATAAAAAGAAAGTATTCATAGAAGCAAAACCTTTTGCATTGGGAGTAAGAGCGGAGCATCCACAATCCTTGATTGATAGTATTCAGTACAGTTGTGATTATCGTGGCGAGCATTTGCCTCCAGCTCCATATTCTATTGTGAAGCAGGTTAATGGTCGTGGGATGTATTCTTTTTGTATGTGTCCGGGAGGTGTTATAGCGCCTTGTGCAACAAGTCCGGGTGAAGTAGTTACGAATGGTTGGTCTCCATCTAAAAGAGATCAGGTTACGGCTAATTCCGGAATTGTAATCGAATTAAAATTAGAAGATTTTAAACCTTTTGCTAAATTTGGTGCTCTTGCTGGAATGGAATTCCAAAAAAGTATTGAGCAAAAAGCATGGTATTTAGCCGGTGAAACTCAAAAGGTACCAGCACAACGAATGATCGATTTTACTCAAAACCGAGTGTCTTCAGATATACCCAAAACATCATACGTTCCTGGAACTACATCTATAGAAATGGGACAAGTTTTTCCTGGTTTTTTAACTCAAATTTTAAGAGAAGGCTTTACAGAATTTGGCAAATCAATGCGTGGATATCTTACAAACGACGCCGTTCTTCATGCGCCAGAATCTAGAACTTCATCACCGGTGCGTATCCCAAGAGATATTTATTCGTATGAACATTTACAAATAAAGGGGTTATATCCGTGTGGAGAAGGAGCAGGTTATGCTGGCGGTATCATATCAGCGGCTATAGATGGTGAAAAATGCGCTTTAATGATTGCTGCCACTTTAAAGAAACAATAGAATTAACTAAAAACGAATTTCTTTTAAAAGTAAATTTGTTAAATAAAAAGTATAAAAAAACCGTCTTACTGTTTTGTGAGACGGTTTTATTCGTTTATTTCTTTTTGTTTTTTAATCGATCTTTGAATAATTTTTCAAATTTCTCTATTTTAGGCTGTATCACTAATTTGCAATAAGGCTCACTTTTATTGTTAGCATAATAGTTTTGTTGATAATTTTCTGCTTTGTAAAATTGTTTGAAAGGTTCTAATGTGGTTACAATGGGACTATCGTAAACTTTTGCTTTTTTGAGTGCATTTATTATAGATTGAGCTGCAAGTTTTTGTTCTTCGTTTTTATAAAAAATAGCAGATCGATATTGAGTTCCTACATCAGCACCCTGACGATTGAGTGTTGTTGGATCGTGTAATGTGAAAAAAACATTGAAAATTTCATCTAAATTAGTGGTGTTTTTATCAAAGGTAATTTGTACAACTTCTGCATGACCGGTTTTTCCAGTGCATACTTCTTCGTAAGTTGGATTTACAGTTGTTCCTCCAGCATATCCTGAAACAACTGATTTCACTCCATCTAAGTTTTCATAAATAGCTTCAACACACCAATAGCAACCACCAGCTAAAGTAATGGTTTCAATAGAAGATTGTTTTGTGTTTTTATCGGAGTTATTTTTCTGTGCAAACAAACTTGAGCTCGCAAGCACAACTAATAGCAATAGCTTTTTCATATTATTTAGAATCAGGTACAAAGTCAAGTGCAATAGAGTTCATGCAATATCTTTTTCCGGTTGGTTCCGGTCCGTCATCAAATAAGTGACCTAAATGTCCGTGGCATCTTCCGCAAAGCACTTCTGTTCTTTGCATTCCTAAGGAATTGTCATTTTTAAAAACCACACTATTTCTGTTTTCTTGCTCAAAGAAACTTGGCCACCCACAAGTGCTAGAGAATTTTGCGCCAGAGCGAAATAATTTGTTGCCACAAGCTGCGCAATAATAAGTTCCTTTATCATCAGTGTTCCAATATTTTCCAGTAAATGGTCTTTCTGTATCGGCATTGCGCGATACTTCATAAACGTCTTCTGGTAAAACTTTTTTCCATTCGGCATCCGTAACTTTTAGTTGCGTTGTATCCGTGTTAGAATAATAAGGGTTTCCTGGTTTTTTGATCGTATTTTCCATAGTTATACTTTTTTTTATATCTTTTTGCTTTGCAGATGTTTGGCCACAAGCAGTGAACATGAATAAAGGAAGCAAAAATAAGAGACTTAAAAAATGGGTTATTGTTTTCATAATTATTGTATTGTTGATTTTAAAATTAGCAGAGTTTATCTCTAGTATTTGTTTTAGAATTCATTCGTGCTAACGCTTACTTTAATACAAATGTAAAGCCTTGCTCGGTTTTTATAACCCTCTCGCTTTGTAATTTAATAATGATTTAAGTAAGGTTTAACTATTTCTATTTACGTCTAAAGACTTGTTTTGGTTTTAGAAATAATAAAAAAGTAGTTGTTGTAGAACTGTTTTACTCTTATTGATATTATTATGGTTTCTATTAAACTCAAAAATGGTAGGATATTTAGTTTTTTTAGAAAATGGTACTTTAAATTAATCTTCTAATTTAATAGGTAATAGTACTGTTTTTCAATTCGTGTCATGATGCAGTTGTTGTTGCGGCAAATTTAATTTGTTGTGTGTTTTATAATAGATTTAGTTTTAAGAAGTATGGGATAATTCGAGAATTAATTGAATGAAATATTTGTTCAACTTGAACAAAATGAAACAGAACGTTAAAGCCTAGATCCCTAATTTTCTTTTTTGTATTTTTGGCAGGAAATACATTTATATGACAGAAGAAAACGTAATCTTAGTTAATGAAAATGATGAGCAAATAGGATTAATGCCTAAGCTTGAGGCGCATGAAAAAGCAGTTTTGCATCGTGCCTTTTCTGTTTTTGTATTGAATAGTAAAAACGAAATCATGTTGCAGCAACGTGCACATCAAAAATATCATTCTCCTTTATTGTGGACAAATACCTGTTGTAGTCATCAACGCGATGGGGAAACAAATATTCAAGCAGGAAGCAGACGTTTGTTTGAAGAAATGGGTTTTAAGACAGAACTTAAAGAGCTTTTTCATTTTATTTACAAAGCTCCTTTTGATAATGGTTTAACCGAGCACGAATTAGATCATGTCATGATTGGCTATTATAATGATACTCCTGTAGTTAATCCAGAAGAAGTAGAAAACTGGAAATGGATGAAAATTGAAGAGGTTAAAACAGATATGTTGACTCATCCTGAATTATACACCGTTTGGTTTAAAATTATTTTTGACGAGTTTTATCATTTTCTAGAAGAAAATAAAAGTCCTTTGTCAATAGAAGAAAGATTCTAAAACAGCTAATTTATTCTAAAATATGAAAGTTACTATTTCAAGAAAAGCACACTTTAACGCGGCACATAGATTACACAGGAAAGATTGGACTTTCGAACAAAATGATGCTGTGTTTGGTAAATGTAATAATCCTAATTTTCATGGACATAACTACGAATTGATCGTTAGTGTAACAGGTGCTATAGATCCTGAAACGGGTTATGTTATGGATGTCAAATTTTTGAGCGATATAATCAAAGAAGATGTTGAAAATCAATTTGACCATAAAAATCTAAATCTTGATGTTCCAGAATTTAAGGATTTAAACCCTACTGCTGAAAATATAGTAGTTGTAATTTGGGATAAAATTAGAAAAAGAATAAAACCAGAGTTTGATTTAGAAGTAGTTCTTTATGAAACTCCTCGTAATTTCGTAACGTATAAAGGAGAATAATGGAGTTAAAAGTAGGAGATAAAATTCCGCATTTTACAGCAAAAGATGCGAATGGAGTAGATTTTGATAGTAATTCTATAGTAGGTAAAAAACCTTTAGTTATTTATTTTTACCCAAAAGATAATACGCCAGGATGTACTACTCAGGCCTGTAGTTTTAGAGATCAATACGAAGATTTTAAAGACCTAGGTGCTGAAGTTATAGGAATCAGCAGTGATAGTTCAGCTTCCCATCAAAAATTTAGTAGTCAATACAAATTGCCGTTTATTCTTTTGTCTGATTTAGATAAGAAAATAAGAAAATCATTTGGTGTTCCTTCTGGGATGTTTGGTTTGTTGCCAGGAAGAGTTACTTATGTAACGGATAAGGACGGAATTATTCAAATGATTTTTGATAGTATGTTAGCCGCAAAACACATTCCTAAAGCATTAGCAGCAATCAAAAAATTAGTATCCTAGACATATAATGTATTAGCAATATTGACCGCTAAAGCTTTCTCGAACTTATTCGATTTATAATAATTGAATCAAATAGTATTGGTTGAATTTAAGATTGATTTTGCATCTTTGCATTATAATAAAATAACATGAAATTTTATCCCTTACAATTTGAGCCTATTTTTAAAGAAAGAATTTGGGGCGGAGAGCAATTAAAATCAGTACTTCATAAATCATTTACTTCAAGCACTATCGGCGAAAGCTGGGAGATTTCTACCGTAAAAGAAGATGTTAGTGTTATCTCAAATGGAATCTGGAAAGGAAAATCTTTTGTAGATTTAATTAAAGAATACCCAAAGGAAATTTTAGGTACGGCAGTTTACGCACGTTTTGGTACGGAATTTCCGTTACTTTTTAAATACCTTGATGCTCGCGAGGATTTGTCAATCCAAGTTCATCCTAATAATAGTTTAGCGCAAAAACGACACAATTCTTTTGGTAAAACTGAAATGTGGTACGTAATTCAAGCAGATAAAGAGGCGCGTATTATTGTAGGTTTTAAAGAAGATTCTAACTCTAATACCTATTTAGAAAATCTCAAAAATAAAACATTACTTTCAATTTTAGATGAGGTAAACGTAAAGTCTGGTGATGCTTATTTCATAGAAAGCGGAACTGTTCATTCTATAGGAGCGGGTTTATTGTTGGCAGAAATCCAGCAAACATCTGATATAACCTATCGTTTGTATGATTTTGATAGAGTAGACGATAAAGGATTTTTAAGAGAACTACATGTTGACTTAGCTTTAGAAGCAATAAACTATAAAAAAGTACAAACCAAAAAAGAATTTACTAAAAACACCAATGAATCTAATGTGGTAGTAGATTGTCCTTACTTTACCACAAATTTTATATCGCTTGAAGGAACAATGGAAGTTGTGAAATCAGCAGAAACTTTTACTGTATATATGTGTGTTGAGGGATTTTTTGAAATTGAAAAAGATCACATTAAACTACAATATAAAAAAGGAGACACCATTTTGATTCCTGCTGCTATGAATGAATTCATTCTCAATGGAAAAGCTTCTATTTTAGAAATTTACATTTCATAGTCGGTAATAGAAAGATTATGTGTACTTTTGCAGACGCAAATTAAAATTCAAATTTTAAAAAAATAAAAATGGCAAACGTTAAAAATTTAAAAAAAGACATCAACTACGTTTTAGGAGATATTATTGAAGCAGTTTACTTATTCGAAATTTCTACTACAGGAAAACCGACTACAGAAACTAATGCTTTAATTGACGAAGCAATTGCTGCTTTTGATGTTTTGATCACTAAAGTGAACGCAAAAAAGGTTGAAGATAAAAAATCTCACTTCAAACAAATCAATGTTGAATTGGAACAAACTGCTAATCAATTGATTGCTAAAATCAACGAATTGTAGTAAAAAAAAAGCAAAAAAAAGTTCGATTTTGTTTTGGAAAAAAGAAATTCAGTCTTATATTTGCACCCGTAATGAGTCGCCAGCGTAGCTCAGTTGGCTAGAGCAGCTGATTTGTAATCAGCAGGTCGTGGGTTCGAGTCCCTCCGCCGGCTCTTAAATAAAACCACTTAACGAAAGTTAAGTGGTTTTTTGTTTTATTTCGATTTTTTTTTCAGTTTAATAGTTTGTCATAGTTTTTTTGTTAAATTTGGCGCTTAACCAAATAAAATAAATTATGGAAGAGAATTCAGTAATTGAAAGTTTCGAAATGAAATTAAACGTGTCTGCTAAAGACTTTTTAAAGGAAACAGCTAAGTGGGCTTATTTCTTATCTATTATAGGATATATAGGGATTGCTTTCTTAGTGGTAATAGCATTATTCGCGGGTACGCTATTTGCAGCAATGGCAAAAATTAATCCTGCTGTAGGAATGATGGGTGCTTCCTTTGGGATTATGATTACTGTTATTTATTTGATAATTGCGGCAATCTACTTCTTTCCGGTATATTATTTAAATAAATTTGCTTCTAACGCTAAACTAGCATTGAAGAATAATGATTCTGAAACTTTAGCTACTTCTTTTGGGTATTTGAAATCACATTATAAGTTTATTGGAATAATGACAGTAATCATTTTTTCACTTTATCTATTAATTTTTGTAGGTATGTTTATTGCTGCACTTAGCAAATAATAATCATTAATAGTATTTCAATAGCAATAGAATTACCATTTTAGTATAGTTTTCTAATTAATCTTTTGAAACATTAATAGCTTAAAATTAAAAAACCATCTTGTAATAACAAGATGGTTTTTTTTATAATTTATTTTTAAGAATCAAATAAATTATTTTTGACGTTTTGAATGTGCGACATATTCTGTTAGTTTTTTTCCGTAAAGCGATTGTGCTACTTTTGGAGACATTGCTTTCTGAATTGTATCTAAATACTTTACATTAATATCGTAAATCTCCGATAGTGCGATATAAGGAGCTACTTCGTAATCTCTATTGTTTAATGCAAAATTTGCTGCAAACAAATACTTTCTTTTAAGATTGGCATCTTGAAGGGTAGTGATACTATCTGCGGCTTTTAGATTCTGAATTTTAATAGCTTTAAATCTAGCCTCAATCATAGAAAGATTCTTGTCTGTGAAACTATTATTAATTTTTTTATACTCTTCAAATATTTCATTGTTTTTTGATCCGGTAACTTTAGCATCAAATAAATAACGATCTAAAGTGGTTTCTATCGTCATATTTCCAGGCTCGGCAAAGAAAGGAATATTGTTATCTAATGAATTAGTGGTACCACGATCGAGAGACATGTATAACATTTCAGGAGATTTTAGATCTAAATTACTTTCAAAAGTAGAAGTGCCGTCAATATTAATTGAGTCTAAGACTACTAAAGTAGTATCTACAATTCGCTGGATATACAACGTTCCTTTTTTTAATCCTTTGATATTCCCTGTAATGTGTAAATTCCCTTTAGGCTCATTTTTAGCACAAGCGAATAATAATGATAGTGTAACGAGCGCAATAATCGATTTTTTCATGTTAAGTTTAAATTTGGTTTTATTTGGAACACGATTTCGCCATTTTATGATATTCCTTGAGGCTTCAAGATCAATCTTGACGATTTCTTAGCGGTTTAAATTTTGCCGCAAAATAAAGAAAATTGTTGGAAAGATGTTGGTAATAGTATCAAATTTCACAAAAAAAATCCCAATCTATTTCTAAATTGGGATTTGATATACTTTTTTATAATTTATCCTTTTAACCAAGCTTCTTTTAAAGCTTTTTTTGTTGCATCAGACGCGTTAAGGCCTTCTTTTTGTTCGTAAGGAAGCTTTACTTTCCCTTTGATTACTTTTTCTACGCCGTTTCTTTTTATTTTGATAGTGATTGCATCGTTTTCTTTCCAGTTTTGGCTGCTAGTGATCATATCATAAATATTCGTAAGTGAGTAAGGTTTGTTGTTAATAGATACAATAATATCTCCGCCTTTTAAATCTAAATTTTTATAAAAATCATTGAGTTCAATATTTGGTTTCACACTGATTTCTTTTGTTTTTTGATCAACAGCTATATAAGGAACTTGTCCTTTTAAGAAAACATTGGCTGCTGTTTTTGTGATAGATTTTGTAATACCTACTTTGGCTAAATAGATATCATAAGGAATAGGAGTACTTCCAGATACATATGTTGTTAGGAATGTTCCCACTTCAGGATAGGTTAGCGCAGTTATTTTAGCAAAAAGTTGGTTGTCATTAAATGGTTTTGATGGTCCGTATTCATTAGATAATTTCTGCATCAAATCAAGAATCCCTCTTTCACCATTACTTTTTTCTCGGATAATAATATCCAGACACATCCCAATAAGAGCCCCTTTTTCATATACATTTAAATATTGAGCTTTGTAAGGTTCTTTCAAAACATTCGCACTCATTGTTGTGAACGGCATTGTGTCATTCATTGCATTTGCATGAGCTATTTTTTCTGCTATTCTAGTCAAGAAATCTTCTTCAGAAATTAAGCCTTGATTGATTTGGAATAAATTAGCAAAATATTCTGTAACGCCTTCATACATCCATAAATGTTCTGACATTTTTGGTGCATTATAATCAAAATTATGAATCTCTTTAGAATGAATCGATAATGGAGTAACAATATGAAAAAATTCGTGTGACACTACATCTATCATCGACTTTACCAATTCTTCTTTTGGCATCATTTCTGGTAAAACTACTGTTGTTGCGGTAGGATGTTCTAGTGCGCCAAAACCTTTAGCGTCATCTGGAGTCATTGTAGATAAGTACAATAATACACTATATTTTTTTGTAGCATTTACTTTACCTAGAAACGTTTTCTGAGCCGTCATCATAGTCTTCATTTCTGGAGTGATGCTTTCAGCAGTTACAATTCCTGTAGGAGAATAAACCCCAATAAGGATTTCCATCCCATCAATAGTAAAAGTTGTATAATCTGGTTTTGCATACATTATAGGGTTCTCTACTAATTCAGCATAACGCGATGTAACAAAAAGATCATTTGTTTTGCTTGCATCAAGATCAGTCATAGAAGTTGCGCCCCAAAGTGTTTCTGGATGTGAAATAGTTACGTGATAAGGAAGGTCTTTTTTATCTTTAAAATAACCTACAAAACCATGCATATTTAGCATAAAATTTTTGCCTGCATCGATGTTTGTTCCTGCTGGAGAAAAAATATCGTTATTTCCGAATCCGCTTCCTTTTTCGGTATCAAAGGTGTCATTTACTAAATAAGTCACTTTAGCAATTGCTTTAGCATTTTTAATGCTCCATGTATTATCGTCAACTTTAGTTGTAGTAAGGATATTTCCTTTACTGTCAAAAGCTTTAAAGTTCTCGATGTATTTGCCATAATCATCAATAGAGTAGGTTCCTGGAACAATTTTAGGGATACTGTACGTTACTTCATCGGTTGTTATTTTTGGTGAGGTAACGACAACCATTACTTTGTCGTCTTTAATGTCGTTTAAGTTAATAGAAACGGCAACGGTTTCTGTAGCAGATTTAGTATCTGTAACGGCAGTTCCTCCAGTTTTACAACTCCAAAAAAAGGAGGCGAATGCTAATGCAAAAAATATTTTTTTCATCTTTTAAGTGTTGATTTTATTAGTTAGTCTTATTCCTTTTTTAATTGTTACAATAGGTCTTATTTTTACTGTTCTATAAAAAGTGTTAATTTATAAATGGCTGTTTCTAAAATGGATGTGTCTTTATCCTCGCAGAGTAAAAATTCAATTTTAGTACTCGAATGACTGTACAACGTTAATCCTTCAAATTTATTAGTGTTGCTAATTTTTTTTGTGAATTTTATTTTCATGGTTGTCAGGTCGATGCTTCCTATAATACTGCCTAATACTTCACCGTCTTCATAAGTAGAAACTATGTCTTCGGCTGTTGCCAAAAAATAGATGCTGTTTTCCACTAGGACTGCATCTGTAAAACTGGTGCGAACACCTTTTATTTTTGGTAGACTATATTCGTTTGAAAGAATGCTAGATGGTTTCGTTATACTTTCTCCTTTAATGGTAAAAAGTACATTTTTGGCAGCGATTCCATTTCCTCGATTTAAAAAATACCAAGTTTTACCATCGTAAATAGCGCCTTCAAGATTAAAATCTTCGGGATTTATTTTACCAACGCTTTGCATCAGTTTATATAAATTAGAGAGATCGTTGGTTGCTATTATCTTTTTTGTAGTCCAATCTATTTGTATGTTTTTATTTCTTTTGTCAGTCGATCCTGAACCAAAAATATAGAGGTTGTCTCCGTGGTTGGTAATAGATTCAAAATCGGGTTTGTCTTTTTTAGGAATATTTTCAGTTGGATTTTCGATTAATGGATGCCGATTTAATTCGTTTGAATTTATATTGTATTCGTAAAGAAATCCACTATTGTCACCAATAATCCAGAGTGTGTTGTTTTTGTATATAAGTCCAGAAGCAGAGCCAATTCCGATGATTTGAAATAATAAATCGATTTTAAATTTTTCCATTGGTAGAGTTTTGAAAATGGGTTCTTAGCCCTGATGGCAGCGGTATCCTTTTGCTTTAGCCTTTTTGGCGAAGCAAAAGATATAGCGTACAGCAGGAAAAAGCTCCTTAAAATTTGCTATATTTGAGTTTATAAAGATAAATTATTTCCTATGAAATCTATAAATCCAGATGATTTTAAAGTGGTTGACAAGATTAAATTGTCTGCACTACCAACTAATCTAGAAGTTGGTGCTAGCGATGAAAAAAAAGAAAATAAATTAGAGAAAATAACTGCCAAGTTAAGCGAATTGCAGGACGTTATGTACGCGCACAATAGATATGGTGTACTGATTTGCTTGCAAGGAATGGACACTTCTGGAAAAGACAGTTTGATACGCGAAGTTTTTAAAGGGTTTAATTCACGAGGAGTTGTGGTTAGTAGTTTTAAAACTCCAAATTCTACTGAACTGGAACATGATTATTTATGGCGTCACTATTTAGCTTTACCTGAAAAGGGAAAATTTGCGATTTTTAATAGAACTCATTATGAGAATGTTTTAGTAACACGTGTTCATCCAGAATATATCCTGAATGAGAATTTGCCTGGAATAGAAAAGGTAGAAGACATTACAGCCGAGTTTTGGGAAAATAGAATGGAGCAAATTAGAAATTTTGAAAAGCACATTGCTCAAAACGGAATTATAGTTCTGAAATTCTTTATGCATTTAAGTAAGGAAGAGCAAAGACAACGATTGTTGCGACGTTTAGAAGAAGGGAAACACAATTGGAAGTTCTCGACTGGTGATCTAAAAGAAAGAGAACACTGGGAGGAATATATGGAGTATTATGAAGAAGCAATAAATAAAACCGCAACTAAAGAGGCACCTTGGTATGTAATTCCAGCTGATGATAAAGAAATGGCGCGTTACATTGTAGGAAAAATTATTTGGGAAGAAATGCAAAAATATACCGATATTAAAGAGCCTGAAATGGATGATAAAATACGAGCAAACATAGCCGTTTACAAAGAAATGTTAGATAAAGAATAAACAAAAAAAAATGCGCTGAGATCAGCGCATTTTTTTTTAATCAAATATAGTTTATAGTTTAAAACCATAAGCGATACGTAAAGCAATTTGATTCGTGTCATACTCTGTGTATGATTCATAACGCAAACTTACATCAATATCTTTTCCAGCAAATCCAACTCCTGGAGACCATAAGTAAGTGTCTTGTTTGTATCCGTTAGTTACAGCAATACCACCACCAACTTCACCTAATACATAAAATTGATCTTCCCATACGAAAGCTTTAAATCCTAACTTTACAGGAATAAATCCAAGATCTTTTACACCATCATTGATGAATAAGTTTGTAAAACCTGTAGTTAATGTTGCTGAGTATCTTTTTGTTAAATCGTACTGAAGTCTTACATCTCCACCTATTGAATAGTTGTAAACATCTTCGTTTGTAGGTACACCAGCGTTAAGACCAACACCTAAACGGAAACCTTGATCGTAATTTTCTAATTTATTAGTTTCTTGAGCTTGAGTTTGATTTGAAAACATTACTGCCATTGTAAATGCTACTGCGATTTTAATTTTTCCTGAAATTTTCATAATTGTTCTTTTTAAATTTTATTCTAATTTTTTTGTTTTAGTGTGTCAAACACAACGGTACAAATGTAAAATTGTTAGCGCTCGAAATAGTTATACAATTTGAAGCCTTTGTTATAGAATTACTTGTTTGGATGAGATAATTTTTAAAATAGTAGCTTATATATTCAATTGTATCGATACAATTCATTGCTTCTGCTTACCTTTGTCGACTTTAAAAAAAAGCAAGTGAATTTATCCCAGTACACCAAAGAGTTTTCTTATAATTTAAAATTAGCGTATCCTATTATTTTAGGAATGCTAGGACATACCATTGTTGGTATTGTTGATAATATAATGGTTGGAAAATTAGGTCCAACAGAACTAGCAGCGGTTTCTTTAGGAAATAGTTTTGTTTTTATAGCCTTATCATTAGGCATTGGTTTCTCTACTGCGATTACACCGTTGGCAGCAGAAGCGGATGGTAAAAATGATATAGAAGAAGGAAGGAGTGTTTTTCATCACGGATTGTTTTTATGTACGATCTTAGGATTTACTTTATTCTTGATTATTTTCTTTTTTAAACCTTTGATTTCCTTGATGGGTCAGCCGGATATTGTGGTCGAAATGGCCAAACCTTATCTTGATATTGTTGCTTTTTCTCTAGTCCCTTTGATAATTTACCAAGCCTACAAGCAATTTGCTGATGGTAAGTCGGAGACGAAATATTCTATGTGGGCTACCATTATAGGTAATGTAGTCAATGTGGTGATCAATTATTTTTTAATTTATGGTATTTGGATTTTTCCTAAAATGGGAATTGTCGGAGCCGGAATTGGTACCATTGTTTCTCGTATCGTAATGTTGGTTTATATGCATTATAGTTTGATTAGAAAACCAAAATTTCATCCTTATTTTGAAAATTTTAGTTTTAAAGAGATTAAGAAAAAAATGCTGAATAAGATTATTAATTTAGGCTTACCGTCTTCAATGCAAATGTTTTTTGAGGTAGCTTTGTTTACAGGAGCTATTTGGCTTTCAGGACTTTTAGGTACGACTAGCCAAGCCGCGAATCAGATAGCGCTAAGTTTAGCCTCTCTAACTTTTATGTTTGCAATGGGTTTGAGTGTTGCTGTAATGATTAGAGTAGGAAACCAAAAAGGATTAATGGATTATGTAAAATTACAACTCGTAGCTCGCTCCATATTTTTACTAGCCATACTCTTAGAAATTGTTTTTGCTGTTATCTTTATCGTTTTTTACCAATATTTACCTAGAATTTTCGTTGATGTCAATGATATCAAGCATATTGTAGAAACTAAAGAAGTTATTTTAATCGCTTCGCAACTATTATTTGTTGCTGCATTTTTTCAAATTTCTGACGGAATACAAGTAGTTGTTTTAGGAGCGTTAAGGGGTTTGCAAGATGTAAAAGTGCCTATGTATATTACATTTGTTGCTTATTGGGTTATCGGATTTCCAATTTCAATTTACTTAGGATTGTACACTGATTTGAAAGCCATCGGTATTTGGATTGGACTTTCGGCTGGACTTACAGCTGCGGCTATATTTTTGTATATTCGCTTTGCAAGACTAACAAAAAAATTAATTTTAGAAGGACAATTTAAAGATATTAATAAATAAAATATATTATGGAATTACCAAAATTTTTACTAGGTGACAATACTGACTTCCCAGAAGACATTTTTATCATACATCTCGATTATCCAAGATTTATAATCAATTTGAAAGACGATGAGGTAGAGTTTATTGAAGAGGCTGAAGATCTAGATGAAGGAGAATTAAATGCAGAAATGGAAGGATTAATTGTTCTTGCAAATGATTTTTACGATCGTGAAATGGAGCGCTACGAAAAAGAATAGTTTTTACAAAAAAAATTAGTGTATCGAAAATAAAGTAAAAAGCTGATTACAAACAAAATAAAGTCTGAGAAATTGGAGTGTTGATTTGTTTATGATTGGCTTTTATTTTTTGTTTTAATTTTATAACAGAATCATATTCCTTTTATTCTGTTTATTTTTGTTTAAAATTAATATCCATTTATAAAATATAATAATTTCCTCTTAATGAAAAAATTAGCTTTTTTAAAACCTGTTTTTAACTTTATGGCAATTGGATTGCTAATTATGACTTTGAGTCGGTTGTTTTTATTTTTCTTATTCAAAGATCGAGTAGTTGAAACGGAGAATTACTGGTATATCTTTCCAATTGGCTTACGAATGGACTTAATTCTTTTGAGTTATTTATCCTTTCTTCCAGCGCTCTTAGTTACATTTACTCCAAATAATGCTATTAAATTCGTTAATAAAATCCTGCCTTTCTATAGTATTTTATTTCTGTTTTTGATTCTTTTTGTCGAGCTTGCTACTCCAGATTTTGTAAAGCAATACGATACACGTCCCAATAAAATCTTCTTAGATTATCTAATATATCCCAAAGAAGTGGTTGGAATGTTGCTAAAAAGCTATTTGACCTCCATTATAGTTACTTTTTTAATTCTGGGTATTGTATTGTATTTTGCTCTAAAAAAAGGAAAAGTTCTCTTTCATACTCATTCTTCAGATTATAAATTCAAATTACTACTCTTTCCATTGGTGCTCTTTTTACTCTTTTTTGGAGCACGTTCTAGTTTGACCTCTAAAAGACCTATTAATGCCAGCAATGCAGTTTTTTCTACAGATCAATTGACCAATTGCTTAGGATTAAATTCTTTTTACACAGTTGCATTTGCTGCTTATTCAATTAAGAACGAAGGAAATACAAAAATGTATGGCAAAATGGAGGAGGCAGAAGCCACAGCACGTGTAAAAAAATACATGGATGTGACTCAATTTACAGATCCAGCTATTCCTTTTTTGCATGTTCAAACTCCAGACACCATCTTAAAAAGACCGTACAATTTAGTTATCTTTTTACAAGAAAGTTTAGGTGCAGAATATGTTGGAATTTTAGGTGGAAAACCCCTAACACCGGAGTTTGATAAACTTTCTAAAGAAGGTTTATTGTTTACAAATCTATATTGTACTGGTACGCGTAGTGTAAGAGGGATAGAAGCGGTAGTTACAGGATTTCTTCCATCTCCATCAGAAAGTGTGGTAAAATTAGGTAATTCACAACAAGGGTTTTTTACTTTGGCAGAAGCTTTAAAACGCAAAGGATACGAAACCAGTTTTATTTATGGAGGAATGTCTAATTTTGACAATATGGCTTCTTTTTTTAACGGAAATGGTTTTGAGGATATTGTAGATCAAGATGATTTTGATGCTGATGGTAAAAAATATGCTTTTAAAGGAACTTGGGGTTATTCTGATGAAGACTTAGTAGTTAAGGCCAACGATTATTTTAAATCAAAAGGAGACAAACCATTCTTTTCATTGATGTTTTCTACATCCAATCACGAACCTTTTGAATATCCCGAAGGAAGAATAAAAAGATACGATCAGAAAGCTGCAACGGTGAACAATGCCATGAAATATGCTGATTTCTCGATTGGAAAATTCATGGAAATGGCTAAAAAAGAACCGTATTATAAAAACACTATTTTTATTGTGATAGCAGATCACAACACCAGAACATTTGGTAAAAATTTAGTTCCCATCAATAAATTTCATATTCCTGCTTTAATAATTGGACCAAATGTTCCTAAAGGAAAAACATACGATCAATTAGCGAGTCAAATTGATATTCCGCCTACATTATTAAGTTATTTAGGTGCTGAGTTTGAAACTCCTATGGTGGGGAGAAATTTAACTAAAATAAAGGCAACAACAAAAGGAAGATCAATCATGCAGTTTAATGATATCAATGCTTTTAGAATTGAGGATCAAGTTGTTATTATGCAACCTAATTTGCAACCTTTGCAATTTAAAATTAAAAATGATACTACATTGATTCCTGTAAAATTAGATCCTGAATTGGCAAAAGATGCTTTAGCGCATGTGATTACTGCAGGTAATTTATATAGAGAAAATAAATATAAGCTAAGAGATATCAAGAAAAAGAAATAGAAACTAGTCCATATTCTGCTGATTGTTTTTAGAATTTTGATACAAGTTTAATAATTTTTGAGCGGCTGCAAATGGTGATATTTCATTATTTTGCACCGCTTTTTTTGTAGGTTCTAAAAGATTTTGTATTTCGTGTTGGTTGTAGAAATTTATTTTTAATTGCTCATTTATGGTTTCCAGCATCCAATATTGATTTTGTTCTTTTCTTTTTTCAAAAAAGGATTGATTTTCTTTAGTCAATGCTAGAAATTTTTGAATTATTTCCCAAACCACTGGAATGCCTTCCTGAGTGATAGCGCTACAAGTGGAGGTTTTAGGAATCCATCCTGATTTTTTTGCTGGAAAAAGATGTAATGCTCTATTGAATTCCATTTTAGCAAACTGCGCTTTTTTAATGTTATCACCATCGGCTTTATTAATTACAATAGCATCTGCCATTTCCATAATACCCCGTTTTATGCCTTGTAATTCATCTCCAGCACCCGCTATTTTTAGCAATAAAAAGAAATCTACCATACTATGAACAGCGGTTTCACTTTGGCCAACGCCAACCGTTTCTATAATAATAGTATCAAAACCACACGCTTCGCAAAGTGTAATTGTTTCACGAGTTTTTCGAGCAACACCTCCTAATGTTTCACCAGAAGCAGACGGCCGGATATAAGCATTTTTATCTTTAACCAATTCTTCCATACGAGTTTTATCACCCAGAATACTACCATGACTTATGGTGCTACTAGGATCAACAGCAAGAACCGCTACTTTTTTTCCTTGATTGGTCAAAAATTTACCAAAGGCTTCAATAAAAGTACTTTTACCTACACCGGGAACACCAGTAATTCCAATTCGCATCGATTTCCCAGAATGTGGTAAACAAGCATTAATTACTTCATTGGCTTTGCTTAGGTGATTGTTATTTGTACTCTCCACTAAAGTAATGGCACGACTCAAAGCAGTTATGTTTCCCGCTAAAATACCTTCAACTAATGCAGTTGCTGAAGGTTGTATTTTTCTAAAATGCTGAATTGTTCCAATAGAAGTTAAACTAGTAGTTTCTGGTGGAGCAATTCCTGCTTTTTCATTCAAAGCGCTAGGATGTGATTTTTTGTTTTGCAAAATGGATGATTTGAAAAGTAAAAGTAGTGAAAACATAAACAGTTTCAAAAAAAGCATCCTATATCAAGTCATTGTTTACCTAGTAAAAGGATTCTTTTTTTTGTTCAATTAAAATAAGAATTATAAAAGGAGACAATGCTTTTTTACCAATATCATTATTATTAATACTATAAATGGCAATGATGTAATTATTATTCATTTCTGTTTTTCTTTATTTCTAGGAGATATATAAATAGTATTTTTGCAATCAATTGTGTATCATGTATAACTTTGCATTAATTTTTATTTTTTTATTTCTAGGTCTTTTTCTTCAAAAGTTAAAGGGCTTCCCTACGGAAATTTACAAACTTTTAAATAAGATTGTAATTTACTTGTGTCTTCCTGCTATTGCATTGTATTATATACCTAAAATCGTATGGAATAACCAACTGTTATATCCCATTGGAGTAGCTTGGCTTGGATTTGCAGCTTCTTATCTGTTTTTTAGTCTTTTAGGTAAAAAGCTCGGATGGTCTCGTAAGCTTACAGGATGTTTAATTATTACAGCTGGTTTAGGAAACACCTCTTTTTTAGGTTATCCAATCATCGAAGCATTGTATGGAGAGGAAGGGTTAAAAACGGCTATTTTAGTAGATCAACCTGGCTCATTTGTTGTGCTTTCTACCGTTGCTATTCTGATTGCTACTTTGTACTCTACTGGAAAGCCAAATGGTCTCGAAATCGCAAAAAAAATTGCTATTTTCCCACCATTCATCACTTTTGTGATAGCTTGTTTGATGAATTTTTTAAATGTTGATTTTCACGAATACATTCAATATTTTCTTCAAAAAACAGGAAGTGTTATTACGCCATTAGCCATGCTTTCTGTTGGTTTGCAATTACAGTTTGATAAAAGAAGTCAGCATTGGAGATTCTTAGGATTGGGACTTTTATTTAAATTAATACTCACTCCGGCTTTCATCTATTTACTGTATGTTGTAATTTTGCAGCAGCATTCAAAAACGATAGACGTAGCTGTTATGGAATCTGCAATGGCTCCAATGATTACTGGGAGCATTCTCGCAACGACTCACGGATTAAAACCTAAATTGAGTAGTATGATGATTGGTTTTGGAATTCCACTTTCTTTCATCACCTTAATTTTTTGGTATTTTGTACTTCAACTATAAATCTTATTTGAAGCAGTATTAATGTATTTTATTAAAAAAAATGAATTTATCCTCCACTAACGCATCAACTATTGATGGCGTTTCTACTGCACAAAAAACAGTTTATCCTATATTATTTTCAATTGCATTTGCGCATTTGATTAATGATTTATTACAAGCAGTAATTCCTGCTGCTTATCCTATTTTAAAGGACAATTATAATTTAACATTTACTCAAATAGGCTTAATTACATTAGCATATCAACTAGCAGCATCGATTTTGCAACCTTTGGTAGGTTTGTACACCGATAAAAGGCCTAAACCTTTTTCTCAGATTTTCGGAATGATTTTTACAGCACTCGGAATAGTCTCTTTGTCTTACGCAGCTAGTTTTTCTATGATTATTCTTTCGGTTGTTTTAGTAGGAATTGGTTCTTCAATTTTTCATCCAGAAGCTTCTCGCATCTCCTTTTTAGCCTCTGGAGGAAAGCGTGGTTTAGCACAATCTATATTTCAGTTGGGTGGAAATGCTGGTACAGCTTTAGGACCTTTGTTAGTGGCATTAATCGTTGTGCCTAATGCGCAACACTACATTATTTGGTTTCTTGTAGCGGCAGTCATCGGATTATTAGTTTTGAGTAGAATAGCACTTTGGTATCAAAATCACCTCAGTTTAAGAAGTACCAAAAAAGCAGTAATCGATTTGCCGAATTTGTCTCAAAATCAAATTGTAATTTCGGTAGTAATTTTGATGGTGCTCATATTCTCAAAATTTGTTTATATGGCTAGTATGTCTAGTTATTTTACTTTTTATTTGATGGAGAGATTTAATTTATCTGTTCAAGATGCTCAATTTCATTTGGTTCTCTTTTTAGCTTCGTGTGCTTTAGGAACCTTAATTGGAGGTCCTTTAGGAGATAAATTTGGCCGAAAATATGTTATCTGGTTTTCTGTATTAGGAGCCGCTCCGTTTACATTATTGTTGCCATTTGTAGATTTATTCTGGACAGGTGTATTATCAGTAGTAATCGGTACAATTATCTCTTCGGCATTTCCAGCAATTTTGGTTTATGCACAAGAATTATTGCCTAAAAAACTGGGTATGGTTTCCGGTCTGTTTTATGGTTTTGCTTTCGGAATGGGCGGTCTTGGTTCCGCTTTGTTAGGAAATTTAGCAGATCATAGCAGTATTACTTATGTCTATCATTTATGTGCTTATTTGCCTCTAATCGGGATCATAGCTTTCTTTTTGCCTAACTTAAAGAAAAAACAGGCCTAATATTATTTTTTTCTGGAGCTTATTCCTGTCTCCATTATATCTTTTATTTCCTATTCTTCCTTCGTCTTAATAGGAAATAAAAGGATGCCATTGCGATCAGGGCTATGAGTTTAGTATTCCTAAGGCTAATTTTATTATTACTTTTTTTTTGTTTTTAAGTAAAACGAGTAGAATTTTAAGTTTATATTTTTCTTTATCAATTTAAATTCAATAACTTACCGTACTATTAATCAAATAAATAAATGAGTATGGCAACAGTACGATTGGGCGATATTGCCCCTGATTTTGAAGCAGAGACCTCACAAGGAAAAATAAAATTTCATGAATGGCTGGGAGATTCATGGTGTATATTATTTTCACATCCAGCTGATTTTACTCCAGTTTGTACTACTGAATTAGGAACAGTAGCAAACTATTATCCTGAATTTCAAAAACGAAATGTAAAAGTTATTGCTTTGAGTGTTGATGGAGTAGCCTCTCACATGGAGTGGATTAAGGATATAAATGAAACTCAAAATACTACTGTAAATTTTCCTATCATTGCCGACGAGGATAAGCATGTTGCTATGTTATATGATATGATGCATCCCAATGCCAGTGAAAGTTTTACAGTTCGTTCTGTTTTTATAATTGGACCCGATAAAAAAATTAAATTAACACTGACGTATCCAGCTTCTACGGGCAGAAATTTTGATGAATTGTTACGTGTAATTGATAGTTTACAGCTAACTGCAAATTATAGTGTAGCCACACCAGCGAATTGGAAAGACGGTGATCCTGTTGTAATTTCACCATCAATTAAAGATGAAGATATTGCGGCAAAATTTCCAAAAGGTTCCGAACGAATAAAACCATATTTAAGAATGACACCACAACCTAATAAATAGGTCTTTTCATTTTACAAGTTAAAACAAAAAGCAGTATGTATTATTATACTGCTTTTTGTTTTATAATTATTTTTTATTGGTAATTAATAGCCCCAATACTATAATAGCCATACTTATAATTTGTATAAATTCAATAGATTGGTCTAGAAAAAAATATGCGAGAATACCACTAAATATTGGAATCAAGTAATAAATAACAGCTGTTTTTGATGTGCCAATTAATCCGATGGCTTCGTTCCATAAATAAAAAGAAACTAACGAAGCGAATATGCCAACATAGGAGATAATAAGAAGTGTCTTTGAATCGATTACTACTTTTTCGAGATAAGTATTTTCCCAGAGGTAAAAAGGCAGCAGTATCAAGGTGCCAATTACGAATACAGAATATAAAAACACTTTAGGCTCTAATTCCTTTGGCTTTTTTCTAACTAAAAGAGTATAACAAGCAAAGAAAAAACAGGCGAGGAGCATTAATAAATCTCCAAATGCAAAGTTAATACGAAGCAATGCGTCTAATGAACCTTTACTAATAAGTACTAAAACTCCTGTAATTATAGTTATAATTCCCGCTATAGCTAGATTCGAAACTTTCTCTTTAAATACAATTCTAGAAATCCCTATAATAAATAAGGGAATCGAGATAGCCATCAAGGATAAATTAAAAGCACTCGTGGTTTTTCCGGCAAAGTAAATTAAAGTGTTAAAGATTGAGATACCTAATATTGCAGTTAATAAGAGATATTTAATGTGTTTTTTTACAATTTTAAAATCTATAATAGTCGCTCTCAAAGCTAAAGGAGTAAGTACGACACAAGCAACTGTCCAACGCCAAAAAGCCAAGCCTATTGGCGGAATATGTTCTTTTACGCCACTAGCAATAACCATGTTTACCGACCATAAAAATGTAGCTAGCAATGCAAATAAAATGCCTTTTGTTGTCTTGCTCATTAAACAAGATTTTTTATTTTGGCATGTTGCAATAACAAGATTGTTTTGGCATCTTTAATTTCACCCGATTCGATTTTAGCATAAGCTTCCTCAAAGGACATTTCTAAAACATCAATATTTTCTTCTTCACTTTCTAATCCGCCACCTTCACTCACTTTTAGACTTTCGTCATAGTGTCCTACAAACAAATATAGAATTTCTGTCACGGCACCTGGCGACATATAAGTTTCCATTACTTTTTGTACAGCAGTAATTCGGTATCCAGTTTCTTCCTCAGTCTCTCTTATGATGCATTGTTCTGGATTATCTTGATCTAGTAATCCCGCGCAAACCTCAATCATCATTCCCGATGCATTCCCATTTAAGTAAGTAGGCAATCGGAACTGTCGGGTAAGAATAACTGTTTTTTGTTTGGTATTGTACAACAGAATAGCTGCACCATTGCCACGATCATACACTTCTCGTTTTTGAGTGATCCATGATCCATCTTTCTTTTGATAATCAAATGTTACTTTATTTAAAATATAGTGGTTATCAGAAAGGACTTCGGTTTTTTGTATGTTAATTACGGGGTTTTTCATGTGAAATGGATTTTGTTTAAAAGAGTATTCTAGAGCAATATTGTAGCTGTTTATTTCATACTACAATAATAACTTAAGGAGTGTATTTGTTAATCGTCATCAATTTACTAAATAGCCAAAATAAATTTGAGATTTAGAGTGGAGTAGGTTTGTGATCTTAATTAAAAAGCTATTGTTTAAAAAAAAAACGCTCTGAATTATCAGAGCGTTAGTAATGTTATTTTAGAATCGTTTGCTTTCTGTCTGGTCCTACAGAGACAATCTTAATAGGAACTTCAACTTCTTTTTCTATAAATTCAATATATTCTTTAAGCTCTTGCGGTAATTCATCATAAGTTGTCATACCAGTTAAATCTTGTTTCCATCCTTTGAACTCTTGGTAAACAGGAGTTACATTTTCTGGTTCGATGTTATAAGGAAAATGAGAAATTTTTTCTCCTTTATAATTGTATTCCGTACATACTTTTAGTGTTTCAAATCCAGAAAGGACATCACCTTTCATCATCATCAATTGGGTAACACCATTTACTTGAATCGCGTATTTAAGCGCTACTAAGTCTAACCAACCACAACGTCTTTGTCTTCCTGTTACAGATCCAAATTCATTTCCTACTCTTGCCATTGTTGCACCATCTTCATCAAAAAGCTCAGTAGGGAAGGGTCCGCTACCAACACGAGTGATATAAGCTTTGAAAATTCCAAAAACTTCTTTGATTTTGTTAGGCGCAATTCCTAAACCAGTACAAGCACCTGCAGCAGTAGTATTAGAAGAAGTAACAAATGGATATGTTCCAAAATCTACATCTAATAAAGAGCCTTGTGCACCTTCGCACAAGATAGATTTACCTGCTTTCTGTGCTTGGTGTAAATATTCTTCACTATCGATAAAATCTAATTTTTTTAAATCTTCAATTGCTTCAAAGAATTCTTTTTCTAATTCCGGTAAGTTGTATTGAATATCAACATCGTAAAAAGCAATCATCGCTTCATGCTTATCAGCCAAAGCTCTGTAACGATCAGCAAAATCTTCTAATTCGATATCTCCTACACGAATTCCGTTTCTACCAGTTTTGTCCATGTAAGTTGGCCCTATTCCTTTAAGCGTAGATCCAATTTTTGCTTTTCCTTTAGAAGCTTCCGAAGCTGCGTCTAATAAACGGTGCGTAGGTAAGATTAAATGAGCTTTTCTTGAAATAATTAATTTAGATTGTAGGTCTAAATTAAATTTAGCCAAACCATCAATCTCACTTTTAAAAACTACAGGGTCAATTACAACACCATTTCCAATGATGTTAATGTTGTTTCCGTGGAAAATTCCAGAAGGAATGGTTCTAAGTACGTGTTTTATTCCGTCAAATTCTAAAGTATGTCCTGCGTTTGGTCCGCCTTGAAAACGAGCAATAATGTCGTATTTTGAAGTTAGAACATCAACGATTTTTCCTTTCCCTTCATCTCCCCATTGTAATCCTAGTAATAAATCTACGGTCATTCTGTGTGTTATTTGTAGTTAATTTTTATATTTCGGAACCGTCTTGTTCCTCGTTCTTTTTTTGTTTTTTTACACCATATAGATACAAAGAATGATTGGTGATTTCTATATCAAAAATTTCTTCTATTGTTTTCTTAATAGTTTGAATTCTGGGATCACAAAACTCAATTACTTCACCTGTATCGGTCATAATAATGTGATCGTGCTGTTTGTCAAAGTACGATTTCTCATAATGAGCCTGATTTTGTCCAAACTGATGTTTTCGAACTAGAGCACAGTCAAGAAGCAATTCGATGGTGTTGTAAAGCGTTGCTCTACTCACACGATAGTTCTTGTTTTTCATTTTGATATAGAGATTCTCTACATCAAAATGTTCTTCGCTGTCGTAAATTTCCTGAAGTATTGCATAACGCTCAGGGGTTTTACGATGTCCTTTATTTTCAAGATACATTGTAAAAACATTTTTTACAATTTCTTGGTTTTTCGTGTTATCTATTGAAATGAGTGTCATATACTGGCAAAGGTAATTTTTTTAGTTTAAAGATTAAAGTTTCCCGTTTGTTAAGTTCAAAGTTTGTCCTTTTTCTAGGTTAAAAGATAAAAAATAAACAAATTTTTATGTTTTGTATTCGCGAGTTACTTTATCTACACCATCAATTTTTTTGATGTTACTGATCATTTTTTTCAAGATCGTATTGTTCTGTACAATTACAGTTACTTGACCATGAAAAATTCCAGCGTCGGTATTCAAAGCTATGCTTTGAATATTGACATGCATATTGTTTGAAATTACTTTTGTCAATTGATTGGTAAGTCCTAAAACATCCATTCCTGTAACGTTAATGATTGCTTTAAATTCTTCTTGCGATGAGTCAATCCATTTGGCAGGCATGATTCGATAAGCGTAATTAGATTGCATTCCTATCGCGTTAGGGCAATCTTTTTTATGCACTTTTATTCCCTCGTTAATCGTAACGAATCCAAAAACTTCATCTCCAGGAATTGGATTGCAACAAGGCGATAATTTATAATCTAATTTATCTTGTTCTTTCCCAAAAACAAGCATGTCATAGTTGCTACTTATTACTGGTCTTTGTATGTCCTCAATAGCCTGAGAGCTAGGAGAACGCTTGATTTTATTTTTGAAAAAGTTGATGAAGGTATTGCTCTTTTGAGCAGCATAATCTTTTAATTGTTGATTTTCTATGGCTCCAACTCCAACTCTGTAAAATAGATCTAAACTCGTTTTTAATTTAAAAAAGTTCACCAATTCATTAATAACTTGCTCGCTTAACGTTATTTTTAAGTGTTTTAATTTTCGAGTTAGGAGTTCTTTTCCTTCTTCACCAATTTTCTTAGTGTTTTCGTTTAAAACATTTTTGATTTTTGTTTTAGCTCTCGAAGTTGTCACATAATCAAGCCAGTTGATGGTTGGTTTTTGATGTTGTGAAGTAATCACTTCTATTTGGTCGCCACTTTTTAATTCAAAATTAAGAGGGACTAATTTTCCGTTTACTCGTGTTCCTCTTGTACGAATTCCTATTTCCGAGTGTATGCTAAAAGCAAAATCGAGTGAGGTTGCCCCTTTAGGAAGTGATTTAATTTCACCCTTAGGTGTAAATACAAAGATCTCTTTTGAATATAAATTCATTTTAAAATCTTCTACAAAATCTACTGCATTTGATTCAGAGTTTTCTAAAGCTTCTTTCAATAAATTAAGCCATACATCTAAACCACTTTCTTCTGTAGCTCCATTTTTATATTTGTAATGTGCAGCATATCCTTTCTCTGCAATTTCATCCATACGTTCACTTCGTACTTGCACTTCTACCCAACGTCCTTTGGGTCCCATTACAGTAATGTGTAAGGCTTCATAACCTGTAGATTTTGGTGAAGAAATCCAGTCTCGTAAACGGCTTGGACTCGGTCTATAATGATCCGTGACTATAGAGTATATTTTCCAAGCAATAAATTTCTCGTCGTGGGTGTTGGATTTGTATACAATCCGAAGTGCAAATTTATCGTAGACTTCTTCGAATCTTACGTTTTGAGCATGCATTTTTCTACGAATCGAATAGATCGATTTTGGTCGCCCTTTTATTATGTATTCGACACCTTCGTCGTCTAATGACTTTTTAAGTACATCAGAAATAGATTTTATATAATCGTCTTGTTCTTCTTTGGTTTCTTGTATTTTGCTAACAATTTCATTATAAATAGCTGGTTCTGTATACTTAAGACCTAGGTCTTCCAACTTTGTTTTGATGTTGTATAAGCCAAGTCTGTGCGCTAAAGGTGCGTAAATGTATAGTGTTTCAGAGGCTATCTTAACTTGTTTGTCCTCTCGCATCGATTCCATGGTTTGCATATTGTGCAAACGGTCGGCAAGTTTTATCAGAATAACGCGAACATCATCATTCAACGTTAATATCATTTTCCTAAAATTCTCTGCTTGCATAGAGATGTTTAAATCCTTTTGAACCAATGCTATTTTTGTAAGTCCTTCTACAATTTGAGCAAGTTTTGGATTAAACATATTGGCGATATCCTCAACCGTAGTTGGTGTATCCTCTACAACGTCGTGTAGCAATGCGGCAGCAATAGAGGTTGCTCCCAATCCTATTTCTGAGGCTACAATTTTAGCAACAGCAATGGGATGAAAAATATAAGCTTCACCTGATTTTCTTCGTTGGTCTTTGTGCGCTTCTACAGCCACATCAAATGCTTTGCGAATGAGTTTTTTATCCTCATCACTTAGTGTTTGATAGCTTATGCGCAGCAATTCTTTATATTCTTGAGCAATTGCTTTATTTTCTTTTTCTAGATCAATTTCTATCATACGGGTAGGATTCAATTCCTAAAAATAGAAATTTGTTAGGAGATATGCAAGGAAAAACGCTTTTCAATGCTTAAATATTAAATTACAATTTATCAAAACATTAGTCTATTTTACTAAAATCTAAATCTTGAAAATCATAACTAAAATCGGTTAGTTCAGAAATGGCTTTCATTGTCAATCGAGCTGCTTTTCCTGTTGCGTCATATTCAAAAAATAAATGAGCATCGGCATGAAAATAAGAATTGTTCCATTTTACAACATAATTACCTTCTTTATAGAAAAAAACTTCACCGGTAAGTTGTGGCGAACGTTTGGAAGCAAAATATAATTTCCCTTTCTTTTCTGAAATCGCTACTTCGCCAAACCAATTGTCCTTGTAGGTTCCTAAAATTCTCTTATAATCTTCTTTTACTTTATTTTTTTTGTTGGTAGCAATTGTCGCCCAGACAGCTTCTGTTTTTTTATCTGCAGATTCCTCCTTTTCTTTTAAACTCTTGCTGTAATTGGCAACATAATCTTCTGGTTGTATCCCTAAATAGCTATCTTTTATGGTATTTGTTATCGCTCTAAATGCCGCACCAGATTGCTGATTAGTCAAAACAATAATTCCTAAATTCAATTCAGGCAGTAAGGTAACTTGAGTAACAATTCCTTCTAATCCTCCAGTATGAGTTACTTGTTTGTATCCTTTTACATCACTCAAAAACCATCCTAATCCGTAACCACTAAAATGGGTATTATAAGGTGGTCTAGCATTTACCGGAATGATAGTTTGCAATTGCCACATTTCGTTGTGTTCTTTTTTTGAAAATAATTGCTTTTTATCTGCTCCATATTGTCCGTTATTCATTTGCATAATTGTCCATTTACTTAGGTCATTTACGCTAGAATAAATTCCGGCTGCTGCATCAAAAAGCTGATTTTGATAGCGCTTGATAACTTTTAGTTTTCCATCTATAGGCACATGAGGAGCTATAATGTTGGTGGTATCTTTTAGTCGTAAAAAAGAGGCCGCACTGTTATTCATTTCTAATGGTTTCATAATGCGTTGCTCGATAAAATCACACCAACTTAAACCACTAGCAACGTGAATAACTTCGCCAGCGACTATATAAAGTAAATTGTCGTAATCATATTGTGTTCTGAAAGCGGAAACTGGTTTTAAATATTGTAAATTCTGAATAATGTCTTGTGCTGTAAAATTACTTCCATCAGGCCAAATCATTAAGTCACCCGCACCAAGACCCAATCCGCTGCGGTGGGTTAGTAAATCACGAATCGTAAATTCATTAGTGACGTAATCATTATACATTTTGAAATTAGGAAGGTATTTAATGACTTTGTCGTCCCACTTCATTTTGCCCTCATCCACTAACATAGCTAAAGCTGCACTGGTAAAAGCTTTACTGTTTGAAGCTATTCCGAAAAGGGTATTGGCGTCTACTTTTTCTTTGGTCAAAATAGATTTAACACCGTATCCTTGAGCGTGAACAATTTTTCCATCTTTGACAATGGCAACTGCAATTCCGGGAACGTTAAAAGTTTTTAAAGTGCGATTTACTAATTCGTCGACTTGTGTCGAACTCATTTGTGCAAAAGTGCTCACACTAAAACTGATTAATAATAAGGCTAAGATATTTTTTCTCATCTTTTTTAATTTAAAATTAATTATTTAAAATTTCTCTGTCTTTTGGCTTCAAAAATCAAAACTGCAGCAGCAACAGAAACGTTCATAGAATCGATTTCACCTTGCATAGGAATGATGATGTTTTGTGTTGCTTCTTTTCGCCATTCTTGGGTTAAACCAGTAGCTTCTGTGCCCACTACTAATGCTGTTGGAGCAGTATAGTCTTGTGTGTGGTATGCAGTCGAATTTTGTAACGTAGCACAATAAAAATTGATGTTTCGTTCTTTTAAAAAAGCAATTATTTCTGATGTTGTTCCCGTGGCGATTTGTCTCGTAAAAAGGCAACCTACGCTAGAACGCACAATATTAGGGTTGTATAAATCGCTTTTTGGATTGGCAATGATTACTGCGTCTAGATTTGCCGCATCGGCAGTTCTTAATAACGCACCAATATTTCCTGGTTTTTCTGGCGCTTCGGCAACAAGTATTAATGGATTATTTGATAATTTTAAATCAGATAATTGTAGTGCTTTTGTTTTGGCTATAGCCAAAATCCCTTCGGTGGTATCTCGATAGGCGAGTTTTTGATAGACTTCTTTGTTGATTTCTATCAGCTCCGCATTATTTGATAATTCACGAGCTTCTGACTCTGAACATATTTCTGGAAAAAACAGTAGTGTTTCTATTTCGTAAGCTCCTTTTATGGCTATAGCAATTTCACGTTTTCCTTCCATCAAAAAAGTTCCCGATTGTCTGCGCGCCTTCGCTTTTTCTTGTAATAGCACTAAAGATTTTATGTATGAATTTTGTATCGAAGTGATTTGTTTCAAAGCTTTCAACTATTTAATTAATAGCTACAAATATACACAGAGAAAATCCAGTTTTTGTGATCGGGTTCGAATATTTATTTAGAATAAGTAGAATCTTTAATTAAGAGAGTTTCCAACTGATTTGACGCGTATTTTAGTTATTTTTGTACGATTTTCAAAACTCAAACTTCCAAAATAAATGTTTCAAATACTGGATATCATTGGTACAATGGCATTTGCCATGTCGGGCGCATTAACCGCTATGAATAAAAAGATGGATCCTTTTGGGGTTTTTATTATTGCATTCGTTACTGCGGTTGGTGGCGGAACCCTGCGAGATGTTTTAATAGGAAGAACTCCAGTAGGTTGGATGCTGGATCTAAAGTATGTTTATGTTATAGGAATTAGCTTTGTGTTGGCGGTTATTTTTAGAAAAAAATTCGATAAATTGCGTACTTCGTTGTTTTTGTTTGATACCATCGGATTGGGTGTGTTTACATTGATAGGTCTTGAAAAAGGAATAAACACCGGACTTCATCCTGTTATTTGTATTGCATTAGGGACAATGACTGCGTGTTTTGGAGGTGTGATTCGTGATATATTATGTACCGAAATCCCCGTTATTTTTAGAAGAGAAATCTATGCTACCATATGTATTTTAGGAGGAACTGTCTTCTTCTTACTTCGAAAATTAAATTTAGATAATGATATTTTATACTTGACTACCTCATTGGTTATTATCTCTGTGCGTTTGATGGCTGTAAAATTTAGATGGTATTTACCTACTTTAGAAAACAAATAAAAAAATGGTCACTTTCACTAAGTCTAAAATAAAATATTGAAAAACTATTCTCTTAAACAATACCAAGAAAACGATTATCTAAACTGGAATGCCTTTATTGGTCAAGCCAAAAACGCAACTTTTTTATTTCATCGTGATTTTATGGAATACCATAAAGATCGATTTAAGGATTTCTCATTGATGGTCTACGATGATCAAAAACTGGTCGCTGTTTTACCTGCGAATCGTGTAGGGGATTCTGTTTATTCCCATCAAGGCCTGACTTATGGTGGATTAGTATATTCGTCTAAAATAAATGCTGAGCAACTAGCACCTATTATTGAAGCTTTGTTATCTTTTTTGAAGCAAAAAGGATTTTTATATTTCTATTACAAACCAATTCCCTCTTTTTACACTTATAGGGGAAATCAAGAAGCTGATTTTTTCTTATTTAAAAAAGGAGCCTTTGTGTTAAAAAAGGAAATGAATTTAGCTATAAATCTAAGTCTGCCTCTAAAAATTTCAAAAAGTAAATTAAAACACTTTAGAAAAATAGAAATGGACGATTTAGACTTAGTCGAAGAACAGCAATTAGATGCTTTTTGGCAATTAGTATTAGAGCCACGTCTAAAAGAAAAATACAATGCAAAACCCGTTCATACTTTAGCCGAAATAACACAATTAAAAAATAGGTTTCCAGATAATATCAAGCAATTTTCAGTGTATCATGAAAATAAAATTATTGCTGGAATTACCCTATTTGAAACTCCTACAACTGTTAAGTCTCAGTATGGCGCAACTACCAATAGAGGGGAAAGCCTTCGTGCTTTAGATTTTTTATTCATCAACTTGATACAAAAGTATAAGCAAGAAGGAAAGCTTTTTTTTGATATGGGTATTGTAAATGAAGATAATGAAAGCGGATATCATGCTGGACTTTTAAAACAAAAAGAAGAGTTGGGTTGTTCCGTTTATAGTCAAGATTTTTATAAAATGAATCTGATATGATACCATTTTTAGATTTAAAAAAGATAAATGAACCTTTTGAAACTGCTTTTCATGAAAAATTAAAATCAGTTTTAGAAAGCGGTTGGTATGTTTTAGGAAATGAAGTTAAAACATTTGAAACCCAATTTGCTAACTATTGCGGCGCAAAACATTGTATTGGTACAGGCAATGGATTAGACGCTTTAGTGTTGCTTTTTAAAGCATATATTGTTTTAGGTAAATTGCAAAAAGGCGATGAAGTTATTGTACCCGCAAATACTTATATCGCTAGTATTTTGGCTATTTTACAAGCCGATTTAGTTCCGGTTTTGGTCGAGCCAAAAATAGAAACCTATAATATCAATCCAGATTTAATTAGTGATAAAATCAATTCTAGAACTAAGGCGATTTTAGCAGTTCATTTGTACGGACAATTAGCTGATATGGATGCAATAAATACCATTGCTACTCGGCATAATTTAATTGTTGTAGAAGATGCTGCGCAAGCTCATGGTGCTAAAGCAAATCAAAAAACAGAAACAATAAATCAACAAGCTGCAATTGCTTATAGTTTTTATCCAGGTAAAAATTTGGGTGCATTAGGCGATGCAGGAGCAGTAGTAACAAACAATTCTGAATTGGCTAAAGTAATTTGTTCTCTTCGAAATTATGGTTCTAAAACCAAATATTACAATGATTTTGCAGGTGTAAATTCAAGATTAGATGAATTACAAGCGGCTTTTTTAAATATAAAATTGCCTTATTTAGAGGCTGATAACGATAAACGACGTTCTATTGCAAAATGCTATTTATCAGAAATAAAAAACGATAAAATTATATTGCCGTTTTATGATAATTCGGTAAATCATGTTTTTCATTTATTTGTAATTCGTACTACTTACAGGAATGAATTACAAAGTTATTTGACTGAGAATGGAATAGAAACGGTTATTCATTATCCAATACCTCCACACAAACAAAAAGCATTAGCCTCTTTTAATAATTTATCTTTTCCTATTACCGAAAAAATTCATGATCAAGTATTGAGTCTGCCATTAAATCCAACTTTAACTATAGAGCAGGTGAGTTTTATTATAAAAAAAGTAAATGAATGGATCTAGTACAAAGTAGTATTTAAATAAAAGTGGAAATAGAAAGAAAGGAATCACAGAAAACCATTTTAAAAGCCACAGGAGTTTTTGGCTTTTCACAAGTATTAAAAATTCTTGTTGGGTTGGTTGGCTCTAAATTTGTCGCTTTGTTTTTAGGAATTACCGGCGTTGGTATTATAGGACTTTTACAAAATATGATGTCCATAATTACTGCTGTAACAGGATTTGGTATTAGTATAAGTGGTGTACGAATGGTATCATTATCACATTCTAAGAATGATATAGAAGAATTTTCAAGAACAGTTGTAGTCCTTAAAAGAGCTGCTATAGTGACAGGATTTTTTGGTTTTTTAGTGACTTTTGTACTTGCAAATAATTTAAGTATTTGGACTTTTGGATCAGAAGCATATGCTAATTGGTTTTACGTTTTGTCTTTTAATTTAATTTTCTCCAGTTTAGCAGTCCATAAAATGGTGCTTTTGCAAGGCACTCGCTCCATAAAAAAAATCGCTTTTTCCTCGGTTGTCTATTCGGTTGTATTAACTCTAATTACTATTCCTATCTATTATTTATTTAGATTAGATGGTATTGTAGCTGTTTTGCTTTTGTCTGCCATTTTGAATTATCTAGTAAATTGGTTTTTTTCAAGAAAGATTAAAGTAATTCCGGTTCAAGTAAGTATCAAAGAAACGATATCACGCGGTAAGGAGATGATACAATTGGGGTTTTTACTCTCTGTAAATGTAATTTTCGGGCAAATAACGGCTTACTTACTTAAACTTCATTTCAATTTTCAGCATGTTTCAGAGCCTATTTTAGGATTGTATGTCGCTGCTTCTACGATACTGATTACCTATGTTGGGCTGATTTTTAATGCTATGTGTACTGATTTTTATCCTCGATTGACCATCGTACAAAAAGATAATGCAAAAGTTAAAGACTTGGTGAATGATCAAATTGAAGTGGGCTTATTGCTTATTACGCCACTTATTTTAGTATTTTATCTTTTAGCGCCCTTTGTAATCAGAATATTGTATTCTAGAGATTTTATTGCAGTAGTTTTGATTCTTAAATTGGCATTATTAGCCATAATTATTAAGGCGATAATGTGGCCACTTGCTTTTATAATTTTAGCAAAAGGGGAAAAGAAATTGTATTTTATACAAGAATTATTGTCAGATACAATGAATATTGGATTTACTATTTTATTCTATAACTATTTAGGTTTAGTAGGTATTGGTCTGGCCTTACTGCTAAATTACATTCTTTATGGTTTGTATGTTTATTATATTGTGAAGAAGAAATTTGAATTTAATTTTCGAAAAAATACTTTTATAATTATTTGTAAATCAATAATTTTAGGAGTTGTAGCTTCTATAGTTGTTTTTTGGATTGATTATCCTAATGCTTGTTGGATTTTGATTATACTTTGTTTTTATTCATTTTATTTATCTTATATAGAATTTGATAAAAGAATAGATATTAAAAGCTATTTAGCAAATTTTAGAAGTAAATTTTAATAATTAAAACTATTTATACCGCTCTATCAGTTAGTACAAAGTTTTTGCTCTAACCTTCAAATCTAGAAAAACATACTTAGTGAGCAATAAAAAATCACGCGTGTGAAAAGCTATTTTCATTTCTACTCGAATGCGTTTCAGCATGGCCTTAAATTCCTCTTTGTTTTGATTTAAAATAAAAACCTTTTGCAAAATAAGATAAGTCGAGTAATTGAAACGACGTGTTTTCGAATTGTTTTTTTGTAGCAATAAAGTGTACATAGAATTATTCAACTTTCTTTTCTGAACTAAAATTTTATCGATAAAATCAAAATTATAAACTCTTGAAGCCCGAATCCACAAATCAAAATCTTCGTAGGCTAAATTCTCATCGTAACCATTGAGCTTGTCAAAAACTTCTCGTTTTACTAAAGCAGCTACGGAGCAAAGTTTTGTTTTACCATTTAATAAATTAATATAAATGTTACCAGTAGGTTGTAGAGCAACTCCTTTTCTATTTTTGTCAGTTTCAAAATAGTCGTGAATGTGTTGTCCTTTTTCTGAAATCCATTCCGCATTACCATATACTAATCCAAGATTTTTATACGTGCTTTCAGCAAATCCTTTCAATTGTTTTGTGATGCAGTCTGGTTGTAATACATCATCAGCAGCAAGATCTATTATATATTCTCCGTTAGCTAATTTTAAACACTGATTAAAGGTTTTAGTATTTCCTCTATTTTGAGTATTAAAAATAAACGGAATATCAGAGTGGTTTTTCAGCCAGCTTTCAATAACTTTTTGCGAGTTATCGGTACTGCAATCATCTGCTATAATTAGCTCTACGTTGCTATGAGTTTGGTTAATTACAGAATCTAAAGCTTCAACAACAAATGATGCGTGATTATAGCACAAACAAATTACGGTAACTAGCGGATTTTTGTGCATTAAGTTGAGGTAGGAGTTTTATATTTGTTACGAAAATAATAATTCAATGTTGGTAAAGCAAGGCAAAACGACTAAAATAGCGCTCATAGGATATACACTTGCTGATGGCGGTTTAGAGCGTGCCTTTAGTTCGTTATCGCAGTTGTTACACGATTCCTATTTTGAGGTTCACGTTATCGTTTTAGAAAATAAAGTAGCTTATCCTTATTATGGTACTTTAATTAATTTTGGGAAATATTCTAAATTTCAGAAATACTTCAAACTGAAAAAATATTTAAACAAACAACAATTTGACTACATCATAGATTTTAGGTACCGAATCAATCCGTTGATGGAATTGGTTTTTTTATATTACCTCTATTTTGGTTTTAAATTTATTTATACGATTCACAGTAGTGTTTTAGAACATTATTTTACTTCAAGTAAAGGGATAGCAAATCAAATTTTTAGTAAAGCTTTTAAGATTGTGTCAGTTTCGAGTGAAATGAATGCTATAATCAAAAAAAAATATGGTTTTGAAAAAGGGATTGTAATTTCAAATGTTAACAACAAAATAATGAATTCGGAAGCTAGTTTGCCTTTTAAATATTGTCTTGCAATAGGAAGATTAGTGTCATTGAAGCAATTTGATCAATTGATTACAACCTATTGTAAAAGTGATTTGCCAAATAGTGAAATTCATTTAGTAATTATAGGAGAAGGAGAGGAGAAAGACCGTTTGCAAAAACTGATTCAAGAAAGTCAATATTCAAATTATATTCATCTTTTGGGTTTTAAAGAAAATACCTTATTTTATTGTAAAGAAGCTCTTTTTTTAGTTTTAACAAGTAATTATGAAGGGTTTCCAATGGTTATTTTAGAAGCTTTATCTGTTGGTACGACCGTAATTTCTTTTGATTGTAAAACGGGACCAAGCGAACTAATAACGAATGAAGAAAATGGTCTTTTAGTAGACAATCAGGATTTTGAAGCTTTGAAAATCGCAATGAATAGAATGCTATATGAAAAAGTACTTTATACCTATTGCAAAGAAAATACAAAAGGATCTGTAGCTAAATTTTCATCGGAAAAAATTTCTCAAAAATGGATAACGTTACTAAAAAGTAAAACCGAATAAAAAATGAATGTAGAATTTATTTCGATTCCAAAAATTGAAGATAATCGCGGAAATATATCTGTTATTGAACATGATGTTTTGCCTTTTGAAATGAAGCGAGTTTACTATTTATATGATGTACCAAGTGCAGCAGAACGCGGAGGACATTCACATAAAACACAAAAAGAGTTTCTTATCGCGCTAAGTGGCAGCTTTGATGTGGTACTTAATGATGGAAAAGAAAAACGAACAATTACATTAAACAAACCTTTTGAAGGGTTGTTAATAAATCAAGGAATTTGGAGAGAACTCAATAACTTTTCGTCTGGTAGTGTTTGTTTAGTAATCGCTTCGGCAGTATTTGATGAAGATGATTATATCAGAGATTTTGATCAATTTATAGCCTATAAATTATTTAGTGATAGATAGAAAATTCTATACCATTGTTGCGCAGGATGATTTTGATTTTTTTGAGAAAAGTTAAAATTATTCTGGGTGTGTAAAACAGTATTTTACTTTTTAAACTGATGTTTTCTGGATTAATCTGTTGGTATAAATTTTTGGCAATGTTTTTTTTATTTGCCATTTTGTATTGCAGCGCATATTCTATCCGATATAAATCTAGGTATTTTTTAAGACTGGAATGTTGTTTTTCAGCTTCTTTATAAAAACTAAAATCTTTTGTCTTTTTATTAAAAATAGATTGTTTAGATAAACTATCCCTTACGAAATGCAAGTAAGATACAGTAACGGAGTTACCAATAACTACTGAATATTCTAATGCAATTCTTATCCACATATCCATATCTTCTCCAATATTTATTGCAGTATCAAAGTTTCCTATTTTTTCAAAAACGCTTTTAGGAACAGCAACGCTTGAGGAGGTTGCAACAGCATAATGCAAACTCGATTCAAAATAATCAGTTATAATTCCGCTGTATTCCGCATTAATATTTTGATAATTCGGAGTGTAAATACTTTGGTTCTGGAAAATTAATTTATAGCGTGACGCAAAAATTCCAGCTTCTGGATGCCTGTCAATAAGAGATTTTAATGCGGATAAATGAGAGGGTAACCATAAATCATCAGCGTCTAAAAATGCAATGTATTTTCCTTTTGAATGTTGAATTCCGTAATTCCTTGCTGCCGAAACGCCTTCGTTTAATTTTGATAAATAAATAATCCTAGAATCATTGAATTCCTCAACTATTTGTTCACTTTTATCAGTCGATCCGTCGTTGATAATAATTATCTCGTAATCATTAAAAGTTTGATTCAAAACACTGTTTAAAGTATTTTGAATAAAATTTTCTTTGTTAAAAAGTGGGATTACAACGGAGAATAAAGGCATTTATTTTTTTATTAAGACAACAAAAATAGGTGATTTTATAGTGACTTTTGATTGAGATTTTTTTGTAAATTAATCAAGTTGAGTATTTTATAATCAAGAAAAGAATTAATATTAAATTATTCGTTTCTAACACCAATACTACCTTGTTTTTTGCTTGAAATGGAACACAAATAGCCTATTCGGAAAATATTAAAAAGAAGTAAATTAGGATTTTCTCCAATAAGATTCTTTAAAATGAATTTGCTGAAAACGGAGTATGTTTTAGTAATTATAAATTTTACTTTAGTTTTTTCTATAAAAACATACAGCTTTATTAATCGCACAAAATCACGATTTATTTTTTGGTGTTCGTATAGTGAAAGTAAATTTTCTATCGATTCTTTCGTTTTAATAATATATTCCAAATTGGTATCAATTGCGCCATGTTTAATTGGGTTATCTATGTGCAAGACGCTTATTTTTAGTAAACTTAGTTGATAGGAAAGTTGGGTGTCGTCATGACCGTATTTTTTTAAATCAGAATCAAATTTCACTTTGTCGAAACATGATTTTTTAATAATCGTATTGTTAAAGAGTATGGACTGATAAGGCTTTTTTGATCTATTGATAGCTATTTTATCTTCAATAAAACGCCCGTATTTCCATCGTAATTTCTGATTTTTACTTGGACATTTTTCAGGATGTATCCTTCCGCCATAGATAACTTCAAAATTACATAGATTAGAAATGTAAATTTGAATGTAATTTGGGGAAATAATTATAGAGTCGCCATCGATAAATAATAAGTAATCATATTTTGCTTTTGCAGCCAATGAATTTCTATTTTCACGATGGGCAATGTTTTTTTTTAAAGTTATAAAAGAACTATTGGTTAAGGAATTTACCGCTTCGTTGATCTGATTTAGTGGTGAATTTGAGGCATCATCCTGACACAGAATTTCAAAAATTATTCCACATTCCAAACATTGTTTATGTAATTCCTGAACTAAAGGATAAACGTTGTAATTGTATATCGGAATAAGAATGGAGAGCATTATGCTGTTCTCTGCTGTATCACTTCAAAAATCTTAGAGTCTTCACATTTCAATGTTTTGAAAGGAAATTTCATTAATAAAGCATAATCATGAGTTGCCATAATAATGGTTTTTCCATTGGCATTAATTTTCTTTAAAACCTCTAAAACTTCTACACTTGTCTGTGGGTCAAGATTTCCTGTAGGTTCATCAGCAAGAATTAGTTCGGGATCATTTAGTAGTGCACGAGCAATAGCAACACGCTGTTGTTCTCCTCCGGAAAGCTGATGTGGCATTTTTCTGCCAAAATCTCTCATTCCTACTTTATTTAAAACTTCTTCAATTTTATTTTGCATGTCTTCAATATCTGTCCAGCCTGTTGCTTTTAGGACAAAAAGCATGTTGTCATCAATATTGCGATCTGGTAATAATTTAAAATCTTGAAAAACAATGCCTATCTTTCTTCTTAAAAAAGGAATGTCATTTTCTTTTAAGGTGGCTAAATCAAAACCGACAATCGATCCTTCTCCTTCAGTCAAAGTTAAATCAGCGTACAAAGTTTTCATTAAGCTACTTTTTCCAGAACCTGTTTTTCCTATGATGTAAAGGAATTCTCCATGATTTACCTCCAGATTAACTTCTGTTAAAACAGTTTTTTCTTCTTGATAAATAGTTACATTTTTTAAAGACAGTACGGATTGTGACATAATTTGCTTTTGTTTATGGGGTAAAAGTAATAAGATAACGGTTCTATTCAAAATAAATTCTATTGTATTCTGTAGAATTTAAAAAATTAAAAGTATTATTTGTTAGGCAGGATATTTGATACTAAGAATGCTATGCTTAAAAACGCAAAAAAGCCATCTGTAAAATTTGGTATCATAATAAAAGTTAATTTTGATTCGTTATAGAGTGTGGAATATAATATATTTGAATTATTAAAATAAAATCACAATGCGTAAATTTTCCTGGTTGTACTTCTTTTCTTGTTTTATTATAACCGTTGCTGTTTCGGCACAAAAATCAACTATTTATACCCATGAATTAAAAGATTTTAACAAAGCAGTTTATTTGTTCAAAGATCAACAATATGCTTCGGCTCAATTAATTTTTGATAAAGTAAAAGAAACCGCAACTACCGAAGAATTAAAATCAGATTGTGCCTATTATGCTGCAAATTGCGCCATTCGTACCAATCAGTCTAACGCTGATGAATTGATGGAGCGATTTGTATCGGATTATCCAACAAGTGTTAAGCAAAATCAAGCCTATATAGAGGTAGCGCATTATCATTTTAGCCAAGGTAATTATCCTCAAGCCCTACAGTGGTTTGATAAAGTAGATGAGAGCAGTTTGAGTTCTAGTGACCGAGATCAGTTTAATTTTCAAAAAGGATATAGCTTCTTCAACGCTAAAAAGAAAAAAGAGGCAACTACCTATTTTAATAAAGTAGTAAACTCTAAGGAATATGGATCGCAAGCCAAATATTACTTAGGTTTTATGGCTTATGAAGGAGACGATTACAAGCAAGCAACCAAGTATTTTGATGAAGTTTCGGGCGAGGAGAAATACAAGGAGAAACTTTCTTATTACCAGGCAGATATGAATTTTAAATTGGGTAATTTTCAGAAAGCAATAGATTTAGGTCAAAAAGCGATGCCAAACTCAAACGCCATGGAAAAATCTGAATTGAATAAAATCATTGGGGAAAGCTATTTTAATCTTAAAAAATATGATGCTTCTATTCCTTATTTAGTAGCCTATAAAGGTAAAAAAGGAAAATGGAACAATACCGATTATTACCAGTTAGGATATGCTTATTACCAACAAAAAGAGTTTGAAAATGCTATTTCTCAATTCAATAAAATCATTGGAGGAAAAGATTTTGTTGCGCAAAATGCCTATTATCATTTAGCCGAAAGCTATTTAAATACGGATAAAAAGCCACAAGCATTAAATGCTTTTAAAAATGCATCCGAAATGGATTATGATTTAGCAATTCAAGAAGACGCTGCTTTAAATTATGCAAAGCTGAGTTATGAATTGGGTAATTCGTATCAAAGTGTGCCTTCAATCTTACAAGCTTTTTTAACTAAATATCCCAATAATGCCAATCGTTCAGAGGTGGAGAAATTAGTAATTGACTCTTATATTTCATCAAAAAATTATAAAGAAGCACTCGTTTTATTAGAAAAAAATAAAGCGGCAGAAAATAAATTAGCTTATCAAAAAGTATTGTTTTACAGAGGATTAGAATTATATAATGATGGTGACTATAATGATGCTTTAAAGATGTTTGTTAAGGCTACAACAGAGCAAAAAGATCCTGTTTTTACAACTAAAGCTCTTTTTTGGAAAGGAGAAACGGAATATGTTCTGAATGATTTTAAAGAAGCTTTACTAAGTTACAAACAGTTTGCTGGATCAACTCAAGCTTCAAAAACACCAGAATTTAAAAATTACAATTACAATATTGCTTACACTTATTTTAAACTAAAAGAGTACGATCAGGCGGGAAATTATTTTCAAACTCAGATCGAAAAATCCTCATCTGATAAAGTTCGTTTGAGTGATTCTTATTTGCGTTTGGCAGATTGTCGTTTTGTAACTTCAAAATACAGTCAAGCTGTGGATGCTTACAATAAGGTAATAGAATCAAAAAGTATTGATGCTGATTATGCTTATTTTCAAAAAGCTATTTCTTATGGATTTATGTCAAAAATGGATAAAAAAATTGAGGAGTTGAATTCCTTTATTCAATTATATCCAAAATCAGAGTACAAAGATGATGCACTTTTTGAATTGGCTAATACTTATGTTGCTGAAAATAAAAACGATTTGGCAATTAAAACCTATGAAAGATTAAATGTCGAATTTAAAAAAGGATCTTTTATATCAAGAGCAGTTTTGCGTCAAGGATTAGTTTATTACAATACTGATAAATATGAGCAAGCATTATTGAAATTCAAGAATGTTGCGGCAAATTTTCCGCGTACACCAGAAGCTTTAGAAGCTGTTGCTACAGCCCGTTTGATTTATGTAGACAGCGGTAGAGTAGATGAATATGCCAATTGGGTTCGAACTTTAGATTTTGTTGCAGTAACAGATGTTGAACTCGATAATGATACTTATGAAGCTGCTGAAAAACAATTTCAGCAAAATAATGTCAAACAAGCAATTACTGGCTTTACCAGTTATATCAACCAGTTTCCTAAAGGAATTCATGCTTTAAAAGCGAATTATTTTCTAGCTCAATCTTATTTTGGTGAAGGTTCTGAAAGTAAAGCAATTCCTTATTATGAATATGTAATAGCGCAATCGACTACCGAATTTACAGAACAATCGTTATCCCGATTAGCTCAAGTTTTTCTAAAAAATAAACAAACAGACAAAGCCATTCCTGTTTTATTGCGTTTAGAAAGTGAAGGAGATGTAGCGCAGAATGTCACCTATGCACAATCAAATTTGATGAAATCGTATTATGCGATGAAGGATTATCCAAAATCTGTGTTGTATGCTGAAAAAGTTTTGACGAATCCTAAAACCGATGATAAAGTAAAAAGTGATGCCCAAATTATTGTTGCAAGAGCTGCTATAGAAAGTGGTGATGAAGCAAAAGCAAAAGTAGCTTATGCTAAATTAATGACTATTGCCAAAGGAGAACTAGCGGCAGAGGCTTTGTATTATGATGCTTATTTTAAAAATAAAGAAGGAAATTATGATGCCTCTAATACAGCAGTTCAAAAATTAGCTAAAAATTATTCTAGTTATAAATATTTTGGTGCAAAAGGCTTGGTTTTAATGGCGAAAAATTTCTACGGATTAAAAGATAGTTTTCAGGCAACTTATATATTAGAGAATGTGATTAAAAACTTTACCGATTATTCTGATGTGGTTGCTGATGCCAAAACAACATTAGATTTTATTAAAACAGAAGAATCTAAAACGAATTCGTCAGTAGGAAAGTAATTTCTAATCAATTGATGATGTTTAAAATTTAGTATTTGTTTCAACCTAATTAAAGTCAAAATAATCCTCTAATGACAATACCTTTTTACATAGTAGATGTTTTTGCAGAAGAAAAATATAAAGGAAATCAATTGGCCGTTTTCTTAAATGCGGAGAGTTTAACTGACGCTCAGATGTTGCAGATTGCACGTGAAACAAATTTTGCCGAGAGTACTTTTATTACTGCTATAAAAGATGAAATAGCAACGATTAGAATTTTTACGCCACAACATGAAATGCAATTTGCTGGTCATCCCATAATTGGTACTTCGTGGTTACTGATGAATAAGATAATAGATAACTGCGGTCAAGATATTACTGTTTTGGTTCCTGTTGGTTCCATTTCTGTTCGACAAGAAGAAGATTTAGTTTGGTTGCAAGCAGCACAGCCGGAGTTTCTAGCAACCTTTTCAGCAACGGATTTTCTGTCATTTACTAATTTAAGTTCAGCTGATTTAGATACAGAATTTCCTATTCAAGAAGTAACAACAGGAAGTGCATTTGTACTTGTTCCAGTTAGAAATATACAAGCATTAAAAAATCTAGTTCTTAATCAGGACAAAATGGATAAATGGTTGCGTGAAAATTGTCAAACGGATCACCGAGCATTTTACTTTTTTTGTGTAGAAGATAATAAAATTAGTAGCAGAATGCTGTGTGTAGAGAACAATCGACTTATTGAGGACGCTGCCACAGGAAGTGCTAGCTCTTGTTTGCAAGCTTTTCTTTTAAAGTATCATCAATCAGAAATTAATACCATCAATTATCAAGGTGATTTTATTAATAGACCTTCACAGATTCATTTCAAGGGGAGTTTAGCAGATAATCAGTATGATATAAAAATTGGCGGTAAGACAAAATTTGTTGCCAAGGGAAAATGGGAAGTTTAAAATAAAGTATAAAAATTATACTTAAAATAAAAAAAAATAAAAGATGACATTTAAAGATTTAAAAATTAAAATGGTACCAAATAATACATTAACATTTTTAGCACCTTGTATTTCAAGTAGAGTTGGATTAGGGATTTTATTTTTATTGATTTCTCAATTTTCATTTGCTCAAAAGAAAGAACAGATTGGAAATGAAACTGTAAATGTCGTAAAACCTTATACTCCAAAAATTTCAGATGCTTCTAAAGTGAAGGAAGTGGGAGAGTTAGATGATGAGGGGAATACTAAGAAAGAAGTGGTAAAATATACTATTTTTTCTTTTCCTGTTGCTTCAACATTTACTCCATCAAAAGGAAAAGCAGAAGGTGTTGAAAAAGAAAAACAAGTACACTTATTCAAGAATTACGCTACTTTAGGTTTGGGTAATTACGGAACTTTAATAGGAGAATTATTTGTGAACCACGATCTGAGTAATACGGATTATGTTGGTGGTATGTTTAGACATCACTCTTCGCAAGGAGGCATTAAGGAAGCTCGATTAGACGATCGATTTTACGATACTTCACTCGATTTAATGTACGGTTCGAATCAAAAAGATATATCTTGGAATTTAGATTTAGGAATGCAAAACCAAATATATAATTGGTACGGACTGCCAGTTAATTTTGCTAATACACTTTCGTTGGATGATAGAAGAAGTCTGATAAACAGTATTGATCCAAAACAAGCTTACACTACTATTTCATTAGGTGGTAATGTTGCGTTTAGTGACGGTATTGTAAATAAAGTAAGCTTGAAGTACAACCATTTTACAGATATATTTAATTCTTCCGAGAATAGATTTTTTATTAAGCCAACGGTAGCTTTTGATGTTGTGGATAGTGCTGTTAAGACAGATTTTATTGTGGATTATGTTGGTGGAAGTTTTGAAAAAAACTACCTCAATAATGTACAGCCTTTAAAATATGGTTTTACTAATTTTGGAGTTTCTCCAAGTTTTGTAATGCTAGAACAAGACTGGACACTTACCATTGGTGCTGCTATTTTTTACAGCCTAGATAATCAAAATAGTAATAATAAGTTTTTAGTATATCCAAAATTCAATGCTTCCTATAAAGTCGTGGGAGATTTAATGATTTTTTACGCTGGGGCTGAAGGAGATTTAAAACAAAATTCATATCAAGATTTTGTGGGTGTAAATCCGTTTTTATCACCAACATTATTTGTTGCCCCTACAGACCAGCAATATGATATTTTTGCAGGGTTAAAAGGTAAATTATCTAATAATGTTAGTTACAATGTTAGAGGTTCTTATACAAACGAGAGAAATAAAGCGTTGTTTAAAAGTAATATTCATGATGAAAACCCAAGTAATGAAAATTATGAATATGGAAACTCCTTTCAGGTAGTTTATGATGATATGAGAACTTTGCGTTTTTATGGCGAATTGAAAGCTGATTTTTCAGATAATGTGACCTTTGGTGTCAACGGAAGTTTTAGCAGTTTTAAAAATGCTTCACAAAATGAAGCTTGGAATTTGCCAACAGTAAAAGTAAATTCAAATCTTGATTTTAATATTACTAAAAAATGGTTCGCTGGTGTAAATGTTTTTTATGTTGGAGAGAGAAAAGATTTTACAGTAATAGATTTTCAACCAATGTATAAGAAAGGTATTGTAACTTTAAAATCTTACTTTGATTTAAATGCTAATTTAGGGTACAATTATAGTGATCGATTAACAGGATTTATTAGAGCAAATAACATTACAAATAGTGGTTACCAAAAATGGCAAAATTATCCTGTACAAGGATTTCAATTGGTTTTGGGTGCTAATTATAAATTTGATTTTTAAAGTAATTATTTTTTAAACAGCATAAAAACAAAACAGGCTACCTTTTGGGTAGCCTGTTTTGTTTTAGAGTACTATTTATTTTGTAAAAGGAATAGCGACTCTCATTTTGTCCCATCCTAAATTAAGTACGATCTCTTTATCCGTTTTAGTAAAAACCATGGCAAATGCATCAATATAATCATCTGCTATTGTTACAGGAATGTTTAACCGAGCGACATCATTTTTTGCATTGTAGGTATAAGCACCCCAAACATTTTTATCTTTATTTATAATTACGGTCCATTCTTTTTCACCTGGAATCGTATAAAGAGTATAAACTCCCGCTTTTATTTTAGTTTTTCCAAGATACATATCTGTGTAAAAGTTTATTTCAGCAGCTTCGTTAGCTCCCGTTCTCCATACTTTTCCATTAGGAGCTAGTTCGCTAAGACTACGTCCTTTTAGTTGAGGACGGCTGTATAGCACTCGTACAGTTTTGTTTGCATCTTTGTAATCATTAGGGAACCAAGCAGCATCCAGAGGGCTTTTGTCTAAGTCTGGAAATTTTTGTGCATTTATAGAATTAGATAAAAGCATCATAAGTGCGCAGATTGCCGAGGCAATAATTCTAGATTTTCTCATAGTCTTTTTGATAAGTTAATAGTTATTTGTAAAGTTAGAGATTCTTATTCAAGTTTCATAATGAAGCAGACTCGGTTTTAGAAAAATTGTGTACCTCTCAAATAATAGGCTAACTTTGTTTTTTAGAGTTAAGAAGAGAAAAAAATAAATCCTATAATTCTTGATTTGTATTAAAATTTTAATGTAAAAAATATGACATTCAAACAAAAAATTTATAATTATTATGTACAATTGGTACAAGACAAAATAGATGCTTTTAGAGACATGATTGCAGCATTAACGGAAGATTCTAAAAATGACGCTAAAGGTTCTGCTGGAGATAAACACGAAACAGCTTTGTCTATGATGCATATCGAACAAGAAAAACTTAATTCTAAATTACGAGAAGTACTCACTCAAAAATCAGTTTTAGACAAAATAGATGCGCTAACAATTGCTGAAAATATTATTGTTGGAAGTTTAGTCAAAGCCAACGGAATTTACTTGTATCTTAGTTTGGCTTTACCAAAAATCACTATTGACGGAATCAATGTTATTGCGCTATCACCTCAGTCTCCGCTAGGAAAACATCTGATGGGAAATAAGGTTGGTTTTGAATTTGAAATAAATAATACAAAATACACGATACAAGAAATAGTATAAGTTCCTTATTTTGTAAACTCAAAAAAATCAAATCAATGAAACAAATTACACTACTTCTTTCTTTATTTTTAGTTTTTTCTTGTAATCAAAACCAAAAAAAAACTGTAGATACCATAATTACACATGCCACAATTTATACCGTTGATAAAACGTTTAGTACCGCTACAGCGATGGCAATTAGTGAAGGGAAAATTGTAGCCATTGGAACGGACTCTGAAATTCAAAACGTGTATGAATCTAAAAATACAATTGATGCAAAAGGAAAGTTTATTTATCCAGGACTAATAGATGCCCATTGTCATTTTTATGGTTTTGGTTTAAGTTTACAAGAAGTAGATTTGCGAGGTACTCGAAGTATGAAAGAAGTAATTGCTCGCATAAAGGCTTTTCAAAAAGTAAAAAAATCAGACTTTATTGTTGGTAATGGCTGGGACCAAAACAATTGGGTAGAAAAACAATTTCCTACAAAAGAAGAGTTAGACGCAGAATTCCCTGATATTCCTGTAGTATTAAATAGAATTGATGGGCATGCTATAATTGTGAATAGTAAAGTATTAAAATTGGCAGGAATTACTAAAGATACGAAAGCAGTGGGTGGTCAAATTGAAATTAAAAATGGAGAACCAACTGGTATTTTAATCGATAATCCCATGGATTTGGTTTTTAAAATAATACCAAAACCAAATCGTAAAACTCAAATTGCAGCTTTAGTAGATGCTGAAAAAAACATGTTTCATTATGGATTAACTACCGTGAATGATGCCGGTTTAGACCCTGATGTTATTCACTTGATTGATAGTTTACAAAAAGTAAAGGTTTTGAAAATTAATGTTTATGCCATGATTTCTGCCAATCAAAAAAATATTGATCTGTATTTAAAAAAAGGAATTTACAAAACCAATTCTTTAGATGTGCGTTCTTTTAAGCTTTTTGGTGATGGTGCTTTAGGTTCTCGTGGCGCTTGTCTTCATAAAGAATATTCGGATATGGCTAAACAATATGGTGCTCTATTATCTTCGCCTTCAGAGTTAAAAGGAATTGCAAAACAAATTGCAGCATCAGATTTTCAATTGAATTCGCACGCGATAGGAGATTCTGCCAATACTGTTTTATTGAAAATTTATAAAGAAGTTTTGAGAGGAAAAAAAGACCGCCGTTGGAAAATTGAACACGCTCAGATTATAAGAGAGCAAGATTTTGATTATTTTAAATTAGGTATTATTCCTTCAGTACAACCTACTCATGCTACCTCTGATATGTATTGGGCAGGAGAAAGACTAGGTAAAGAGCGATTAAAGAATGCTTATGCATATAAAAAATTGTTGCAAAAAGCAGGAATTATAGCATTAGGGACTGATTTTCCTGTAGAACAAGTAAATCCTATGCTGACCTTTCATGCAGCTGTAGCTAGAAAAGACAGCAAAAATTATCCTAAAGGAGGATTCCAAATAGAAAACGCTCTGAGCAGAGAAGAAACATTAAAAGGGATGACAATATGGGCTGCTTATTCAAACTTTGAAGAAAAAGAAAAAGGAAGCTTAGAAGTAGGAAAGTGGGCTGATTTTGTAATTTTCGATCAGGATTTAATGAAGGTAAATGAAGATCAAATTGTTAAAATACTTCCTAAAGCAACTTACATAAAAGGAGCTAAAGTAAACTAGATAAATTGTTAATAATGATAATTTATAATTTGCAGTGGCGTTTTCGTAGGTTGTAAATTATATATACTGCGTTAATTAGTATTTTTTGTTTCAATTTGTAACTGAAATAGGTATTTGTGTTTTGTAATTATAAGTGTAATTGCATCTTTGCCTTATCAAAATAAATAAAACATTTAAAAATATATAGTTATGTGCGGAATAGTATGTGCCTTCGATTTAAAACAAAGAGCAGAAACCTTAAGACCACAAGTGTTGGAGATGTCTAAAATTATTCGCCATCGCGGACCAGACTGGAGTGGAGTTTTTAGCAACGAAAAAGCAATTTTATCTCACGAACGATTGGCAATTGTTGATCCAGCTTCTGGCAAACAACCTTTGTTAAGTGAAGATGGCAAATTAGTTTTAGCTGCCAATGGTGAAATTTATAACCACAGAGAATTGCGCAAACAATTTGAAGGGAAATACAACTTTCAGACCGAAAGTGACTGCGAAGTTATTTTGGCACTTTACAAAGAAAAAGGACCTCATTTTATAGATGAGATGAATGGTATCTTCGGATTTGCTATTTATGATGTTGATAAAGATGAATACTTTGTGGCGCGTGATCACATGGGAATTATACCATTGTATATTGGTTGGGACCAATACGGAACTTTTTATGTAGCTTCAGAGTTGAAGGCGTTAGAAGGCTATTGTACTAAAATAGAATTGTTTCCTCCGGGACATTATATGTCAAGCAAAGACGGAGAATTTGTACAATGGTACAAAAGAGAGTGGGTTGATTATGATGCCGTAAAAGATAACGAAACTAATATTTCAGATATTAAAGTAGCATTAGAGGCTGCTGTTCACAGACAGTTGATGAGCGATGTGCCTTATGGTGTGTTACTTTCAGGAGGTTTAGATTCTTCTATTACTTCGGCTGTAGCCAAAAAATATGCCCAAAAACGTATTGAGTCAGGTGATGTTGCTGATGCTTGGTATCCACAATTGCACTCTTTTTCTGTAGGATTAGATGGCTCGCCTGATTTAGCGGCAGCTCAAATAGTTGCTGATCATATTGGCACCATTCACCACGAAATAAAATTTACAATTCAAGAAGGTTTAGATGCCATTCGAGATGTAATTTACAACTTAGAAACTTACGATGTGACTACTGTTAGAGCGTCAACTCCGATGTGGTTAATGGCAAGAGTTATTAAATCAATGGGAATCAAAATGGTTCTTTCAGGCGAAGGAGCAGACGAATTGTTTGGTGGTTATCTTTATTTTCATAAAGCGCCAAATGCAAGGGAATTTCACGAAGAAAACGTACGTAAATTAGGAAAACTGCACATGTACGACTGTTTGCGTGCGAATAAAAGTTTAGCAGCTTGGGGAATAGAAGGGCGTGTTCCGTTTTTAGATAAAGAATTTATGGATGTAGCGATGCGTATCAATCCACAAGATAAAATGATCAACAAAGAACATCCTATGGAAAAATGGGTAGTTCGTAAAGCATTTGAAGATATGTTGCCACCAAGTGTGGCATGGAGACAAAAAGAGCAATTTAGTGACGGAGTTGGCTATAGTTGGATAGATACTTTAAAAGAAGTGGTAGCTAAGGAAGTGTCTGATGAGCAATTAGCCAATGCGAAATATAAATTTCCATTACAAACACCAACTTCTAAGGAAGAATATTACTATCGTTCTATTTTTGCTGAACATTTTCCAAGTGATGCTGCTGCCTTATGTGTGCCTCAGGAAGCAAGTGTTGCTTGTAGTACGAAAATCGCTTTAGAATGGGATGAAGCTTTCAAAAATATGAATGATCCTTCTGGGAGAGCGGTTGCCAGTGTGCATGATGATGCTTATGCAAAAGCATAATTTACTTTTGAAATATATAATTTAGAAAACGCTTTCCTTAATGGGAGCGTTTTTTTTATTAAAATAATTTCTTCAATATATATTAATAATTACATTTATATTTCTTTCGTTTTAGTAAATAATGTTTGTGATAAAAGTTTCAAGTTTAAATGATAAAAAGAATCTAGCATTGTTAATTTCATTTTTCACTTAAATTTATGATTTTAATTGTTAATTATAAGTAAAATAAGTATTTGTATTTGGTTATTGTAGTTGATAATGCATATTTGTGTAATAAAAATAAGTGGAGTTATTAATAAAGATTTAATTATGTGTGGAATTTTAGTAGTTATTGGGAAGGGAAAAGATGGGGAACTTGTTAAAGAACTTTCCAAACGAATGTCACATCGCGGGCCAGACGAAAGTGATATTTATATTACAGAAAACGGACACGTATTAAGTCACGAACGTTTGTCTATTATTGATTTGCAATCCGGAAAACAACCTATAAAAGGTTCTGGAAAAGCATATATGGTTCATAATGGCGAAATATACAATCATCAGCAATTAAGAGATGGTGTTTTAAAAGACCATGTTTTTAGAACTAAGTCAGATTCTGAAGTAATTGTTCATTTATATGAAAAATTTGGATATGATTTCTGCAACATGTTAGATGGTGATTGGGCATTTGTGGTAGTTGATGGTAATGATTTTATTGCCGGCAGAGATCCTTTGGGTGTCAAACCTTTGTATTATGGTTTAGATGAAAGAGGGCGAATTTATTTTTCTTCTGAAATGAAACCGATTGCAGATCACTGTAAAACATTTTCGACCTTTCCTCCAGGACATTATTATACACCAAAAACCGGTTTCGTAAAATATTACAAACCGGATTATGAAGATTATTTACAGGCTGATCAAGATTTAAATTTAAATCTTATTAGAGAAACTCTCATCGAAGCTACTCGAAAGCGTTTAATGAGTGATGTTCCGGTAGGAGTTTTGCTTTCAGGAGGATTAGACTCATCACTTACATCAGCAATTGCTTCGAGATTATTAGCGGAATCGGGAAAAAAATTACAATCTTTTTCAATAGGATTAGATGCTGAAGCGCCGGATGCAAAGGCAGCCAGAAAAGTAGCTGATTTTTTAGGTACAGAACATCATGAGGTTTATTTCTCTGTGCAAGAAGGAATAGAAATCTTGGATAAATTAATTTGGCATCTGGAAACCTATGACGTAACGTCTATTCGCGCTAGTGTTCCTATGTATTTTTTGTCAAAAGCGATTGCGGATTTAGGAATAAAAGTAGTGCTTTCTGGTGAAGGAGCCGATGAAATTTTTGGAGGATATTTGTATTTTAGAAATGCGCCAACAGCAATAGATTTTCAAAAAGAAACAATAGAAAGAGTTCAGAAATTATTTACTGCTGATCTTTTAAGAGCGGATAAAGCGACTATGGCTCACGGTATAGAAACAAGAGTGCCTTTTTTAGACAAAGCATTCTTGGATATGGCTATTCGTATCAAGGCAGAAGAAAAAATGCCTAAAACCTACGCTAATAAAGAAAAATATATTTTAAGAAAAGCATTTGATACTCCTGAAGATCCCTATTTGCCACAAGAGGTACTTTGGAGGCAAAAAGAACAGTTTTCGGATGGCGTAGGATACAATTGGATTGATGAGTTGATAACGTATTGTTCTTCGCAAGTTACAGATGAGCAATTATCGGGAGCAGCAGTTGAATTTCTATATAATGCACCAACCACCAAGGAAGCTTATTTGTATCGTTCTATTTTTAATAAACATTTTCCACAAACGAGTGCTGCTCAAACGGTGAGAAAATGGATTCCGAAATGGCAAGAAAACATAGATCCAAGTGGTAGAGCTAATGCAGCTCACGTAAAATCAGATCTTGCAACAGCTAAATAAATCAATCTGGTTTTGTATCTAGACTTGTGTTTAATTTAAAGATTTTTTTATTGCTTTTTTTATTTTAAATCTCAATCGATTATTAAGACCTAGGTTTGTTTATGCATCTGTCATAAAGAACAATGCTCCCGGCTACAGATACATTTAAGCTTTTTTGGGATTTAAATTTTACTAAAAAATGACATTTTTCAATCGCTTGTTTGGTGAGTCCATTATCTTCTGCGCCAAGCAAGTAAACACAGCGTCTTGGATGTTCAAAAGTTTCTAAATCTTCTGCGTTTTCGTCTAATTCAACGCCTACTAAACGGGCTCCTTTAGGAAGGTTTTTATAAAAGTCTTCAAAATTTTCATAATGAAAATAGGGCATAGATTTTACAGCATTATGAGTGTCACAAGCCTGCTTTGCATATCGATTTCCGATGGTAAAAATATAACTCGCGCCTAAGTTTTGCGCAGATCGCCATAGAACGCCTAAATTTTCTGGAGTTTTACCGTTTTGTATGCCTATTCCGAAATATTCAGTGGTGAAGTTATCATTCATGTAGCAAAAATACAAACAGTTATTTGTAATGTCAAAATTTTAATTTTATTAGAAAGCTTTAATTTCGGGTATTTAGTGAAAACAAATTGATAAAATGTTAATAACTTAAAGGCTTAATAAGGTATTTTAACGGTTATCTAGTTTGCGTTTTTATATATTTGCGTGTTAGACAAAAATTACATTTTTTTAGAAGGAAAAATATGAGCGAAGAAATTAAGAAGGACAGTTATTCAGCAGATAGTATTCAAGCATTAGAAGGAATGGAGCATGTTAGAATGCGTCCATCGATGTATATTGGAGATGTAGGTGTTCGAGGTCTGCACCATTTAGTTTATGAAGTAGTAGATAACTCTATCGATGAAGCAATGGGTGGTCATTGTGATACAATCATTGTTGATATAAATGAAGATGGATCTATTAGCGTAGAAGATAATGGTCGTGGTATCCCAGTTGGAATTCATAAAAAAGAAGGTGTATCAGCATTGGAGGTTGTAATGACTAAAATTGGTGCTGGTGGAAAATTTGATAAAGATTCATATAAAGTTTCTGGAGGACTTCACGGTGTTGGGGTTTCTGTAGTAAATGCTTTGTCAAAACACTTGCGCGCTACAGTTTATAGTGCTGACGGAAAAGTTTACGAGCAAGAATATGAAAAAGGAAAAGCATTATATCCAGTAAAACAAATTGGTGATGCCACGAAAAGAGGAACTGTTGTAACTTTTTATCCAGATCCAAGTATATTTACACAGACAATAGAGTATTCTTATGATACCTTATCTGCTCGTATGCGTGAATTATCTTTCCTGAACAAAGGGATTACAATTACTTTTACAGATAAAAGAGAAAAAGATAAAGACGGTAATTTTGTTTCAGAAGTTTTTCATTCTGACGAAGGTCTTAAAGAATATATTCGTTATTTAGATGGAAATCGTGAGCCAATAATTGCGCATGTTATTTCTATGGATCATGAAAAAGGAGAGATTCCTGTTGAGGTGGCACTGATTTACAACACCAGCTATACAGAGAATATTTTTTCTTATGTAAATAATATCAATACGCATGAAGGAGGAACGCACTTGCAAGGTTTTAGAACGGGTCTTACAAGATCTTTAAAGAAATATGCAGATGCCTCTGGAATGTTAGATAAGTTGAAGTTTGATATTTCAGGAGATGATTTCCGTGAAGGATTAACTGCAATTATTTCGGTAAAAGTTCAAGAGCCACAATTTGAGGGACAAACTAAAACAAAACTTGGAAATAGAGAAGTAGTTTCTCCGGTTTCACAAGCAGTTTCGGAAATGATTGAAAACTATTTGGAGGAAAATCCAAATGATGCTCGTATCATCGTTCAAAAAGTTATTCTTGCGGCTCAAGCAAGACACGCTGCTAAAAAAGCACGTGAAATGGTACAACGTAAAACCGTAATGGGTGGCGGTGGATTACCAGGAAAATTATCTGATTGTTCAGAACAAGATCCAGCAAAATGTGAAGTATATCTTGTCGAGGGAGATTCGGCAGGAGGAACAGCAAAGCAAGGTCGTGATCGTGCTTTTCAAGCTATTTTACCACTGCGTGGTAAGATTTTGAACGTCGAAAAAGCAATGCATCATAAGGTATTTGAAAACGAAGAGATTCGTAATATATTTACTGCACTTGGTGTGACTGTTGGTACTGAAGAAGATAGTAAAGCTTTGAATATTTCAAAATTACGTTACCACAAAGTAATTATTATGTGTGATGCCGATGTCGATGGAAGTCACATCTCTACTTTGATTTTGACATTCTTCTTTAGATTTATGAAAGAGTTAATAGAACAAGGACACATATATATTGCAGCACCTCCTTTGTACTTAGTTAAAAAAGGAAATAAAAAAGAATACGCTTGGAATGATGTTCAACGTGATCAAGCGAATGAAAGAATGGGCGGAAGCGCAGGAATTCAACGTTATAAAGGTCTTGGAGAAATGAATGCAGAGCAATTGTGGGAAACTACAATGGACCCTAATTTTAGAACATTGCGTCAAGTAACTATTGATAGTTTGGCAGAAGCAGATAGAGTTTTTTCAATGTTGATGGGAGATGAGGTACCGCCAAGAAGAGATTTTATTGAAAAAAATGCAGTTTACGCAAAAATCGACGCATAGCAAATGAGATAGACCTACTTTATTTTTGAATAAAGTAGGTTTTATATAATATTAACTAGAGTAACAAACAACCAAAAAACTTAAAAAATGAAAGTTACCATTGTAGGAGCAGGAAATGTAGGGGCGACATGTGCAGATGTGATTTCTTATAGAGGAATTGCTAGCGAAGTAGTATTGTTAGATATAAAAGAAGGTTTTGCTGAGGGTAAAGCGCTTGATATTATGCAGTGTGCTACAAATACAGGTTTTAACACCAAAGTAACTGGAGTTACAAATGATTATTCTATAACAGCAGGGAGTGATGTAGTGGTAATTACTTCTGGAATTCCTAGAAAACCAGGAATGACTCGTGAGGAATTAATAGGGATCAATGCAGGAATTGTAAAAACGGTAGCAGAAAATGTATTAAAGCATTCTCCAGATACTATTATTGTAGTTGTTTCTAATCCTATGGATACAATGACATACTTAGCGCTAAAATCTACAGGATTGCCAAAAAATAGAATTATAGGTATGGGTGGTGCTTTAGATAGTTCTCGTTTTAGAACTTATTTATCTTTGGCTTTAGACAAACCAGCAAATGATATTTCAGCAATGGTTATTGGTGGTCATGGTGATACAACTATGATTCCTTTAACACGTTTGGCTTCGTATAATGGAATTCCAGTTTCGCAATTTCTTTCTGAAGAACAATTACAAAAAGTGGCAGCCGATACAATGGTTGGTGGAGCAACTCTTACTGGTCTTTTAGGAACATCTGCTTGGTATGCTCCTGGAGCATCAGTTGCTTTTTTAGTAGATAGTATATTAAATGATCAAAAGAAAATGATCGCTTGTTCTGTTTTTGTAGAAGGAGAATATGGTCAAAATGATATTTGTATCGGAGTACCTTGTATTATTGGTAAAAATGGTGTAGAAGAAATTCTTTCTATTGAACTTAATGATGCTGAGAAAACTTTATTTGCTAAAAGTGCAGATGCTGTTAGACAAATGAATGACGCTTTAAAATCGATTTTGGTATAAAAATTACATAAAAGAAATAGAAGACTGCAACTTTGCAGTCTTTTTTCTTGAGATTAATTAATAAATAAATTGGTTAATCTTGTCGTTAATTATATATTTGCTCGGTTTAAAAAAAATGAAGCAACATTTTAGATAGTTTTTTAATTTAAGAAAGTGATCTAAGTTGTTGCTATATAGGGTTTAAAGCAAAAATAAATAAATAAAAAATAATTAATTTTTAGTAATAATGCAGAATAAAGGACTTATTAAATTTTTCGCAATTCTATTTGCATTGGTAAGTATTTACCAACTTTCTTTCACTTTTGTGGCAAGTAAAGTAAAAAACGATGCAAAATCTTTTGCTAATGGTGATTCTGAGAAAGAAGTTAAATATTTAGACTCTATTGGTAAGGAGAAAGTATTTAATCTTGGTTTTACCAATTTCACTTTCAATGAAGTTAGTGACAAACAAATCAATAAAGGTCTTGACTTAGAAGGAGGAATTAACGTTATTCTTCAAATATCAGTTAAAGATATTTTAAAAGGATTATCAAATAATTCTAAAAACCCAGTTTTCAATAAGTCTTTAGCTGATGCAACTGCAAATAAAAAAGGGAACCAAACCTATTTAGATGCATTCTTTGATGCTTTTGATGCCAATTCAAATGGAACTGTAAAACTAGCCTCTCCGGATATTTTTGCAAACAGAAGTTTACAAGGTGAAGGTGGAGTAGATTTTCAAATGACAGATGCACAAGTAAAGAAAATTATTTCTAGAAAAGTAGACGAGTCTGTAGAAAGCGCTTTTGGCGTTTTAAGAAAACGTATTGATAAATTTGGTGTTACACAACCTAATATTCAAAAATTAGGAAATTCAGGACAAATTTTAGTTGAATTGCCTGGAGCAAAAGATGTAGACAGAATTAAAAAATTATTACAAAGTACTGCTCAATTAGAGTTTTGGGAAACGTATAAAATAGAAGAAATTGGTAATTTTATAATGGCTGCTAATGAGTCATTGAAAAAAACTGAAATCAAAACTACTGAAGTAAAACCTGTTGTTAAGGATTCATTAAGCGCTTTATTAGCTGATGCAAAAGACACAGCAGTTGCTAAAAAAGGAAATAATCCTTTACTAGATAAAATTATCGCTCAAGGTGGTGGTCCAGTTTTAGGTCTTTTCTCACCAAAAGATACTGCTGTTATCAATGGTTACTTTAAAAGAGCTGATATTAGAATTTTATTAGCTGGAGATCAACGTTATGCTAAATTTGTTTGGGGTATAACATCTACGATTAAAGATGAAAAAGGAAAAGCAGTAGATGCTGTAGAATTATACGCTTTAAGAGGAAATAGAGATAATATTCCTGCAATGAGTGGTGGTGTTGTTACGGATGCTAAAGATACTTTTGATCAATTAGGTAAACCAGCTGTTTCTATGCAAATGGACGGTCAAGGTGCTAAATCTTGGGAAGAATTAACAGGAAGAGCTTATACTCAAAAAAGTAATATTGCTATTGTACTTGATGATGTAGTTTATTCTGCACCTGGAGTTTCTAGCGGACCTATATCAGGTGGAAGATCTGAAATCTCTGGAGCTTTTGATGTTACACAAACTAAAGATTTAGCGAATGTTTTAAGAGCAGGTAAATTACCAGCTGCTGCTGATATCGTTCAGTCAGAAGTGGTAGGACCATCCTTAGGACAAGAGGCAATTGATAATGGTACAAACTCAGCCATTTTAGGTTTATTTATTGTATCACTTTGGATGATGATTTATTATGGTAAAGCAGGTTGGTTTGCAAATATTGCATTAGCGGTTAACTTACTTTTCTTATTTGGTATTCTTGCAAGTATTGGAGCTGTATTAACTTTGCCTGGTATTGCTGGTATTGTATTGACAATGGGTACTGCAGTAGATGCGAATATTATTATCTATGAAAGAGCAAAAGAAGAATTAAGAGCTGGTAGAACACTCGAGGAAGCGATTAAGACATCTTACAGCTGGAGAGGTGCAATGTCATCTATTACTGATGCGAATGTTACACACATTTTAACTGGAGCTGTTTTATTTATTTTTGGTTCTGGACCAATTAAAGGTTTTGCTACTACATTATTAATTGGTATTATAACATCGTTATTTACTTCTATTTTTATTGCACGTATCTTTATTGATTGGAATATTAACAGAAAGAATGATTTGACATTTGTTACTAAATTCTCAAAAAATATTTTCACAAACTTCCATTTCAACTTCTTAGGAATGAAAAAATGGACGTACTTAATCTCAATCTGTATTGTTATCATCAGTTTTACTTCATTAGCAATTAATGGTCTTGATGAAGGAACAGACTTTGTAGGAGGAAGAACATTCCAAATCCGTTTTGAGAAACCAATTGAAACAGAAACGGTAAAAGCAGAACTAGAAAAAGTTTTTGATGGAAGTGCCGAAGTAAAAGTTTTTGGTAGTGATAATCAATTAAAAATTACAACAAAATACAAAGTTCAAGAGCCAGGTATTCAAGCTGACGAAGAGGTAAATAAATTGTTGTTTGAAAATCTAAAACAACATTATTCTGCTGGTTTAACTTATGATAAATTCGTTAACGCTTATGATGGTAAAAAAGTAGGTATTTTACAAGCTTCTAAAGTTGGTCCTACTGTTGCAGAAGATATCAAAACAAATGCTTATTGGGCTGTTCTTGGAGCAATGGCAATTGTATTTTTATACTTAATGATTAGTTATAGAAAATGGCAATATAGTTTAGGTGCTATTGCTGCTGTTGCGCATGATGTAATATTTGTACTTGGAATCTATTCGTTATGCTACAAATTTATGCCTTTTGGTATGGAGATTGACCAGCATTTTATTGCTGCGATTCTTACGGTAATTGGATATTCTATGAATGATACTGTTATTGTATTTGATAGGGTTCGTGAATATTTAGCTGGTAAAACTAAAGGTACATTTGCTGAAATAGTTAATCAATCTATTAATACAACAATGTCAAGAACAATCAATACATCGTTAACTATGATTGTTGTATTATTAATCATGTTTGTTTTTGGAGGAGAATCAATTAGAGGATTTATTTTCGCTATGTTGATCGGTATTATAGTAGGAACTTATTCTTCATTATTTATTGCAACGCCAATCCTTGTTGATACGATCTCGAAAGAAGATAAAGAAAAGGTTGAAATTACACATAAAGAAGCTTAATTAGTTTTTTATATAGATTTTAAAAAAGAGATTCAACGAAAGTTGAATCTCTTTTTTTTTGGCTTAAATAAATACAAATTATTCATTTTAATGTTTCTCTTAATGAAATAATAATGCTGATCTTAAATTGAATACTTTTCTTTTAAGAGGTATTTTTAGTTAAAAATCTATTAATGAAGAATTGTATGAATTTTCAAGAAGATGTGCGTTAAATAATGTTTACTGTTTTGCTACGCTACAATTGTGTCTAATTAATGCTGTTCAGTATCACGAAATTTCTTTCTTGACTAGATATTACTATCATTATTCTATTATTTAATTGTTGTTATTCACAATTAAGAACGTTAAGATTTATGTGAGTATAAGTAAACTAAATTGATGCTAAAGTTTAATGTTGATCACAAAGATTTCAATCATAAAAAAAGCGCTATCTGTTTCCAGATAACGCTTTTTTATATTGTGAATATATGTTTAATTAGTTACTTCCTTCTGTGCTGTAAAGATAAAATACAGTCCTACAAGTATAAAAGGTATACTTAACCATTGGCCAGTTGATAGTAAGCCCAAAGCACTCTCAAAACCGCCTTGACTTTCTTTTACGGATTCAACTATGACGCGAACGGTAAACAACAATACTAAAAACATTCCAAAAATATATCCTGTATATTTTCTTTTTTCTGTCTTCCAATACAAGAAAAATAATATGGCAAAAACGAAGATATAACAAAAACCTTCATAAAGTTGAGTTGGATGTTTTGCAGGAACTTGATCAAGCAAAGCAGAAAACTTAGGATCATTTGCTATTGCAGCATAAGCCGCAGTTGGATTGGGTATTTGCGTAGCATTGACTGCATCCATGGGACTAAAATGATCTCTAATGAACTTTATTCCAAAAGGTGATTTGGTAACGTGACCTATAATTTCTGAATTAAAAAAATTACCTAAACGCACAAAAATTGCTCCACTAGCAACTGCTAAAACAACTCGATCTAAAATCCATAATTGTGGTTTTTTTAGAACGTTTTTACTGTAAAAATACATTGCAATTATGATCGAAATAGCTGCGCCATGACTTGCTAGTCCTTGAAATCCAGTAAATTCCCAACCTTGAATGATATTAAATAAAGATTCATTTGGATTTTCTCTAATCGGTAAAAGAATTTCTACTAAATGATTGCGATAATATTCCCAGTCGTAAAAGAAAACGTGACCTAATCGAGCTCCTATTAAAGTTGCTAAAACGGTCCAGATAAATAACGAATCTAGTTTTTCTATCGATTCACCTTCACGTTCAAAGATGTTTTTCATGATGTACCAGCCTAATCCAAAAGCAATTACAAACATTAAACTGTAATAACGAATCATAAAAAAGCCTAAATCAATTCCTTCTGAAGGATTCCAAACGATATTCAAAGCATGTGTCATGTAAGGTTGTTTTTTTTAATCTGGTGTAAAAATAAAAAATAAAAGAAAAGTTCGTACCAATAAAAGGTTAATGTTCGTGCTTGCACTTCTTTTCTGGAACGGGATCGTAACCGGTTCTTCCCCATGGATTGCAACTTACAATCCTTTTTAAGCCTAGAAATCCACCATATAACAAACCATGTTTCTGTAACGCTTGTATCATATAACTGGAGCAAGTAGGTTCAAATCTACAAGAAGCCGGAGTAAAAGGAGAAATAGCTGTTTGGTAAAACCGAACTAACAATACAAAAGGAAAAATAAGAATTTTTGAAATCATATATCAGATAATTGCCTTTAGTATTTTAGATTTAATCTTATAAAAGAAGTTTTAAACACTAAAAGTAGTTCCTTCTTTACCATCTTTCAATTGAATTCCTAACGCTATCAATTGATCTCTAATTTGATCAGACAAAGCAAAATTCTTATTGTCTCTTGCTTGTTTTCTCATTTCGATTAGCATATTTACTGTTCCTTCTAATTTGTCGTTATTGCTATCGGAAACTTTTTCATCTTCCAGTCCTAATACATCAAATACAAACGCATTCATTGCTTTAGAAAATAGCTCTAAATCGGCTAGATTTAAACTTTCTTTGCCATCGTTTAATAAGTTGATATATTTGACACCTTCAAATAATTGTGCAATTAAGATTGGCGAGTTAAAATCGTCATTCATGGCATCATAACAAGACTGTTTCCATGCTGCAATATCAATAGTGCTTTTTGTATTTGCGTTTATTTCTTTTAGCAAACTAATTGCTTCCATCAAACGTTTGTATCCTTTTTCTGCAGCAACAATTGCATCGTCAGAGAAATCCAAAATGCTTCTATAATGAGCTTGCAACATAAAAAATCGTGCTACTGAAGCTGAAAAAGCTTTGCTTAAAATAGTATTATCTCCAGTCAATATTTCCCTTGGTAAAATATTGTTGCCAGTAGATTTAGCCATTTTTTTACCATTTAAGGTAAGCATATTGGCATGCATCCAATAATTTACCGGAGTTTGCCCAGTACAAGCTTCATTTTGAGCAATTTCACATTCATGATGAGGGAATTTCAAATCCATTCCGCCACCATGAATGTCAAAATGATTGCCTAAATATTTAGTGCTCATAGCAGTACATTCCAAATGCCAACCCGGAAAACCATCGCTCCAAGGTGAAGGCCAACGCATGATGTGTTGTGGTTCTGCTTTTTTCCAAAGCGCAAAATCCTGTGGATTTCTTTTGTCACTTTGACCATCAAGATCGCGCGTGTTTGCCAACATATCCTCAATATTACGACCACTTAAGCGTCCGTAATGATTGGTTTTATTGAATTTTACCACATCAAAATATACCGATCCGTTCGCTTCATATCCAATTCCATTATCAATAATTTTTTTGATAATTTCAATTTGTTCAATTATGTGTCCAGTTGCTGTTGGCTCAATACTTGGTGGTAAAAAGTTAAAAGCATTTAAGATATCATGAAAATCTACCGTATAACGCTGCACAACTTCCATGGGTTCTAGTTGCTCTAAACGTGCTTTTTTAGCAATTTTATCCTCACCTTCATCCACATCATCTACAATATGACCAACATCAGTAATGTTACGCACATAACGAGTTTTATAGTCCAAGTGTAATAAATACCTAAAGATCACATCAAAAGACATAAAAGTTCGTACGTTTCCTAGGTGAACATTGCTGTAAACGGTAGGTCCACAAACATACATTCCCACATTTCCTTCATGAATTGGTTTAAATACTTCTTTTTCTCCCGAAAGAGAATTGTATATTTTGAGTGTTTGCGTTTCGTATAAAGGCATTTAGTTTGTTTTTTAGGAGCTAATTCCTGCTTTGCGTTACAATCTTTTGATTTTTAAGAAAAAATAAAAAGGATTTCCACTACAATCAGGGCTAGGGTTTATTGTTTAATGACGAATAAAGTAATTTAGAACTTAGTCTCTAGTTTAATATAATCTAAAAACTCTCTGCGAGTCACGCTGTCTTTAAATTTTCCACCAAATTCGGATGTTACAGTACTACTTTCGATATCGCTTATTCCTCTTGAGTTTACGCAAAGGTGTTTGGCATCAATCACACAAGCAACATCTTCAGTTCCTAATGCTTGTTGTAATTCTTGAACAATTTGCATCGTCAAACGCTCTTGAACCTGAGGTCTTTTAGAGTAATATTCTACAATTCGGTTCATTTTTGATAAACCAATTACACTTCCATTAGAAATGTAAGCCACATGTGCTCTTCCTATTATAGGTAATAAATGGTGCTCGCAAGTAGAATATACAATGATATTTTTCTCTACAAGCATTTCGCCGTATTTGTAGTTGTTGTCAAAAGTAGATGCTTTTGGTTTTCTTTCCGGATTCAAACCTCCAAAAATTTCTTTTACAAACATCTTGGCAACACGATTGGGCGTGCCTTTTAAACTATCGTCTGTCAAGTCCATTCCTAGTGTAAGCAGAATACTCTCAACGTCTTTTTTTATTTTTTCAATTTTCTCATCATCTGAAATGGCAAAAGCATCATCTCTCACTGGGTTTTTTGCGGATAAACTAATGTGATTATCTCCTATTTCGTCTTGAAATTCTTCTTTATTTATCATTAAAAGGAACTATTATATTGGGTAAATTTATTTAAAGCGTAAAGGTAAATAATAAAAATTAAAGAATTTCTATAGGTTGAATTATTTAATGGCAAACCCATTTTTGTTTTATTAAAATGCAGAATGAAATAAACAACAAATCAATCAAAAATATCCTTCTACAAGTTTTATTTTTGAATTAAAAACAAAGGCAATAACCTTGCGATTATTGCCTTTGTAATAATTTATTCTCCTTTCTAATTAGTAGGAATTGAGAATTTTTAATCTATTATGCTTTAGTTTGTAATGCATTATAAACAGGAATCGCTGCTTTTAATATTCTTACGGCACTAATTAAATCGTCTTTCTTTAAAACATAAGCAATTCGAACTTGATTTAATCCCATTCCAGAAGTAGAGTAAAAGCCAGCAGCTGGAGCAACCATTACAGTCTCGCCATTCAAATCATAGCTTTCTAAAAGCCATTGTGCAAAAGCATCTGCATTGTCAATTGGTAATTGTGCAATGCAATAAAAAGCTCCTTTTGGTTTGCTTACAATAACACCTTCGATTTTATTTAGTTCTTCCACTAAAGTATCTCTTCGTTCTCTGTATTCTGAAATTACTTCATCAAAATAAGCTTGTGGCGTTTCTAAAGCTGCTTCACTTGCAATTTGTTCAATTGTAGGTGGACTTAATCTTGCTTGTGCAAATTTCATTGCCGTAGCCATTAATTCCTTATTTTTAGAAACAATACATCCTATTCTAGCGCCACACATACTGTATCTTTTTGATACAGAATCAATCATAATTGCATGTTCTTCAAGTCCTGGAACATTCATCACTGAATAATGAATATCACCATCGTAAGTAAACTCACGATAAACTTCGTCAGAAATTAAAAATAAATCATGCTTTTTGACTAATGCTGCCAATTGCATAATTTCTTCTTTAGAATATAAATATCCAGTTGGATTTCCAGGATTACAAATAAGAATAGCTTTAGTTTTAGGTGTAATCAGTTTTTCAAAATCTGCAACTGCTGGTAATGCAAATCCAGTATCAATTGTTGAGATTACAGGGATTACATTAATTCCTGACGCAGTAGAAAAACCATTATAATTAGCATAAAATGGTTCAGGAATAATAATTTCATCCCCTTGATCCATTGTGCTTCCCATTGCAAACATTAATGCTTCTGATCCACCTGTTGTAACAATAATATCTTCTGTATTTACAGGAATACCTTGATTGGTGTAATAAGCAGCTAATTTCTTTCTGTAACTTTCATTACCAGCAGAATGACTGTATTCAAGAATCGTTAAATCTATGTTCTTGACAGCTGCCATGGCAACTTCAGGAGTTTTGATATCCGGTTGTCCAATGTTTAGATGATATACTTTATTCCCTTTTTTCTTAGCTATTTCTGAATACGGAACTAATTTACGTATTGGCGATTCTGGCATTAATTTGCCTTTGTTAGATATTTTTGGCATAGTCTTGATTATTGAATTGCAAATTTGCGATTTTTTTTCGGAATTTATTGCAAATAAAAAGTGTATATATTGTTAAATCTACATTTTTGAATCAATTAATTTCCTATTTTTATCTAAATGAATCACAATGCTTAAAGTGCTTTTTTTAGTTCTAATTTCTTTATTAATTGTTCCGATCTACGGGCAACAAGGTTTTTTGTTTGAAGAAGGAGTTAATAGAGTAAAAATACCTTTTAAAATAATAAATAATTTAATTTTTGTGCCTATCAAAGTAAATGGGACTGAACTCAATTTTTTGCTAGACACGGGAGTTTCTGAAACTATACTTTTTAGTTTAGAAGAAAAAAAAGATTTTCGGTTTATAAACGTAGAGAAAGTGATTTTGCGTGGACTTGGAAATCAAACGGCTGTTGAAGGATTAAAATCGCAAAACAATGTTTTAGAATGTGGTGGCTTAAAAATGAGTAGTCATTTGCTATATATAGTTTTAGATCCTGAGTTCAATTTATCTTCTCACATAGGGATTCCGGTAAACGGTATAATTGGAAATCCTTTTTTTAGGAATAATTTAGTCGAAATCAATTATCGAAAAAAACACATAATTGTTTACAGGGACATTCAGAAAAATCAAAATAAGATTCAGAAAAAGTTTAGCACAATTCCAATTACCATAGAGAAATCAAAACCATACTTAAAAAGTAAAATCACGTTGAATGCTCAAGAGAGTGAAGTCAAATTATTAATTGATATTGGTAATAGTGATGCCGTGTGGTTGTTTGAAGATTCTTCAAAAAATATTGCTATTCCTCAGAAAAATTTTGACGATTTCTTAGGGAAAGGATTTAGTGGTGATATTGAAGGTAAGCGAGGTAAAATTGAAAAATTTAATTTGGCAGAGTTTGAATTTAAAAACCTTATTGCTGCTTTTCCTGATTCTATTTCAATCAAAAACGTTACCATGGTTACAGATAGAATGGGTTCTGTAGGCGGTGAAGTGATGAAGAGATTTAATGTCGTTTTTGATTATAAAAATCAAAAGCTATTTTTAAAAAAGAATGGCAATTTTTCTAGCACTTTCAGTTATAATAAAAGTGGAATTGAAGTGCAACACAACGGATTGCAATGGGTTCAAGAAACAGTACCAATGGAAACCATTCCAATTGCATCAAAGTTTAATGAATCTGAGGTTTATACAACAAAATCTGATTTCAAATATAAATTTCAATTGAAACCTGTTTATGAAATTGCACATGTTCGTAAGAATTCTTCGGCGGCAAAAGCAGGACTTCTAAAAGGAGATGTAATTATTAAGATTAATCACGACACAGTTTATAAACTGACCTTAGAACATATAAATGCCATTTTTAGATCGGAAACCGATAAATGGATCAATTTAGAAATTGAAAGAGAAGATAAAATATTGATATTCAGATTCCAATTAGAAGATGTTTTATAAAAAAAAATGCTTCTGAAAATTTTCAGAAGCATTTTTGGTTGGATCAATTTTAAAAATTAATTAGAAATTACTTCTCCTTTTATTTTTATAGCGACTCTTCCGTCATCATAATTTACGGCATTAGATTCAACAGTTATTGTTTTTCTAATAGGACCGGGAGCCATATTGTATTTTACTGTAATTTTTCCTGTTTTACCGGGCATTATTGGCTCATCTGGTTTTGTTGGAACCGTACATCCACAAGTAGAAAGTACATTGGTGATAATTAATGGAGCGTTGCCTGTGTTTGTAAAAATGAAATCACGTGTGCCATTTTCGGACTTGGTAACTCGGCCATAATCAATTGTGTTGTCTGGCGCAGAGAATACGATTTTAGGTCCATTTTGAGCAAAACCAATACTACTTATTAATGCTAATGCGAATAAAATTATTGTTTTTTTCATTTTTATTTGTTTTGAATCATTTAGTAAAAATAGTTTCTTTTAATTAATGCACAAATTTTTATTTATCTTTTTATAGTGTACATAATTATTTACTTTTGTTCCCTATCTAAATTACAAATATCAGACCAAAGTATAATTTTGGTTTTAACAGTTGCTTTATATGACTATCCCTGCACAATTTGACGCTAAAAATATAGAAAATAAATGGTATGACTATTGGATGAAAAACAATTATTTTCATTCGGAGCCAGATCATAGAACACCTTATACCATTGTAATTCCTCCACCAAACGTAACTGGAGTCTTGCACATGGGTCACATGTTGAACAATACCATTCAAGATGTATTGATTAGAAGAGCACGTCTAAAAGGATTCAACGCTTGTTGGGTTCCTGGAACGGATCACGCATCAATTGCTACTGAGGCAAAAGTGGTAGCCAAATTAAAAGCAGAAGGAATCAATAAAAATGATTTAACTCGCGAAGAGTTTTTGGCGCACGCCTGGGAATGGACCGATAAATACGGTGGTGTTATCCTAGATCAACTTAAAAAGCTAGGTGCTTCATGCGATTGGGAGAGAACCAAGTTTACAATGGATCCAGATATGTCAGCATCTGTTATAAAATCTTTTGTGGATTTATACAACAAAGGATTAATTTATCGCGGCTACAGAATGGTAAACTGGGATCCAGAAGCGAAAACGACTTTGTCTGACGAAGAAGTTATTTATGAAGAACAACAAGGGAAATTGTATTTCCTAAAATATAAAATTGAAGGAACCGAAGACTTTTTGACAATTGCTACAACGCGTCCAGAAACCATTTTTGGAGATACTGCGATTTGTATCAATCCTAATGACGAGCGGTTTGCTCATTTGAAAGGAAAAAAAGCAATCGTTCCGATTTGCGGAAGAATTATTCCTATTATCGAAGACGAGTATGTAGATATCGAATTTGGAACAGGTTGCCTAAAAGTAACGCCTGCTCACGATATGAATGACAAGACTTTGGGTGAAAAACACAATTTGGAAATAGTAGACATCTTTAATGAAGATGCTACACTAAATAGTTTTGGTTTGCATTACCAAGGAAAAGACCGTTTTGTAGTTCGTGAAGAAGTTGCAAAAGAATTGGAAACAATTGGTGCTTTGGCAAAAACGGAAATTCACTTGAATAAAGTAGGAACTTCTGAAAGAACAAAAGCGGTGATCGAACCTCGTTTGTCAGACCAATGGTTCTTGAAAATGGAGGATTTAGTTAAACCAGCGATACAATCTGTTTTGGTAGATGGCGATATTAAATTACATCCAGCACGTTTTAATAATACCTATGCGCATTGGTTGAATAATATTCGCGATTGGAATATTTCTCGCCAATTGTGGTGGGGACAACAAATTCCTGCTTATTTCTACGGCGACGGAAAAGAAGATTTTGTAGTGGCTGAATCTGTTGAAGAAGCTTTGGCATTAGCCAAAGAAAAAACGGCTAACCATGAACTTCAAATTTCTGATCTTACACAAGACGTAGATGCTTTAGACACTTGGTTCTCTTCTTGGTTATGGCCAATGTCTGTTTTTGGAGGAATTATGGATCCAGAAAGCGAGGATTTTAAATATTATTATCCTACGAATGATTTAGTAACTGGTCCAGATATTTTGTTTTTCTGGGTGGCTCGTATGATTATTGCAGGGTATGAATATACCGATAAAAAACCGTTTACAAATGTATATTTGACAGGTTTAGTTCGGGACAAACAAAGGCGTAAAATGTCTAAATCATTGGGGAATTCACCAGATCCATTAGATTTAATTGAGAAATTTGGTGCCGATGGCGTTCGTGTAGGGTTGCTTTTGAGCGCTTCTGCTGGAAACGATATTATGTTTGATGAAGAGTTGTGTAAACAAGGAAAAGCGTTTACCAATAAAATTTGGAATGCATTCAAATTAATTAAAGGTTGGGAAGTTTCAGATGTTATTGCGCAACCGGAATCTTCTAAAGTAACAATAGAATGGTATGAAGCCAAATTGCAGCAAACACTTTTAGAAATTGAAGATAATTTTGAGAAATATAGAATTTCTGATGCTTTAATGGCAATTTATAAATTGGTTTGGGATGATTTCTGTTCTTGGTTCCTAGAAATGATAAAACCAGCTTACCAGCAACCAATTGACAGCGTAACTTTTGCGAAAGCGATTGAAATGTTGGAAAACAACTTGAAGTTATTGCATCCATTTATGCCTTTCTTGACAGAAGAAATTTGGCAAATTTTAGCTGAAAGAACGACTGAGGAAGCTTTAATTGTTTCTACTTGGCCAGAAATGAAACCATTTAACGCCAATCTAATTACAGATTTCGAAAATACAATTGAAGTAATTTCAGGTATTAGAACAATCCGTAAAGACAAGAATATTCCTTTCAAAGATGCAATTGAATTGAAAGCGATTAATAATGATAAAACTTCGACTTATTTTGATTCGGTTGTAACCAAATTAGGCAATATTACTACATTAGAATATGTCTCAGACAAAGTGGATGGCGCTTTATCTTTCCGAGTAAAATCAAATGAATATTTTATTCCAATTACCGGAAGTATAGATGTAGAGGCTGAAATAGCAAAACTAACTGCAGAGTTGGTTTACACGCAAGGTTTCTTGAAATCAGTTCAAAATAAACTGGCAAATGAGAAATTTGTAGCTGGTGCACCAGAAAAAGTTTTGGCAAACGAAAGACAAAAAGAAGCAGATGCACTTGCTAAAATTGAAACGATCGAGCAAAGTTTAGCTGGATTGAAATAGATTTTGGACATTTTAGATATTAAAAAATCCCAATTCTGATTATTCAGAATTGGGATTTTTTATTTTTATTTGAAAGGTATAGTAAAAAATTACTTTTTCTTTAAAAAGTAGATAACCTGACTGTAATAATCTTCACCATAAAATTTCATGAAATCTCCATTAGATTTGAGAATAAAGAAAGCAGCACAATTTTCGTGAAGCGTAAATACTTTATTATAGAAAAATCCTGAGTCTAAAATAAAATTTACTTTCTCTTTATCAAAGTTATCTTCCGTATAAACGAAGAAATCAATAGTATTGTTTTGGGCACTGATTGATTGGGAAATTTTTATTTTATTGTCAATTTGAATTGATTTTTTTCTTTTATTTATTTCTGGTGAAATACAATTTTCTGCTTTCTGACTGTAATTTATTAATATGTTTTTATCTTGGGGCAAAGTAGTGTTTAATTCCTTTTCAAATAAAGCTCTAATTTCTTTGTATTGGGTGGCGTCTAATGTTCCTGTGAAAGATTTTACGCTTTCTTTATATTTCTCATTGAATTGGTTGTTCGTCCTAAGTTTGCTATTTTTTTTAGAAATACAAGAAGTAGATAATAATAACACAAAAAGGCAAAGTAAATTTTTTAGAGAGAGCTTCATATTTCAATGTAGATAATTGTTTTCTATTTGTAATTTGGCAAATTATTTTAGCAGTACTTGTTTCTACTAAGATAATAAAAATAAGAATAGTAAGGGAAATAAAACTCCAGCTAAAGCTAGTTTCCAACCCCGTTCTTTAAAGCTGAATTTTCCGCCTTTAACCATTATGGTTCCAGTTAATGCTATAGCGATTAAACTCAACGCAAAAATATCAGAATAATATATCCAAAAATTAGAAGTGCTCTTATGCAATTTCATCGCTTGACTAATAATTGGTGTTTTTATAAAAGTTACCATTTCCCCTTTTCCTGTTTTTAGGTCAATTTCGAGATCATGATTTTCAAACGAAATTTTCAAACTCCCTTTTTTAATGCTGTGTTTTCGGAGTTTATCATCGATTCCTAATTTTACACCCAACGCTTCAGCAAATTTTTCATTGATTTGGTTCTCCTCTGGAAGTTGCACCTGAATCATTTTAGTTTCCGTTGTATATTTTTCAGGATGCCAAGAATCTCTATGATTCATCATCAATCCAGAAAAGGCAAAGGAAATTATAAGACCAATATAAAAATAGCCTAAATCTCTATGTAAATTACGAAAGTTTTTCTTTTTCATTTTATGTGTTCGATTTCTATTTGCGAAAATAACTTATTCTGATATAAAAAATAAAAACTTTTTTCTGCAAGATCAATTTGTGACCTTACAGAAAAAAGTTTTTTATAATTCTATTTTAAGTTTTCTTAAAATTTATATTTTAATGAAGTCATTACTTGACGAGGAGCAATTGGATTTACACTGTAGTTTTCATGCACCGTATAATTTAACTCATCTGTAATATTAGATAATTTGCATAGGATTGAAAATTTCCCCCATTGGTAACCAGCAGAAATATCGATTGTGGTGTAACCATCTAAAGGAATTTCTCTATCAAATATACCATTTGGTTCGCTTGATTTATATTGGTTGTTCCATCCGCCAACACGTTTTCCGATATAATTTGCAGAAGAACCAATTGATAATCCTTTTAATATTCCGGAAGGCAATGTGTAAAAGAAACTTAAATTAGCTGTATTTGCAGGTGTTCTTGTCAAACGATCACCTTCAATAGCACTTCCTTGAAGACCTGAAGTTTTAGTATAACGCATGTCATTGTAGCTGTATCCTGCCATAATGCTTAAACCTTCTGTAGGTCTTGCTGTAATATCTAGTTCAACTCCTTTACTTTTTGTTGCACCACTTAATACTTTTATAGAGGAATCAGTATTGCTTGATCCGTCTGCTTTAAACTCAGCAGTTTGTGCTAAATTACTGTTTTCAATTTGGTATAAAGTAACATTAGTACTCAAGAAACCTCTCCAGAAATCTTTCTTAATTCCCAATTCATATTGGTCAATTATAGATGGTTTAATTACTTTTAGATCTACTGTTGTTCCTGAGTTTGGTGTAAACGAGTTGGAATAACTAGCAAACAACGACATGTCTTTAGTAGGTTGGTATACTAGACCAATTTTTGGAGTAAAGGCTTGATCAATACGTTTTGCATCTTCCTTTATTACTATAGGAGTTTGAGTTAAATCTTGACTAGTTGCTTGCGCTTCTTGCCATGACCAACGAATTCCTGCAAGTACTTTAAATTTTTCAGTAAGAGAAATTAAATCTTGTGCATAAATTCCGAAACGGTTGGTATCTGTTTTTACAATTTTAGTATTTGTCCCTTCTGGCATTGCTCCGCCTTGATTGAAATTATCAAGGTCAAATATATTTCCACTACCATAAGTATTTGGTGTAAAAGTGTATGTATATCCTTGAGAAAAAGAATTTTCAAAATCAATTCCAGTAAACAATTGATGCTTTACGCTACCGGTTTGAAAATTACCTTGTACGCTAAATTGTTCTCCAATAATTTGTTCTGAATTTTTATTTTGACCTAATGGACGACTCCAGTCACCGTTTGCTGCTGGTTGAACACGTTCTGTTCCTTTTGATGTTCTTTCAAAGTTTTGAAATGAACTATTAAAATTCAGTTTCCAATTTTCATTTAACTCATGTTTTACTAATCCAGAAACACTCGCTTGTCTAGTTTGCCCATTAGACCAATCAGCACCTAAGTAAGTATTTCTTGGAATATCAACAATAGTTTTTCCAATAATACCTGTTCCAAAATCGGGAGTCCAATTGTCATGTAAATAATCTCCTTGTAATACAATTTCTGTTTTATCACTCGCTTTAAAAAGTACAGATGGATTTATATAGTAACGTTCTTTTTTCACCACGTCTCTAAAACTTTCAGAGTTCTCGTAAGAACCTGTAAAACGGTATGCAATATGTTTGTCTAAAGGACCATAAATATCAATCGATGGCTTATAGAAAGAATTACTTCCCATTTGCATGCTAATTTCACCACCACTTTTAAATGAAGGTTTTTTGGTAACCATATTTACGATACCACCTGGAGCAACGTTACCAAATAATAAGGCAGCACTTCCTTTAAGTACTTCCACTCTTTCAAGCGAAGAAACTTCCGGCATCGAACCGCTATTCAAACGGAATCCATTTTTAAACATATTGTTCGAAGACATATCATATCCTCTAGACCAGAAGGTTTCTGATGCGCCTCCACGTGCTGAACCAACATATACACCATTTATATTTTTGATTACATCGCTCAATCGTACAGACTGTTGCTGTTCAATAACATGATGTCCTATAATTTGAAGACTCTGTGGCAAATCAATTGGTTTAATGTTCAGACCAGATAAAACAGTTTCTTTTTTCTTATTTGGGGTTTGTTTAATTCTAATTACCAATTCTTTTAAAGCGGTAATTTCTTCGATTAATTTAAACTCCACAAAATTAGTTTGATTTGGTAAAACTTTAATCTCTTTAGATTGTCTCTTCATTCCGATTCCATCTAATGTAATAGTATGGCTTCCTATTGGGAAATTTTTGAAACTAAACTCACCATTATCATTAGTTTCAGTAGTTTTTGCTTCTTTGCCTAATTTAATAGCAATTCCCTTTAGCGGAAATCCATCGGCAGAAAGTATTCTTCCTTCGATAATTCCGGTTTCTTGTGCTTGTATGTAAAATGATGTAAATAATAAGATGAAAAGGACTTTAATTTGATTGCTCATGATTCTTTATTTGGAATAATTAAAAATAACGATGCAAATATAAAACCTCATTTTGAATCCACAAAGCTTATTTAGATTAAATATCAATAATAAATCTTGGTAATTGTTAATTATATGATTATCAGAGTTTTGTTTTAAATATTTAACATTTGTAGAGATTATTAAAGGTGTTTATTAAGTTCAATTCACTGTAATAATCTGAGAAGTATAAAAATTTATAGTAACATAAAACTTACTTGGAGTCAGTTATTTAGCACTATTTTTTAGGATTGTATGAACAATTTCTTTTGTAGGTTTTTGATCTTTTAGTTTTGACCTGACTTCATCAAAAGTTACTTTAAAATCGCATCCCAACTTATATTGGCTACAGCCATAAGCAGTTTTGCCTTTTAAAATACTTCCTTTTGCACACTTTGGACAAATCAATACATCCGAAGCAGATTTGGATTGATCTGCTGGACTAGAAGCAATTGTTTTTTTAGGTTCTAATTTAATTTGGAAGTTTTCATCAAAACGGAGTAAACCCTCAACAACTCCAGTTTCAGTTTTAAAGTCTTTTAAATTTACTGTAGCCCCTTTTTGAATCAATCTTAAATATTGATTCTCGGAGATTTTTTTATCAGCAAATATATAAGGTAGCACAAACGTACATCCCGATTTATAGTTGCTGCAACCGTAAGCTGATTTTCCTTTTATAAGAGAACCGTTTTTACATTTTGGACAAATTTCTGCCAAAATTCCCGCCGCTTTCTTTTTCTCTGCTTTGACGACTTCTTTCTGAGGAGCTTGTGCGTGAGAAATATTGGCGTGTCGCTTTTCACTACGCACTTCATCGACCAAGACTTCAATCATGCGTTTCATATTATTGATAAAAGAACCAGCGCTATAGTTTCCTTTCTCTATATCTTTTAATTGCTTTTCCCAAGAACCCGTAAGTTCAGCCGATTTGACTAATTCATTCTGAATCGTATCAATCAATTGAATACCAGTAGGTGTTGGCAATACTTGTTTTTTATTACGAATAATGTATTGTCTCCTAAAAAGAGTTTCTATAATATTAGCTCGCGTTGATGGACGTCCGATACCGTTTTCTTTCATCAATTCGCGTAAATCTTCATCATCCACTTGTTTTCCGGCTGTTTCCATGGCGCGAAGTAAAGTAGCTTCTGTAAACTGATTGGGTGGTTTTGTTTCCTTTTCTAAAAAGGAAGGTTGGTGCGGGCCTTTTTCGCCCACAATAAAACTAGGAAGTATATCGGCTTCCTTCTCCTTTCCATTAGGATCTTCAAAAACAACACGAAATCCTTTTTTTAAGATTTCTTTTCCAGTGGTTTTAAAAGTTACATCGGCTGCTTTTCCCAAAACGGTGGTATTGGCTACCAAACAATCGTCATAAAAAACGGCAATAAAACGTCTTGTAATAATATCATAAACCTGTTGCTGATTGTATTGCAACTTATTTTGAACTCCTGTTGGAATAATTGCGTGGTGATCTGTTACTTTTTTGTCATTGAAAACCTTAGGTGATTTTTTAATTTTTTTTCCTAATAATGGTTGTGTCAATTCGCCATAATTAGTTAAATTCTGTAAAATACCAGACACTTTCGGATAAATATCGCTTGGTAAAAAAGTGGTGTCTACTCTAGGATACGTAACTACTTTTTGTTCGTATAAGGTTTGTACAATTTTTAAAGTTTCATCTGCTGTAAACCCAAATTTGGTATTGCAATAGACCTGTAATCCAGTTAAATCAAATAACTTAGGAGCAAACTCATTTCCGTTCTTTTTATCGACAGCAATAATTTCAAAATCACTTTCCTTGACTTTATTGGCTAAAAGTTCCCCGTCTTCTTTGTTTGTAAAACGACCTTCTTCATAACTAAAAAGTGTTTCTCTATATAAAGTTTGTAATTCCCAGTAGGGTTGTGGTTTAAAATTTTCAATTTCCTTAAACCGATCTACTACCATGGCTAATGTTGGCGTTTGTACGCGACCAATAGATAAAACTTGTTTGTAACCACCATGTTTTACGGTGTACAAACGCGTCGCATTCATACCCAGCAACCAATCGCCAATGGCTCTAGAAAATCCAGCATAATATAAATTATCGTATAAAGCAGATGGCTTTAAGTTCTGAAAACCTTCTTTAATGGCTTCGGTTGTCAAGGATGAAATCCACAAGCGTTGCACTTCGCCTTTGTATTGCGCTTCATTCATCACCCAGCGCTGTATGAGTTCTCCTTCTTGTCCAGCATCACCGCAGTTGATAACTAATGTGGCTTTGTCAAATAAAGATTTTATAATTTTAAACTGCTTTTGAATTCCAGAGTTTTCTACTACTTTGGTCTCAAATTTTTCAGGTAGCATGGGCAAATTATTCAAATCCCAACTTTTCCAATGTGGTTTATAATCGTTGGGTTCTTTTAAGGTGCATAAATGTCCAAAAGTGTAGGTCACCGCATAACCATTCCCTTCATAATAGCCATCGTGTTTGGTATTGGCACCTAATACAGATGCTATTTCTCTTGCTACACTTGGTTTTTCGGCAATACAGACCTTCATTTGATACTAATTATTTGAAGCCGCAAATTAGGAATTTAGAACTTGGTATCGAAATGAAATTTTAGAGAGTTATACACGAATTAATCATTGCTAGGAACGCGCTTCATCACATTTGCTACATCAGTTCTGATAATTTGCTGGGTTTACTTTTGTTAGCCACATCGACCTGTTTCTCGTAATGAATTTAATTGTGTATTTAATTTGTTTGCCCAGCGTTTGTAGCAAATTTTGGGGGATTCACGCAGCAGGATTAGAATATTTGATCTTAAATATAGATTTTTAGTTTGTAACTAAAAAAAGCTACAAGAAATATTTCTTGTAGCTTTTTTGTTTTAGTGTAGTTTATTATTGTTTTCACGCACTGCAAATCCTCTTATTGTGGGATATCCAAAGAGCATTATGTGCTAGCGTTACATTTTTAAAACTAATCCTTCTAGTTTTTAATTTGTAATAATTATTAAATTGAAAAAAGGAGGGATTGAGTAATTACAAATCCGTTTTTGGAGTCTATTTTTTTAAACTTTTAATTCTTTCATCCAATCTTGAAATTTGTTTAATTGTTCTGCGAAAAAAGATTCGTGTTCTTCTTTTTCTTCATTAGTATTCACCAAAATATGTTCGTAATAAGTTCCTTTTAACACTCTTCTTAGGATTCCTTCTCCGAAAATAGGTTCGTAATCATTTAACGATTGAGTTGCTTTTAATATTTGTCGGATATCATATTGTAGTGGATTAATATCAGGAACTTGTTTGTTTAAATTCAATAATTTATAAACCGCTATTCTTGCTGTTCTTACCGAACTTTCCATCGTGAAAACAATATCGTTGTTTGTTTCTACAAATTGTCCTACTAAACCTAAATTGCTACAACCTTCGGGAACAACTCTTGGACGATCACCTTGGGCTCTTGGCATAAACATAGAGGTTATGTACGGTAAATAAGAAGATCTAACAATTGTGTTTTCTACTACGTTATCTAGCTGATTTATAATTCCCAAATGATAAGATAGCTCTGCTAAAATTTCATCTCCTGTGCACTGTGGCATTGTTTTTTTAATGTAATTACCTTCCTTATCCATAAACAAAGAATATACCCAAACTACTAAAATATCATCGGGTTGCGAAGGAAAATGAGGCTGTCTGTTGCAAGTAAAACTCATTAACCAATTAGAATCTGTAATGGTGATAATTCCGCCACTTGCTGTTTTTCCTGAGTACGGATCGTTAACACAAAGTTCTTTTAATTTCTCTGTAAAAGCAGATGGTTTGCAAGTTAATGTTGCAGATTCCCAACCAGATTTTTCAATATTGGAACAGAATTTTTCTGGTTTACCGAATACTGGAGATTTTGCAGCTAAATTTTTCCAAAGTTTCCAGCCGCCACTTTGTCCGCTAGTGCTGTTATCAATTGCAATTACGGGTGCTGTTTTGTTATCACCATAAAAAGTGTCTTCTGTCATAGAACCTGTGGTTACAATAACATAAGCTTTTTTGCCTACTGGGATTTTTACTTCTTTACCATCTCTTTCAGCAATAATTCCTTCCACTACTTTTCCTTCTGTATCAATATGAATATCTAAGTCTTTGACTAATGTATTCAACTCAATTTTAACTCCTTTTCCTTCAAGAAATTTTCTCAATGGCGTGATGTAGGTGTCGTATTGGTTATACTTTGGAAAAACCAGGCAAGAGAAATCTTTCATACCATCTATAGCATGTAAAAAGCGATGCATGTAAAGCTTACATTCTAACAAACTATGCCAGTTCTCAAAGGCAAACATAGTACGCCAAAAAAACCAAAAATTACTATTTAAAAACGATTCGCTAAAATAATCTTGAATAGTTAAATCATCCAATTCTTCTTTTTTCTTCATCAATAACTTGACGATTGCCAATTGGTCTTTTTTTTCTAAACCAAACTTGCTAAAATCTTTTATTTGTCCTTGATTATGAATTAAACGGGCTTTTGAATAATTAGGATCGTTATCGTTCACTAATCGATATTCGTCTAAAACACTATAAGGTTCTGGCAATTCTAGAGCAGGAATATCTTGAAAAATATCCCACAGATTTTCATAGGTCATATCCATTTCACGTCCACCACGTATAATATATCCATCTTTGGCATTTCCAGCACCATCCATAGAGCCACCGTCAACAGACAATTGGTCTAGGAAAACAATATTTTCACCAGGAATACGTCCATCGCGGATAAAATAATAGGCTGCAGACATTCCTGCAATTCCACTTCCCACAATATATACTTTGCTTTTATCAAAAGATGCAGACGGAATGCCTTTGTTTCGTTGGTAATTTCCGATTTGATCCGAAAAAGGCATCGTTTTTTGTTGGCTGTTCACTTGTACTTCTTTACTGGAATCGGGTTCGTGGTTTACTTTTCCAAATTGTTCTGAAGCATTTAGTATTTTATCAAATTTTGAAGTATCTGGTTTCATGTTCTTTAAATTTTTATTGATTAGAACAAATTTACCGTTATGTTTAAATTAACTTATATCCCCAAATTCATCATATTTAACCTTAAATTCTAAACGTCTTCTCGGATTCTATATTCAGAAGGGGAAATGGTAGTATACCTTTTAAAGAATCGTCCGAAAGCAGAATTGGAATTAAACTGAAGACGGTAAGCAATTTCTGAAACCGTGAGTTCTGGTGTGCTCAACAAAACAAAAGCCTCTTTTAATAAAGCTTCATCTATAATTTGATGTGGTGTTTTTCCAGTTGCTTTTTTTGACAAAACAATCAAGTGTTTATTGCTGATGAACAATTGATTGGCATAAAAGTCAACTTCTTTATGTTTACTACAATTTTCATTTACTAATGTCATAAATTTATAAAACAAACTGTTGTTTAAGGGATGGTTTTCCGAAGATTGAATTTTATATTGATCTATAATATGGGCAGCTTCCAATAACAGATTTACAATTATTGTGCGTATAATATCCTCTACAAATTTTCCGTTCCTTTTAGACTGTTCCTTTAGGTAGTTAAGAATATTATGCAATTTTTCGGCTTCTACTTCATTCGAATTAATTACACTGTAATAGGAGTGTTGGAACAGTGATAGTTTTTCTATAAAAAATGGATTAGCCATATTTTTAAGTAAAAAATTATTTTCGAAAAACAGTAATTTAATTTCAAGATCTATACTTACAGCTTTAAAACGAACTATGGTTGATGGGGCGGAAATGAAAAAACTATTTTTTGTTATCGTATAGAGTTTATTATTTATTTCGATAGTGATTTCTCCATTGATACAGATACAAATGGAATAAAAATCCATCCGAAAGCTTTTGTCAGGAAATTCAAAAATGGTGTTACCAGAAGATACATAATAGGGTTGGTGACAATCAACTCCATAAAATAAAAGAGTATCGCGTAAGTTTTCGTAATTTTTCAATTTGATTTCATTTTTGAATCTGCGGCGCAATTACAGCCTTAAGTCTTGATGCTTGCCAATGCTTGCGATTTAAGAGGCGTGATTTTTAAATTATTAACAAATTTTCTAACTACGAAACTAGTTGTACATTAAGTATAAAATCCCAATCAATGTAAACGGCTTTTGCTTCCTTTTTTTCTATTAATTGAGAATAGGATTCCAATATAATTATTAGGAGATTAAACAACATATTGCAGATTTTAAATCTATCCTGAAAAGTTCGTCTTATTTATTTAAGTGCTTTATTCACTGTTGTTAACAAGGTTTTTAATATTAATTAAATTTAAGGAAGGTAAAAGTAAAAAGATATGATTCAAGTCGATGCGTTACTTACGTTTACCCATTTTATATTTCTCGCTACTTGCTTTTCCTTGCTGGATCCCAGAAACTTCAGCAACTAAACTGTCTTTTGAAATGTGAGTGTAGCTAATTTTTTGTGGATAATCATTTTTTAGATTTTCAAAAACCAATTGTTTATCGGTAACTGTTATTAGATTGAAAGCAACAGGCTTGTCATCATTTTGTCCTTGTACAGTTGCTATATAGGTTAGTGTTTCGCCTTTTTGTTGCAAGCGAATGGTTTCATAGTGCAAGGTATCTTTTAGTTTTATAAAGTGAGAAGTAGCTTGATATGTACTGTCATTTACTTTTGACCAATTTTCAGTGAGTGAACCATCTACTGATTTGTCTTCCCAATTTCCTAAAAGCCAATGCGCTAATTTGATTTTATCTTTTTCATTTGCTTCAGAATCTACTTTTTTACAAGCACTAAAAGCTACAAGAAATACGAGTAATGCAATTTTATTTTTCATAGATTTGAAATTAGAAGGTTTAAAGTGAAAACAAAAATAGGAAAAAGACATCGTCCAGCCTATCTAAATTGCAAACTAGAACTTATAAGCTCGTAATAATGTTATTTTAAAATAAGGAAATTAGTAGTCCAGAGGTCACTATAACTAAAACTAATAAACATCCATATCCTTGAAAATTCTTTTGACTCTTATCTTTTAATACTATTTTAAAATAGGGTCTAGTCGTATTTTTTAAATTCTTTGACATCAAATTGTAATTCGTTATTTCCATAGAATTAATTACAATTTTTTTAGAGTCAAAAAATTCAATATTGATTTTTAGACCGCTATATATATCTATTTGACTAAAATTATGAGAGCTTTCTATTTTATAATTGTCTTCAGTTACTTTTTTTATATTTTTAAATTCTATCTTTTTAGAGTAGAATAGTAACGGATACGATAGTATTAAATTTTTATTTGTTAGCACAATCTTTTTTGAACGCAAAAGCATATAAGTACAAGCCAGTGCCATCGACAAGAATATAAATACTATAACGCCTTTTACAACCTCATTTTGACCCTCATTAGGATTTGTTTTTGAACTGTATATCAAATAAGTTAGTCCTAAGGAGAATAAAATTCCAAATAAATAGTAGCCAATTTGAAGTAAGCTTGGCACTGAAATTATTTTATGATCTTCGTTTACTTTTTCTTTCAATTTTTTTGACTAATTAGTAAATCGTGTAGTGGCTTGCAGAAGTGGCTCACCTCGTGACCGAGATTTTTTGGCTAACATAAAATTTCTTGCTAAAGATAAATGTGAATTTAACACAATTCTCGCCATTTATGCAAACCGCTGTTGTGCGTTCGCTTTTTTATTTATTTATCTCTTTTTCAATTTCTTTAATAAGTTTAATTGCTTGTGGTTTTACATTTTGGTCATAAACTCTTATGTTATTTTTACCTATTATGATAAGAAAAGACATTGTCTTTTTGAATTTTGGGTCTGAATATAGTTCTGCGTCTGATTTATCTGCATTTTCTATCATTTTGTCAAAACATTTGAATAGAAAATCATTATAAATTTTATCGACTTCGCCAGTTGACGGTAACCATTGTTGGTAATAGGTTAGTATTTTCTGTTTTAATACTTCGTCTTCAATGTAGCCAATTTTACCACTAGACTTAAAAGCTTCATAATTAGCAATATTTAGTTTTCGTCCTTGTGAATTAACAGGGAAATAAACTTTAGTATTAGATTTTTGTATGCTATCAAGTTGAAGAGATGTAAGTGCTAAAAGTTTTTCATAACCAATATTTGTCTTCTCATATTCTACTTTTACTTCATCCAAACTTTTAATATCATTTTCCAAATCACTTTTTAAATTACGAAGAAAAACAGCTACTTCTTCTTGTTCATGCTTATGTTCACTCCATGAGTGAAGCCATATCGAAAGTGATACCGCAAAAACGATTATGAAAATTTCAATAATTATTTCTGTTACCTTTTCTTTAAATGAATGGTCTTTGTTACTCATAGCTGAATGTAATTTTTTTGTATGTTTTATAATTTCGTCTTGCATATTTTAGTTTTGTTATTTTATCCCCTGTAGCTTGAAAGTGACGCGCAACCAAATCCTTGTTTTTTCTCTAAATCGAGAAGGATATAATACCACTGTAATTTTCAAAAAGAATACTAATGCAATTTTCTCTATTAATAAACATTTCAAAATACGGAGTCTCAAAATTACTATTTATTTAAATTCAAATTATAAAATTTATAAGATAAAAATTACAATCTAAATAACTAAACTAATTTTAGAAATAGAATTAAGTAAGTTGGTTAGTTTTATTTTAAATAATTACTGTTGAGCAGGAATATAAATGTCAAATTGTGCGCCTTCATTGATTTTTCCTTCAGCAGTGATAAGTCCATGGTGATTTTCAATTATTTTTCTTGCGATCGTTAGTCCAATTCCTGTTCCTGGGTATTCTTTTCTATCGTGTAAACGTTGAAATATTTCGAAAATTTTATCTTTATATTCTGCTTCAAATCCTATTCCATTATCTTTTATAGTGATATGGTAGTAATCTTTTTTTAATATATAATCAATAGCAGTTGTTGGATCATATTTGATGAAATTGCACATGATTACAATATGTGGTTTTTTTCCTGGAATTGAAAATTTAAGGGAGTTACTTATTAAATTTTGAATCAGTTGTCTAAATTGAAACGGAATGATATTTATCTCACACAAATCTTTAATCTCTATCGTAGCGTCTTTATCTTGTAGCTCTTCTTTGAGCATTTCTAACGCTTCATTCACTACTTGATTTAAATCGCTATTTACAAATTTTCTTTGTGTTGTATTTGTTCTTGAATAGGCAAGTAGGTCATTTATAAGCGTTTGCATGTGCAAGGCAGAAAGCTTTGTTCTTTCTACATAATATTTACCCATTGCAGATAAATTGTCATACTCTTCTACAAAGATTCTTCCAGAAAAAGACTGGATTTTTCGTAAAGGTTCTTGCAAGTCATGACTAGAAATATAGGTAAACGATTCTATTTCCTTATTGGCAATTAATAATTCGTTAGCACGCTTTTCTTTTTCTTTATTTTGAAATTCTAGCTCCTCGTTGGCAATGATTAGCTCTTCAGCTCGTTTCTGCTTTTCCTGATTTTGATACGCTAATTCTTCATTGGCAATTATTAACTCGGCGGCACGTTTCTCTTTTTCTTTATTTTGAAATTCTAGTTCGGTGTTGGCTACAATTAATTCTTCCGCTCGTTTTTGTTTTTCTTGATTTTGGTAGGCAAGTTCAAGATTTGCAATAATTAATTCGGCTGCACGTTTTTCTTTTTCTTTATTTTGAAACCCTAATTCCGTGTTGGCTACAATTAATTCTTCTGCTCGTTTTTGCTTTTCTTGATTTTGGAAGGCTAGTTCTTGATTAGCAATAATTAATTCAGCAGCACGTTTTTCTTTTTCTTTGTTTTGATACTTAAGTTCGGTGTTGGCTACAATTAATTCTTCCGCTCTTTTTTGCTTTTCTTCATTTTGATAAGCTAGTTCTTGATTAGCAATAATTAATTCGGCGGCACGGTTTTCCTTTTCAATATTCTGAAACTTAAGTTCGGTGTTGGCTACAATTAGTTCTTCCGCTCGTTTTTGCTTTTCTTTATTTTGATACGCTAATTCTTGATTAGCAATGATTAATTCAGCGGCACGATCTTCCTTTTCATTATTTTGAAACTCAAGTTGCGTGTTAGCTACAATTAGTTCTTCTGCTAGATTTTGCTTTTCTTGATTCTGAAAAGCTAATTCTTGATTAGCAATGACTAATTCAGCGGCGCGATTTTCTTTTTCTTTATTTTGAAAAACAAGTTTAGCGTTAGCGATAACTAACTGCGCTTCACGTGTTTTTGTTTCAATAATTTGTAACGCTAGATTTTTATTTGCCGTTAATAATTGAGAGGAATAGTTCTCTTCGTCGTCATTCTTAGAAGTAATTACTGTAGGCATAGGAACTATTTTTTTTACTTATTTATTTTTTAAAAGCAAACCAAAGGTAGTATAAGAACTTACTTTATTTTCAATTTCATTTATCTTTTAATATTTAAATTGTAAGGAATGTATTTTTCTTAAAAATGGAGAATAAATTATTGCTTATCGTAGACTATTTTTAGACCACTATACTTAAATATTAAAATGAAAACTCTTGTTAGAAATTAAAAAACACTCCCCATTTGATATTAGTTTAGTTATTATAAAACCCTAGCCGTGATTGCAGCGATATCCTTTTATTTTAGTTTGGAGCGCTAGCGTAAAACTATAATAAAAGATACAAGCGGAAAGCAGGAAATAGCTCCTAAATATTCAATTATAGTAAAGGAGAAAAATTGAAAAGAGCAAGTATCGAACTATAAATAAAAATTTCGTAATTTTGCACTCCAATAAAAGAACAGAAAATGTTAGATAGACTTCAAATAGTAAAACAACGTTTCGATGAGATCTCGGATTTAATCATTCAACCGGATGTAATCTCGGATCAGAAACGTTATGTGCAATTGAATCAAGAGTATAAAAGTTTAAAAGCTTTGGCAGAAAAACGCGATGAATACGTGGTTTTGATGGCCAATATTGATGAAGCAAACGAAATAATTGCTGATAATAGTGATGCAGATATGACCGAAATGGCCAAAATGCAACTGGATGAAGCCAAAGACAGATTGCCAACTCTAGAGGAGGAAATCAAATTTATGTTGATTCCTAAGGATGCTGAGGATGCAAAAAATGTTATGGTGGAGATTCGTGCCGGAACGGGTGGGGATGAAGCGAGTATTTTTGCAGGAGATTTATTTCGTATGTATACCAAATATTGTGAAAATAGAGGCTGGAGAACTTCGGTTGTAGATATGAATGAAGGAACTTCTGGCGGATTCAAAGAGGTTATTTTTGAAGTAACTGGTGAAGATGTATATGGAACTTTGAAATTTGAAGCTGGTGTTCACCGCGTACAACGTGTTCCTCAAACGGAAACACAAGGACGTGTACATACTTCGGCAGCGACTGTGATGGTGCTTCCTGAAGCGGAAGAGTTTGATGTACAAATTGATATGAATGATGTGCGTGTCGATTTTTTCTGTTCGTCAGGACCAGGAGGACAATCGGTAAATACAACTAAATCGGCAGTTCGTTTGACGCACATTCCTACAGGATTAGTGGCACAATGTCAAGATCAAAAATCGCAACACAAGAATAAGGATAAAGCTTTTGGTGTTTTACGTTCTCGTTTGTACGAACAAGAATTAGCAAAAAAACAAGCCGAAGACGCTGTAAAACGTACATCGCAAGTAAGCTCGGGTGACCGTTCTGCAAAAATTCGTACCTATAATTATTCACAAGGTCGTGTAACGGATCACAGAGTTGGTATGGATGTTTTTGATATGGATGGTGTAATGAACGGAAAAATCCAGAAACTAATTGACGAGTTGCAATTAGTGAACAACATGGAAAAATTAAAGGAAGCAAGCGAAGTTTTCTAAATAAAATATTGAAATATAATATAAATAAAAAACCAGCGGAAATGAGTTCTCGCTGGTTTTTTTTGGATAACTAACTAATTCTTTATTTTGATGGGGAATCTTTTTTTTGCTCTAACTTCTTTTCAAAAGCTAGATTTCTAAAATTTTCATATTTTGCGGTAGCTGGATTTATTTTTTTATCATAAATTGTAACGTCTTCCAGTTTGTCAATTTCAATATTGAGTTCGTTTGATTTTTTATCATAACTCTTTGCAATTGCATTCCAATTCTCACCAGCATTAATTCTGCCAATGTTCGTAACAGAGTCTACAAATCGAACGTAATTATTGGTAACAATTTCCGCTTTTTTTTGTTGATCACTTTTACAAGAACTAAAACTAAGTGTAATTATAGCAAGGCTTAATAGTATTTTAAATGTTTTCATTTAAGATGGTGTTATAATTTAAATCTGTAAGCTAATTTCAGCGAAACTTGACTTAATCCCTCTTTAACGTTTTGATTTGTAAGCACTGCAAAATCATTAAAATGTTCGTAACCTAAACTTATGTCTGTATTGCTTGTTGCCAAACCAATTTCATAGAGAAACGTTTGATCCTGTTTTTCTATTTCCTGAGCATCAACTATTACTATTCCTGAAAATATGGCTAATGCAGTGAATACTTTTTTGATATTCAATATGTTTTTCATGTTTGTTTTTTAAATCAAATGGATGATTTAATGAGATATTATAATTTTTATTTTATAAAAAAGTATGATGCAAAGTTCCGTTTAGATCTTCAAAAATATGTTACATCCATTTAAAAAAATCTTACAGAATTTAAAGGTTTTATTCTTTCAAAACTGAAATAAGAATTTTTTGAAGACTACAATAGTTCAAAAATGCTATTATAAGTTTTGTAGTTGTAGGTTTAGAAAAAATATAAATGATTTTTATTTGAGAAAGGTAGATTTGTGATCAAAAAAGCGAAAGTATAAGATTCTTATTTAATTACAAAAAAACTAATTGCAACGACAATAAGAACGGAACATAAATGAAACTCAATGTTTTCCTTTTCCTTAAAATCTAAGAAACTAATCCTTTTATCTATACTCCAAACTGTCTTAAATGATGGTCGTAATGTTTCCATTGTACAATTGCCCATTCTTCTGCAGTTAAGTGGCCAAAAAAGGGATGCGGTTTTGTAGTGCATTTTGATATTCCACCTTTGTTAAATTGATTTAGCAAATCAATGGATCTTATTTTTTCTTTTTGAAAATCTCTTACATCCGAAAATTTGTAAGTCTTGTGTGTTTTAGAATTTTTAGAAAATTGTTTTTCACTTACATATCTTGCTTTAAAAAATGTTCCAATTACTTTTCCAATAAACATTCTTTTAGGATTGTTAATATCTAATGCTGTTTCAAGAAATGCATTTAAATGTGCTACCATTTGTTCGACATTCATTTTTCCCCAAAGTGGTTTAGAATCGGAAGATAATTTTTCAATTCTATATAAAATCTCTTGAAAATCAAAGTTATTATGCAAATTGTGTCTCATTTATAAAACAGTTTTTTGTTTGTTAAAGATTATTTGCAATTATAAATGATGTTGCTAAGTACTTATTCTGCGGGTAAATAAATAATGAAATCAGATCCCTTATCAACAATTCCTTTTGCAAAAATAAATCCTTTATGGTTTTCTACTATTTTTTTGCAAATGGCTAAACCAATCCCAGTTCCTTGATATTCATTTTTATTGTGAAGTCTATTAAAAAGCACAAAAATATTTTTAGCGTATTCTTGATCAAAACCAATTCCGTTATCTTTAATGATGATGCGATGGTATTTATGATGCGTTTCTGGAAGCAATTCTTCTTCGTTAGCAATTACTTTAGAATAGTCTATTTTTATTATTGGTGTTCTGTCTTGCGAGCTGTATTTTAATGAATTCCCAATCAAATTGATCAATAATTGTTGCATTTGGAACGGAATTACTTTTAAAATTGGTAAGGCACTATTTTCTATTTTCGCCTTTTTATCTTCAATAATTTGTGCGAGTTCCTGTTTTGCATTTTCAAGAAGAGTATTCAAATCTACTTCTTCAAATGTTTTTTCCATCTTATTGGTTCTAGAAAACTGTAGTAAATCTTCTATAAGAACTCGCATTCTATTGGTTGATTTTTGAATACTAGAAATGTATTGTTGACCAGAACTGGATAAATTGTCGTAGTCTTTACTTACTAAACGGGAAATAAAAGTTTCTATTTTACGTAAAGGTTCTTGTAAATCATGACTGGCAATGTAATTGAAAGCACTAAGCTCTTTATTATTACTTTCTAACTCTCTGTTGCGTTCTTCAGTAGTAATGCGATCATTAATCTCAGAAGTAATGTCTCTAGTCGTACCGATGAAAGTTTTTTTATCTGACGAAAAGGAAACAATTTGTCCTTTGTCTTTAAAATATCTTACTTCACCGTCTTTTCTAATTATGCGGTAGGTTATGGGTATGAAAGCATTATTGATACTAACATTTTTTACACTTTCTTTAACTGATTCTAAATCATCGGGGTGAATGAATTTAAAATATTCCTCTTTGCTGGCTTCAAAAGATTGAGGTTCACACCCTAAAAGTCGATACTCGTTATCAGAAAAAGAATATTTAAAGGTTTCGATGTCCAATTGCCAACTGCCAAAATTGCCCACTATTTCAGAAAGTTTATTGGCTTCTATTGCAATTGTAAGAGTGTCAATTGTGTTTTTAAGCAGGATCAGATCTCGATTCATTTTGACAAATGCAATCGTGATCAAAATTAAAGTTATAATAAGTGTTAAATAGATTAATAGCGGAGTATAATTCATCGTTGATTCATAATCCTTTTGTCTATTTTTTAATAGAATTTTCTGGGTAATTATCATAGATTGTATCCTATATCGAATAGAATCCATTGCTTTTTGCCCCGTTACAAAATTAGAATCCAGTGTCTTAATCTTATAATTTTTTTGCTCAATTAAATATAGATTTTTAGATAAATAATTTAGCCTTCTATTAATATGGTATTGAAGTTTTTTTAAGTTGCTTTGTTGCGTTCTGCTATTGGCAGTTAATTCTGAAATGCGTTGGTAAGACTTTTTGATTAATGCGCCAGAATTGTGATACGGTCTAAGGAATTTTTTATCTCTCGTCAATAAATAACCCCTTTGACCGGTTTCCGCATCCTTAATACAAGACAATAAGCGCTCAAGTTCAATATTTACTTCATAACTATTACTTACATAAGCAGACGATTTTTTTAATACCGTAATATGCTTGAAAGTAATACCACCAATAAAAAATATAATTGCTACCGAAATGACAAAAATAATTTTTAGAAATAGAGGTGATTTATGAAGTTGGATATGTTTCATTTACATTCTCATTAAGAAATTTTCTTTGTTTAAACCAGAAGTATGGTATTGCCAATTAATAGTAACAACCTCAGAAAGAATCTTTTTTAAATTCTCGAAGTCATTTGGTTTTTTGATGTAGATATTAGCACCATTGATAAAGGTTTCCTCTATATGCTCTTCAGAGGAAGAGGTAGAATAAATAGCGATTGCAATATCATTTAGCTTTTCATTTTTCTTAATTTCTAACAAACATTCAACACCATTCTTTTTTGGCATGTTTAAATCTAAGAATAATACGTTTGGCAAAACGGAATCTTCATCATTTAAATAATCCATCAGTTCTACACCGTCATTGAAAGTGGTAACTTTAGTGTTAATTTTTAATTCATCAAATGCATCTGTAAAAAACAATCTATCGTCTTCATCATCGTCAGCAAGGCAAATGTTTATATAATCAGTAGTCATATTTGTAATTAGTTTAGCTATTGTTTTTTGTTGGATAATTCTCTTCGTTTTAGGATGATTTTTTGAAATGACGAAGGAGTCATTCCAGTCATATTCTTGAATTGCGTACTTAAATGGGCTACACTAGAATAATTTAATTGAATAGAAATTTCGGTTAAATTAAGTGGTGTATTAATCATTAACTGTTTTGCCAATTCTATTTTTTGAATGATAATAAAGTTTTCAATAGAAGTATAGGTTACTTCCGAAAAAACATTCGATAAATAGGCGTAACTAAGATTTAATTTATCGGCAATATAAACAGAGCTTTTGATGTTTAAAGGAGTTTCGCTGTGAACCATTTCAACTATAGCATCTTTTATTTTTTGAACTAAAACACTTTTTTGACTTTCTACTATTTCAATTCCATATTCGCGAAAGGTAGTAGTAAGCTCTTCTATTTTTGCAGAAGGTACTTTTTCTAAAAAATTGAATTCGCCAAAACCAATAAAATTATACTTATAACCTAGTTCAGATAATTTTTCTTGAACAATTTTTTTCGTCAGTTGGACGTAATCAAATTTTAAATAGATCTTCATAAAATAGTAATTAATGAGTAAAGATATAAAAATGTTACATCTAATTTCATTTTTACAATCATTCTGATTCAATATTTGTATGAATTTACACTTCAAAAGGTTTTGTTTTGAATTATTTATGTCTTTTTACAAAATGATATCTTTTGATTTTTAGTATCTTATACTTTATGTTTGTCTTATTTGCGTGTTTTTTTGATTTAATCAACAACTGTTAATTTTACGTTTTTTTAACATTAATTTTCTTTTTAAATTCAATAGATTTTAACTCAAATAAATCAAAATAAAGAAGTGCCTTAAATTGATTTTTATTTTAGGCACTTTCTACGATTGAGCGATTCAGGTTATTGCTTTTTTATACACAATCTTTTTTAACTAAGACAGATAAATCAGTCATGAATTAACCTAATAATTTTTAGTTAGGTTGCAGCGTGGTGTTTCGAACTTAAAATTTATTTTAATATTTATAGGTTATCCATACTATGTTTGTAATTTTGCAGCACAACTACATAAAAATGACAACACAACAATTAATAGATCAAATTAAACGTAAAAAATCATTTCTAACCATAGGATTAGATGTTGATTTAAGTAAAATACCAACTCATTTATTAGAATTAGAAGATCCTATTTTCGAATTTAATAAAGGAATAATAGATGCAACGTACGACTTGTGTGTTTCCTATAAACCCAACACTGCTTTTTATGAGGCTTATGGTATAAAAGGATGGATTTCTTTACAGAAAACAATCAATTATATTAATGAAAAGTACCCAGAACTGTTTACAATTGCCGATGCAAAAAGAGGTGATATTGGGAATACCTCTTCCATGTATGCCAAAGCTTTTTTTGAAGATTTAAATTTTGATAGTGTAACAGTTGCGCCTTATATGGGCAAAGATTCCGTAGAACCTTTTTTAGCTTTCAAAAACAAGCATACCATTATGTTAGCGTTAACTTCTAATGAGGGTGCTTTTGATTTTCAGACTTTGACTGTTTCTGATGATTCACAACCTAAAGAATTGTATAAAAAAGTGCTTGAAGTATCTAAATCTTGGAAAAATTCAGAAAATTTGATGTACGTTGTGGGCGCTACAAAAGCAGAATATTTTACTGAAATTAGAAAAATTGTACCAGACAGTTTTTTACTAGTTCCAGGAGTAGGAGCACAAGGAGGAAGTCTTTCTGAAGTTTGTAAATACGGATTAAATAAAAATGTGGGTTTGCTTATAAATTCTTCTAGAGGAATTATTTATGCTTCAAACGGTTTAGATTATGCAGAAAAAGCAAGAGTAGAAGCGCTAAAAATGCAACAGGAAATGGAAGATATATTGAATAGCAATTTTACATTTTAGTATAAAAATAAGATTTGAAAGAATGAATTAAACGTCATCTTTTTAATTTTGCATTCGATTCAATTTCGAAAAAAAATAACTTCTTTCTAAAACAGCAATAAATTGACACCAAAAATATTTGTTGACCAATTGGGAACTTCACATTCCTTTGTAACTTCGCCTAAGCGAATCATTTCACTTGTTCCCTCGCAAACGGAGTTGTTGTGTGATTTAGGTTTAGAAAGTAAAATTGTCGGAATTACTAAATTTTGTGTGCATCCTTATTCTCTTAAATCTACTATAAAAGCAGTTGGTGGAACCAAAAAAGTGCATTATGAAAAAATCCGATTGTTACAACCGGATATCATCATTTGTAATAAAGAGGAGAATACAAAAGAAATTGTAACGGAATTGCAAAAAATTTGCCCAGTTTGGGTAACAGATATTATTACAATTGAAGATAATTTTAAGATGATTTCAGATTTTGGTCAACTCTTTAATTGCAGAATAGAAGCGAAAAAATGGAATGATAAAATTGCTTTTGCTTGGAATGATTTTAAGTTGTTTATCAAAGATTTTCCCGTAAAAAAAGTAGCTTATTTTATTTGGAAAGATCCTTTTATGGTTGCTGGATCAGGTACTTTTATTGATGAATTATTAAAATTAAATCATTTTGAAAATTGCTACAGTAATAGAGGACGATATCCAGAAATAAAACTTCAAAATATGGCCTTGGAAAACAATCCAGATCTGGTATTTCTTTCTTCAGAACCTTATCCTTTTCAAGAAAAGCATGTATATGAAATAAATGAAAATGCGCCTCAGGCCAAGACTATTCTCGTAGATGGAGAGATGTTCTCCTGGCATGGCAGTAGGTTGCTGAAAGCTTTTGCGTATTTTAAGCAATTACATTAAAAAATATAATTCTGATTTACATGTAATGCTTTCTTTTTGGACAAGTAAGAAGCAATGTTTTAAGGAGAATTGGGATTTAAAATTAAAGTCCTATTTTTACAAAAAAAAGACGTGATTAATTATACCATATATGAGAATAAAAAAAGTGACCAATGGGTTACTTTTGTTCATGGCGCTGGTGGAAGTTCGTCTATCTGGTTCAAGCAAATTCGTGACTTCAAAAAACAATTTAATGTATTGTTACTAGACTTAAGAGGACATGGTGAATCGAAAACTACTTTAAAAACGGCTTTCAAACAAAAATATACTTTTACGGCTCTGGCCAATGATATTTTAGAGGTTTTGGACTTTTTGAAAATTCAGAAATCACATTTTGTTGGAATTTCTTTGGGTACTATTCTAATCAGACATTTAGCAGAAATGTATCCCGAACGTGTGCAAAGTATGATTTTAGGAGGAGCCATTTTAAAAATGAATTTTCGTTCCCAAGTTTTAATGCGTTTAGGCAATGTTTTTAAATATGTATTGCCCTATTTAGTTTTATATCGATTGTTTGCTTTTGTAATAATGCCAAAAAAAAATCACAAACAATCGCGCTTACTTTTTATTAATGAAGCTAAAAAATTATATCAAAAAGAATTTATCAAATGGTTTAAGTTAACTGCAGAGATCAATCCAATATTAAAATGGTTTCGCCAAGTTGAATTAAATATTCCTACGCTTTATGTAATGGGAGAAGAGGACTATATGTTTTTACCTTCGGTTCGAAAAGTAGTAGAGAGTCACTATAAATCCTCTAAACTTTTTGTTATAGAGAATTGTGGTCATGTGGTCAATGTAGAGCAACCTAATGCTTTTAATGCTACAGTATTGTCATTTATAAATACTACTAAATAAAAAATGCCTGCATTTAAAAAATGCAGGCAATTCTTTAACTAACCAAAACCAAAAATAATAAATAACCAGTTTATTACATGGCAAAGATCATACATAATAGAATCTCTTGCTGTTAAGATTATGTTATTAGTTTGTTGTACATACGTTAAGTTTTTTTAAGGTAAATTAACTTTAATACGGTGTTTCCTGCATCAGTTTGAATTCATTGTAAATTACCTATTAGAATCTTGCATTGCAAAGACTTTTTGTAACAACACAGATGTTCTAGAATTGATATTGGTTCTAATATTTTTTTCCTCAACAGCGACCATTTTAAAAACGCCATTCATTGCCTGATTAGTTACATAATCCGTTAAATCTGGGTTTACTTTATTAACCAACGGAATGCTATTGTATTTGTTAATAATATTTGACCAAACTTTGTCTGCGCCTACTTTTGTAAATGAATTTTTTATCACTGGACTAAATTTGCCATACAAAGCCGTCGAAGTGCTGTTTTGTAAATAATTTGTGGCTGAGTTTTGACTTCCCATTAATATTGTTTTAGCATCCATGAAAGTCATGTTTCTGACTGCATCAACAAAAATTGGAGTTGCTTCTTTTACGGCATCTTCCGCAGCGCGATTTAAAACTTTTAGTCCTTCATCTGCTAACGAGCTAAGTCCTAATTTTCTTAACCCAGCATCCACTTTTCTTAACTCTTCCGGAAGTAAAATTTTTACAGCTTCATTTCTGTAAAAACCATCCGTAGCGGTGAGTTTTGTAACTTGTTTCGAAATTCCATTATTCAAGGCTTCCTTCAATCCACCAGCTATATCAATTCCGTTTATTCCTTGTGTTTGCGGAAGTTGGTTCATCACTTGTTGCATCTCAGCGCAACTCGAAAGAGAAACAGCCACCATTAAAATCAAAACTTTTTTCATCGTAAAATTATTTATTTCATTAATATTGCCTTCTGGCGTTTGTAAAAATACTACTTATTCAAAAATAAAGCCATTAAAAGTTTTTGTAGCATTTTTAATGATTCTAACAGTTTCTAATTTGAGTTTAATTTTTTTTTTGTAAATATTAAATGTCTTATAAAAAGAAAGGGATTTAACGAAGTTAAATCCCTTTTGTCAAGTTGTTAATGATTTTATGAAATAGATATTATTTCTTTATTACATATTTGTCACCTTGCTTGCAATAGATTATTGCAGAACTAGATTCAAATTTTTTGTAGCAAGAATCATTTGTTTTTTCTACTAAAATAAATTTATTATTATAAGGTATAAAGATTAACTCAATACCATCATTGGTCTTTATTGAAGTTTTGTCATCCACTTTAATAAAGTCAACTTCACCATTATCCTTATAAATCCACACTTTAGCTTCTGTCGGATCATTATCATTTAAAATACTTCCTTCGGCAAGATTAGGAAAGCGATCTACTTTAAGTTTACCAGTTTGGGTTCTTCCACTTTGCGTTACAGTACCATCTATGTTAATCTGGTATGCAGAATCATAAGATAGATTAGCCACTTTTGCTCCGCTTATAGAAGAATTTACAGTAACAAAACCATCAATAATTTCTTTGGTATAGGTTGGCCACATACTCATCATTCCGGCGCCTTGTTTTGCGTTTTCTAGATACTCTATTGATTTATCAAAGTTGGATAGAAATAATGCTGTAAGTGATAAATTAAGATATACAACTTTGTTATAATCCTTTACTTTTAATTTTTTATATTCTTTACCAATATATCCTAAATAAAATTTCTCTAAATCGGTTAAGTAATTTTTGTCTAAAGTATTAGCTTCTATTTTACCAAGAAATTCTGTTGTTTTAGTATTAAATTCAACTAATTCTGGAAATTCTTCTACTTTTTCAAAAATACCATAATTTATAGAGTACTCTTTCTCAACTGATATAATATTATTGTCATTTAAGTATTTGTAGGCTATATTATTTAAATCATTCGTCAAACTCTGATATGCTTTTCCATTAAAAGTAGGCGAATACATGGTAGCATTAGATCCTTTTTCATAAATAATTTCATTATTTTTTCCTAAAACAAGATATTTAAAATCACCATCTAAAACAAATTGTCCATTGCTTGATTTTTTATAAGTGGGTCCTTTGTAACCCATTAAAACACGTACGTCAGGATTTATAGTGTCTTTTTTGGTATAATCTTCTATTGTGTTTTTTGTTGTGTTTTTTTCATAAGTCATTTTATTCTTGTCTGCGTATTTCTTGTCCCAAGTATCGTCGCCTTGAATAATGATATTATAGGTTTTGATGTTTTTGTAAAAGTCTGATTTCGGAATAGTGATTTTTACTTTTTTCTTTTCTGTATCTGCTTTTTGAGCAAAAGAATTACTAGTAATAACATTTAGTAAAAGAATTATAAGGAAGATTTTCTTCATATTTTTAAAATTTAAATAGGTTTAATATTTTTCAAATTTATAAAACAATTCTTGTTTAAAAAAACTATATTTTTAAAGTAACATTCCTATTATTATAGCTATCTAGTGACTATTGTTTTCTACTGTATTCCTTTTATAATCTTATAATAAGAAAGATAGCCCATTTTAGTAGAACAAAAAAGAATTGATTTATGAACAAGCATGCAATAGTTCAGATAATCTTTAAAATAAAATTGTAAATTGCGGACTTAAATTATCATATTCATAAAATGGAACAACAAAAACCATATATCCCCATTAATAAAGTAAGAATTGTAACTGCAGCTGCTCTTTTTGATGGTCACGATGCAGCAATCAACATCATGCGTAGAATTATACAATCTACAGGTGTTGAAGTCATTCATTTAGGACACGACAGAAGTGTAGAAGAGGTAGTAAATACTGCAATTCAAGAAGATGCAAATGCTATTGCTATTACTTCCTATCAAGGAGGACACAATGAATATTTTAAATATATGTACGATTTGCTTCAAGAAAAAGGAGCACCTCAAATAAAAATATTTGGTGGCGGAGGCGGAGTGATTTTACCCTCAGAAATCGCTGAATTACAAGATTATGGGATTACTCGTATTTATGCGCCAGATGATGGTCGGGCAATGGGATTGCAAGGAATGATCAACGATTTAGTGCAACAATCTGATTTTCCAACGGGTGATAAATTGACAAATGAGTTGGATGAATTAGCGTCTAAGAATCCAACCGCAATTGCAAGAATAATCTCTGCCGCAGAGAACTTTCCTGAGGTCGCTAAACCAGCTTTAGAAGCGATTATAAAAATGAATGAAGATTGCAAAACCCCAGTTCTTGGAATTACAGGAACAGGTGGAGCAGGAAAATCTTCTTTGGTTGATGAATTAGTGCGTCGTTTTCTTATTGATTTTCCAGAAAAAACAATTGGTTTAATTTCTGTAGATCCCTCTAAACGTAAAACGGGCGGTGCTTTGTTAGGAGACAGAATCCGAATGAATGCTATTAATAATCCTAGAGTTTATATGCGCTCTTTGGCAACGCGTCAATCCAATTTGGCTTTGTCTAAATATGTTGCCGATGCAATTCAAGTTATTAAAGCGGCCAAATATGATATTATAATCCTTGAAACTTCTGGTATTGGTCAATCGGACACCGAAATTATGGATCACTCTGATGTTTCATTATATGTAATGACTCCGGAATTTGGTGCTGCAACACAATTAGAAAAAATCGATATGCTTGATTTTGCTGATTTAGTAGCACTAAATAAATTTGACAAAAGAGGTGCTTTAGATGCGATTAGAGATGTTAAAAAACAATACCAACGCAACCATAATTTGTGGGATGTAAATCCAGATGAAATGCCCGTTTTTGGAACAATAGCTTCACAGTTTAATGATCCTGGAATGAATACGTTGTACAAATCGATTATGGATAAAGTACATGAGAAGACAAATTCTGATTTGAAATCTACGTTCCAAATTACGCGTGAAATGAGTGAGAAAATCTATGTTATTCCACCACATAGAACGCGTTATTTATCTGAAATTGCCGAAAGCAATCGCAAATATGATGTAACAGCATTGAGCCAAGAGCAAGTTGCTCAAAAATTATACGGTATATTCAAAACATTGGAAAGTGTTTCTAGAAAAGTTCCTACAATCAATAAAGCAGGAATCGATGATGAATCTGTTTTGCCAAGCGCTCTAGAAATAGAAAAACAAGGAGTTGCTGAAAATAAAATTTTCCTAAATCTATTACTGAATCAATTTGAGAAAGTAAAAATGGATTTAGATCCTTACAACTGGGAAATTATATTGACTTGGAATGAAAAAGTAAATAAATACAAAAATCCAGTTTATACCTTTAAAGTTCGAGATCGAGAAATAAAAATGGCGACACATACCGAGTCCCTTTCGCATTCTCAAATTCCGAAAATTGCTTTACCAAAGTACCAAGCTTGGGGCGATATTTTACGCTGGTGTCTGCAAGAAAATGTTCCTGGAGAATTTCCTTTTACTGCAGGTTTATATCCTTTTAAGCGTGAAGGCGAGGATCCGTCACGTATGTTTGCCGGGGAAGGTGGACCAGAAAGAACCAACAAACGTTTTCATTATGTGAGTGCTGGATTACCAGCCAAACGATTGTCAACCGCTTTTGATAGTGTGACTTTATACGGAAATGATCCTCATGTGCGTCCTGATATTTACGGAAAAATTGGAAATGCAGGAGTTTCTATCTGTTGTTTAGATGATGCCAAAAAATTATATTCTGGTTTCGATTTAGTGCATGCAATGACTTCGGTAAGTATGACGATCAATGGGCCAGCTCCTATGTTGTTAGGATTTTTTATGAATGCAGCCATAGACCAGCAATGTGAGTACTACATTAAAGAAAATGCATTAGAAAAAGAAGTTGAGCAAAAAATAAATAAAATATACAAAGAAAAAGGAGTAGTTAGGCCTCATTATCAAGGAGATTTGCCAGCAGGAAATAATGGTTTAGGTTTATTTCTTTTAGGAGTAACAGGAGATCAAGTTTTACCTTTGGAAGTGTATAATGAAATAAAAGCAAGAACACTTTCGCAAGTTCGTGGAACGGTTCAGGCAGATATTCTAAAAGAAGATCAAGCGCAAAACACTTGTATATTTTCAACAGAATTTGCTTTGCGATTAATGGGAGACGTACAAGAATATTTTATTACTAAAAATGTAAGAAATTTTTATTCGGTTTCTATTTCGGGTTATCATATTGCCGAAGCAGGAGCGAACCCTATTACGCAGTTGGCTTTTACGCTTTCTAATGGTTTTACTTACGTAGAATACTATTTGAGTCGCGGAATGAACATTAACGATTTTGGACCTAATTTGTCCTTCTTCTTTTCTAACGGTGTAGATCCAGAATATGCTGTTATTGGTCGTGTAGCGCGCAAAATTTGGGCGAAAGCCATGAAAAATAAATATGGAGCTAATGAAAGAGCACAAATGTTGAAATATCATATTCAAACATCTGGACGATCTTTACACGCACAAGAAATTGACTTTAATGACATTCGTACAACTTTACAAGCGTTATATGCAATTTATGATAATTGTAATTCATTGCATACCAATGCGTATGATGAAGCAATTACAACGCCAACAGAAGAATCAGTGCGTCGTGCAATGGCAATTCAATTGATTATAAATAAAGAATTAGGATTAGCTAAAAACGAAAATCCAATTCAAGGTGCTTTTATCATCGAAGAATTGACAGATCTTGTAGAAGCGGCAGTTTTAGCAGAATTTGATAGAATTACGGAGCGTGGTGGAGTTCTTGGTGCCATGGAAACGATGTACCAAAGAAGTAAAATTCAAGAAGAATCCTTGTATTATGAAACTTTAAAACATACAGGAGAATTTCCAATTATTGGTGTGAATACTTTCTTAAGTTCTAAAGGTTCTCCAACGGTTATTCCTGCTGAAGTCATTCGTGCTACTGAGGAAGAAAAACAATATCAAATTACGATGTTGAATAATTTGCATCAGTCTAATCAAGATAAAGTGAAGCAACAGTTGAATGATATTCAAGAAGCGGCCATCAAAAATGAAAACTTATTTGAACATTTGATGGAAGCAACTAAAGTTTGCTCATTAGGACAAATTACTTCTGCTTTATTTGAAGTAGGTGGTCAATATAGAAGGAATATGTAAGGAGAGAATTATTCTCTTCATTTTTCACTAAAATTCTTAAAACAAAAATCCCGATCTGTGTCGGGATTTTTTGTTTTAAAATATTCTCGTAATTTTTGAATTGATTTAAAAGTCAAATCCAAAAGAACTTAGATTATTACATTGTTGTTAAATAATTCCAAATTCTCGACTATAAGAATACCAACAGATCACTTTTTAATTATTTTTGCCGCATGAAATTTAATCGAAAAAAAATATTTGCCGCTATCGTACTCTTAATGAGTGTGCTCTTGTGTTTTGATATTTGTTTTCAAGAAAATTCTAATACTTCATTGATAGAGTGTAGTGCAGAGGATACTTTGCATTCAGACACAATCGACTTTGATAATGAAGTTAATGAAGAACACCAGATTGTTTTTGTAATGGAGTTTTCTTCTATGGTTGGACATCTTACAGATCACAATCATTTCTATTTTAGTAAAGGATTACAAAAACCTTTCTTTTCTGTTTGGCAACCGCCAAAGCTTAGTTAATACACGCTGATTTTTAAAATAGTGGTTGATTTTTTCAATCACTTAAACTGCATTATACTTTGTAATGCTAAATAACTGTGTTTATTAACTAAAATACTACTCATGGATTTTAATGACTTTTTTAAAAAAAGGAACAACTATTATAAAAATGAGAAACACCAAAACTATTATAAAAAGGATCATTATAAGTATAAATTCTATACTGATGAAAAAGTGGTTTTTAACAAACAAGCGTTTATAATAAGTCTAAGAAACAATAAAAAACTCAAGCTGTTTTTAATATTTATAGCATTTGTTTTAATAGTCCTTATAATTGTTTTTTTCGCCGTTTTATTGCCATTGCTCTCGTATCTGTTAGATTTTATTTCTCAAAAAGGATTTTCTGGGTTGTTGGATGAGCTAATTGGTTTTCTTAATAAACTATGGAGTGGCGCTTAGCGTCTAAAATTTAATTAAAATTTTTAAAAAAAAGATATGGTAATTGATAGTTTTGTTTGGATATGTTTTCTAGGCTTTGTTTTTTTTATGTTAGCCTTAGATTTAGGCGTTTTTCATCGTAAATCACATGAAGTAAAAATAAAAGAAGCGCTAATTTGGAGTGCCGTTTGGATAGGACTCGCCTTAATTTTTAATTACGGCATTTATGTTTTCATGGGAGAACAAAAGGCAGTAGAGTTTCTAACAGGATATGTGATAGAAAAATCACTCAGCATTGATAATCTATTTGTGTTTATAATGCTTTTTACTTATTTTAAAGTAGATGTAAAGTACCAACACAAAGTATTATTTTGGGGAATCTTGGGTGCTTTGGCAATGCGTGCTATTTTTATTTTTGCAGGTGTTGCTCTAATCAATAAGTTTCATTGGATTATCTATATTTTTGGAGCATTACTTGTGGTTACAGGGATTAAAATGCTTTTTCATAAAGATGAAGATATTCAGCCGGATAAAAATCCTTTGGTACGATTATTTAAAAAAATATATCCTGTAACTGAAGAATCTCACGGAGGTAAATTTTTTGTTAAACTGCAAGGCAAAACTTTTGCGACGCCACTTTTTGTAGTGCTTCTAATTGTCGAATTTACAGATTTAATTTTTGCAGTAGATTCGATACCCGCAATTCTTGCCATTACAAATGATACTTTTATCATTTTCACCTCTAATGTTTTTGCAATATTAGGCTTGCGAGCCTTGTATTTTGCATTAGCTGGAATCACTAAATATTTCTATTACCTAAAATATGGTTTATCTGCAATTTTAGTTTTTGTAGGGATCAAAATGACTATTGTAGATCTTTATAAAATACCAATTAGCTACTCGCTATTGGTAATAACAGGAATCTTGCTTATTTCTGTTTTAATTTCTGTTGCTTTTCCAAAAAAGAATGATTTAATAAATAACTAAAATAAAATTACTATGAATTGTCCAACTTGTAAAGTTCCTCTTGTAATGTCAGAGAGACAAGGGATTGAAATTGATTATTGTTCAGAATGTAGAGGTATTTGGCTGGATCGAGGCGAGCTAGATAAAATAATAGAGCGTTCTATAAATGAGCCGCACAGTACTACTCAAGTCAGTCAGCCCTCTTTTGGCAATCAGTCTCAACAAAACTATTATAGAGAGCAAAAGAAAAAACATTGGCTATACGAATTGTTTGATTAGCTAATGAGATTACAAAAGCCGCATTCATCTAATGATCATGCGGCTTTTTTTTTTGATTTTAAATCAAAAATATATTCTCGTTAATTGATCTTGGATTCTATTTCTTAGACATAGCTAAATATGTTGCTGTAGTGATTAAAAATATTATAAAATTAATCCCTTTTTTTATAATTATTCCATTTTAAAATAATTTTTCAGAATAGGTTTTTGTTTATAAATTACTGTTTTTTAATAATTTAGGGTTTTATTTTTCTAGATTTTAATAGGTGCTTTTTATGTGTAATAATTTTTGGCACAGTTCGTGAATAGAGTTTTAAAGAATAAATAAAAACTACAAATTATGAAAAAAATTACCTTATTTTTAGTTTTCATCGGGATGATGACACTACAAAGTTGTGAAGTTACAGAAGTATATGATGCTCCAATTGTTAATACGCCAAGAACAGAAGTTTTTGAGGTTACAACCTCTTTTAATTCTAGTAATAATTTTAGTAGTTTGGTTGTGTTTGATCCACCAATATTTAATTCGGATTCTGTTTTAATTTATCACTTGTATGATGTTGTGAATGGTCAGGATGTTTGGAAATTAATGCCTCAAACCTATTATTTTAATGATGGCGGTTCTCTTAATTACAACTTTGACTATACTAAATTTGATGCTAAAATTTATCTTTCTGCTAATTTTAATTTAAAAACCTTAGACGCAAGTTGGACTAAAAATCAAACCTTCAGAATTGTAATAGTACCAAATGGCTATGCTAAGACCATGAATAAAAATGATATTAACTCAGTACTTTCAGCATTAAATGTTTCTAAAGGAGAAATAAAAAAAATAGATATGTAGTTGTCATCGACAATATAATAAAAAAGGGAAATCGCAAGATTTCCCTTTTTTATTATAGATCTATTCGATACTTTCTTTACTGCTTTTTTGTAAAGAAATTACGATTCCGAGAATTAGTGAAACGGCTATAAAGGCTAATGACACCCATTCTGGTAATTTAATGAATTCATGCAGTAGCATTTTAAGTCCTACAAAACTCAAAATAGCAATGAGACTGTATTCTAAATAACTGAATTTTGCCAGCATATTCGCCAAGAAAAAGTACATTGATCGCAATCCTAAAATCGCAAATATATTAGAACTAAAAACTAAAAAAGGATCGTTGGTTATCGCTAAAATTGCAGGAACACTATCAATTGCAAAAACGACATCCATTACTTCTATAACAACTAGAGCTACAAAAAGTGGTGTTGCCGCAGTAATATGTCTTCTTTTTACAAAAAAATGTTCTTTATCCATATGGTTAGATATGGGCATTACTTTCTTTAGGCTTTTGTACACAAATGATTTTTTTGGCTGAAATTGTTCGTCTTCTCCACTAAACAACATTTTCATAGCAGTATAGATCAAGAAGGCACCAAAAATATAGGTCATCCAAGAAAATTTATTGATCAACATTACGCCAAAAAATATCATTAAACCTCTAAATATGATTGCACCTAATATTCCCCAAAACAAAACACGATGTTGGTATTTTTGGGGTATTTTGAAAGCTGCAAATATTATCGCAATGACAAATATGTTGTCAATACTTAAAGATAATTCAATCAAATATCCTGTTATGAATTTTATAGAGGCCGTTGCGGGTTTTAATCCATCAGGATTGGCGATTAAATCACTTCCGTATAACCAATAGATTACACCAGAGAACATAAAGGACAAAGCTACCCAAATAGCAGTCCACTTTCCAGCTTCTTTTGTGCTGATAACATGTGGTGTTTTATTAAAAACTCCTAAATCAAGTGCTAAAAAAATTAAAACAGCGATTAAAAAACAAATCCAGACAATCATAATTTATAGGTATTTAAATATCTTGTGTAAAGATACTTTTTGCTTTTTTAATTCTGATATATATTTTAGGAAAGTTGAGCCTGAATATTTTTGCTGTATTTTAGATAATTGTGCAAAAAAAATAGCTTCAACTTTATATAAAGAGACAAAATAGAGAAGTTTTTTTTATGAATTTAATAAAAATTCAATTTCAACCCTAAAAAAAAGGAGGTATGGAGTTGTAAAAGTGATAAATAAATTATATTTGCATCAAATAACAGGGGTATAACAAAATAAAATCAATTTTATGTCAACATTACGTTTCCAAGCTTTGAGAGAAGCATCTACGAGAAAACCAGTTAAATTTGAAGAATCAGATAGAAAATCAACTCTATTTGGATCTAATGTTTTTAATGACAAAGCAATGAAGCAATACTTAACTTCGGATGCTTTTAAAGGAGTTCAAGGTGCTGTTCAGCATGGAACTAAAATTGATAGAAAATTAGCCGATTATATTGCCATGGGTATGAAAGAATGGGCACTTTCTAAAGGAGTAACTCATTATACACACTGGTTTCAACCCTTAACAGGTATAACTGCTGAAAAGCATGATGCTTTTTTTGAAACTTTTCCTGACGGAAGTGATCCTGTTGAAAAGTTTGGCGGAGCACAATTAGTGCAACAAGAACCGGATGCCTCTAGTTTTCCAAATGGTGGAATTAGAAATACGTTTGAAGCGAGAGGATATACCGCATGGGATCCCACTTCACCTGCATTTATTTTTGGAACGACATTGTGTATACCAACTGTTTTTATTTCTTATACTGGAGAAGCTTTAGATTTTAAAACGCCACTTTTAAGAGCATTAACCGTTATGGATGAAGCAGCTACAGAAGTGTGCAAATATTTTGATAAAAATGTAAAAAAAGTTACTGCAACTTTAGGATGGGAGCAAGAATACTTCTTGATTGATAGTGCTTTAGCTAATTCTCGTCCGGATCTTATGATGACTGGTAGAACTTTATTGGGTCATACTTCTGCAAAAGGACAACAATTAGACGATCATTATTTTGGTTCTATTCCAACGCGTGCTCTTGTTTACATGAGAGATTTGGAGCAAGAATGTATGTTATTAGGAATTCCTGTAAAAACCCGTCATAATGAAGTGGCACCAAATCAATTTGAGTTAGCTCCAATTTTTGAAGAGACCAATCTTGCAGTTGACCACAATTGCTTGTTGATGGATGTGATGCAAAAAGTGGCAGAACGTCACTTTTTTAAAGTATTGTTTCATGAAAAACCTTTTAAAGGCGTAAATGGTTCTGGTAAACATAATAATTGGTCATTAGCTACTGATACAGGTATAAACTTGTTGAGTCCAAGTAAAACTCCAATGAGTAATTTACAATTTTTAACTTTTTTCATTAATACCATTAAAGCAGTTCATGATAATGAATCTTTGCTAAGAGCAGCTATTGCATCAGCAAGTAATGATCATAGATTAGGAGCGAATGAAGCACCACCAGCAATTATTTCTGTTTTTATTGGTGGACAATTAACTAAAGTTTTAGAAGAATTAGAAGGTGTAACTGCTGGAAAATTATCTCCAGAAGAAAAAACAGACTTAAAATTGAACGTTGTAGGGAAAATTCCAGATGTTCTATTAGATAATACAGATAGAAATAGAACATCACCATTTGCTTTTACAGGAAATAAATTTGAGTTTAGAGCAGTAGGTTCTACCGCAAATTGTTCTAATTCAATGACCACTTTAAACGCTATTGTTGCAAAACAGTTAAGAGATTTTAAAAAAGAAGTGGATGCTTTGATTGAATCAAAAGACATGAAGAAAGATGATGCAATCTTCAATGTATTGAGAGAATACATCAAACACTCTAAGAAAATCTTATTTGAAGGCGATGGATATAGCGAAGAATGGGAGATTGAAGCAGGTAAGAGAGGATTAAGTAATTTTAAAACTACTCCTGAAGCCTTAAAAGCTAGAATATCTAAGCAGTCTTTAGATTTGTTTTCAGAGTTAAATATAATGAACCATGTAGAGGTAGAAGCACGATACGAAATTGAATTGGAGGAATACACTAAGAAAATTCAAATTGAAGGTAGAGTTTTGGGAGATATTTCAAAAAATCATGTTATACCAACTGCTATCCGTTACCAAAATACGTTAATTACAAATGTAAAAGGATTAAAAGATATTTTTGGAGATGATTTTGAAACTATTGCTAAAGAACAAATTGTTTTAATTAAGCAAATTTCACGTCATATTGAAGGAATCAATTCTAAGGTTGCCGAAATGACAAATGAGAGAAAAAAAGCAAATACGTTGACAAACGCCCAAGAAATGGCAGAAGCGTATTGCAATAAAGTAAAACCTTATTTTGAAGTTATTAGAAGTCACTGTGACAAATTAGAATTATTGGTTGATAATGAAATTTGGACATTAACTAAATACAGAGAATTATTATTTACAAAATAATAATTTCCTATAATACTAAAAAGCCTTTCCGTTTGGAGAGGCTTTTTTTATGGATAAATAGTATTAAATTCTTTATCATTTTCATAAAAAACTGGGCTTATAATCACAAATTATGTTCGCTCAAAATCCTAATGTATAAATCAATGATTATAAATGTTTATAAAAAAATATATCTATATTTATTTTTAAAAAAAGTAAGTAATATTTTATTAAATCAATGAGAATACTCCTTTTTATTTGAATATAAATCGTATCGTAAATTTTTTCTGATATCCTATTTTACAAAAGAGGTAGTTCATCGTTATAGAATTGTATTTTATCGAGTTTTAAGTTAAATGTTTTAAATACAGCTACTTATGTTTGTTTTTTTGTTTTCTACTTTGCTATCTTTGAAATGTAATAATCAAACAAGGAGTAATTATTTATAAAAATAATCTTGTTATTTATTATGAATAAAGAGATTTCCCCCAATCCCTTTTTTATTACCTACATGATAATTTGTATTAACAACCAATTAAATATATTTATTATGAAAAAAGTAATTTTAAGCATCTCCGCGATGCTATTTGTAGGAGCTGCATCTTATGCACAACCGGGTCCATCAGCTGGAGCGAATTCAAGTTTAGTAGGCCAACTTGGAACTTCACAAAATGCGTTAGTTCATCAAATTGGAACGGCTCAAAGTTCTAAAATTAAACAAACGGTAAATAACAATGATGCATTTGTGTATCAAGGTGTAAATCCTGGACAGATTATGGGAAGTGGTGTTAATATTTCAACAAAAAATATGGCAGACATCGATCAAAAAGGAAATGATAACCGTGCTTTTATTTCTCAAAATAACTGGGATAACAAGGCAACACAAAAACAAGTAGGAGACAGAAATGATGCTACAATCTGGCAAGACGAGACTGGTTTTTCATATCCAGCTTTAAAAGGACATGATACCGCTACTCAAACTCAAACTGGTAAAGACAACAAAGCGACTATAGATCAAGGAACTTCAGGAAATAATCCTCTTCCTGTTGTAGGTACTTTTCCTATGATGAATCCTTTAAGTTCTGCAGTGCCAGTTAATCCTCATGGTGATAACGTAGCTGTACAAACTCAAACTGGTAATTTTAATTTAGCTTACACTAGTCAAGGTGGTTTGCGAAATGATTCAAAAATTAGTCAAAATAGTACTTCACAAGCGGCTTCTGCTTCTGCAAGAAATGAAGCAAATCATTATCAATATGGTAATGACAATATAGCTGAAACTACTCAACTTGGTTTTAAAAACCGTGATAACATTTTGCAAGAAGGAAATTGGAACAAATCTTATACAAATCAAAACGGATTTAGCTCTGGTAACATGAATGCAGTGTCACAACAAGGTAGTTATAATGTGTCTAACGTAACACAAAGTAACTAGTTAAACTTCATGAAGATAGGGACAGCTAATTAAGTTGTCCCTTCTTTACATAAAAATAGGAACTAATGAAAACGCTATCTATAAATATCATTATTTTTCTTTTCTTTTCTTTTCAATTTTGCTTCGCGCAAGAAAAAGAAAGTATTACTGCTCCATATAATGAAAAACCAATTGCATTGATAGATACAAAAGAAGGAATTGTTTCTATGAATTCTAATTTTTATAGTACTAAATCGCATACCAATTTAATTCATCAACAAATTATTAATACCGTTCAAGTACAACAAATAGGTGATAATAATAATATAAATTCTCAATTTTCAGCAACTAAAATTGAAGCTACACTAACGCAACAAGGCAACAATAATCAATTGTTTATTGACAAAAATGCAAATTCAATTTATCAAAAAGTAATTCAACAAGGAAATAATAATAGAGTACAGGACTATGTTCCTTATTCTAATTATGATATAGCCACTGAATTGTTTCAAAAAGGAAATGATCAAAATATTATAAATTTTGGATCTAATTCAATTTCAAAGAATATGACCATAATCCAGTCTGGAAATGGTGCTGCTGTCACAGTAATAAACCATACTAAATTATGAAAATTTTGAGATGTTACTTTTCATTGTTTGTATTGCTTTTTAGCGAAACAATCTCCTATTCTCAAACAACAAATACCGTTGTAAAGGCTAAAATAGATATTGAAAATTTAGATGGGATTATTAAAGTAACTGGAACTGCAGAAAATCTATCAGACATCGTTCAAAGTTTTTCTTATAAGTTGTCGGTTATTAAAAATAATAATTTAAACGATAATCATTCTGATAACATTCAAGAAGGATTTTTTTCTTTAAATCCAAGTGAGAATAAAAATTTATCTAATACACAAGTTAATTTATCTAATGGTGATGAGGTTATAGTTTTATTGCTTTTTTATAATGAAAACAAGCAATTAATTGGAAAAGATAGAGTAGTTCTTGGTGACCAAAAAAAAAAGAGGAAGTTATTGTAATTCCTTCAGATGGATTTGAGTTAATAGGCATTATTTCAGATGATACCAAAACTAAAGTTGGGAAAGATTTTTATGATGTATATTATTATTTATATAATCAATACAAAGTCAATTCAAAAAAAATTATTACGCTAAATGAGGAATTTAGCTTTGCCAGAAATACCAAAATAGTCGTCAGCATAGATAACGAAGTTATTTATGAGTTTTTGGCTAGGCCTGATGAGGAATATCTAAAAGAGATGGCCGAAGAATCTATTTATGCCACCTATTTATATTTAAAAAATTTAGAAAAGCAAAGTAAATATTTTACTCAGTATTAATTTTATCCTGTTAAATATGAAAACGTTATTCCTTATTATGACTTTTATTCTTGGTTTTCAATCAGTAGAAGCACAAGATTTAGTTTACAAACCTAAAAATCCTGCTTTTGGAGGTGATACTTTTAATTATCAGTGGTTAGCTAGTTCTGCTGAATCTCAAAATAAATTTACAGATAAATCAGTTGCGCAAGTGCAACAAACAGAATTAGAAAGATTTACAGCAAGTTTAAATTCTTTATTGTTGAGCCAAATTTCGAGTTCTTTATTCAAACAGCAGTTTGGTAATGACGGGATAAAAATAGGCTCCTATACTTTTGGTAGTTTATCTGTTGAGGTTTATCCCTCTTCAGGAGGTTTAACCGTTGATATTTTAGATACTAAAACAGGAGCACAGACACAAGTAATCATTCCAAATCGATAATATGAGATTATATACCTACTTAATGTTGATGATTTTTTTTTTCATCTCTAGTTGCGGTGCTTATTATAATCAACCTACTGGAACAGAAAAAGCTATAATTGGAGAAATTACTCCAGCAACTACACTTTTGAAAGAGCTACCTAAAGCCAAAGAACAAATTGTAGTAGGGATTTATAAATTTAGAGATCAAACTGGTCAGTACAAGGCTTCTGAAAACGGAAGTAATTTTAGCACAGCCGTTACACAAGGAGCCACATCTATATTAATTAAGGCTTTAGAGGATTCTAAATGGTTCATTCCTATTGAGCGCGAAAATATCGGAAACTTACTCCAAGAACGAAATCTTATTCGTTCCACAAGACAAGAGTATGCAAAAGATGTAGATCCTAATGTGCCACAAATTACACCCTTATTGTATGCAGGAGTTTTACTCGAAGGAGGAATTATATCCTACGATTCTAATATTATTACTGGGGGTTTTGGTGCGCGTTATTTTGGTACTGGAGGCGCAGTAAAATACAGACAGGACCGAGTTACTATTTATCTTAGAATGGTTTCAACGGCTAATGGAAAAATTTTAAAATCGGTCTATATTTCTAAAACGATACTTTCTCAAGCTATCGATCAAAGTCTATTTAAATATGTCAATTTTAAAAGATTGTTAGAAGTAGAAACGGGTTATACGACCAACGAGCCTGTTCAAATGGCAGTTACAGAAGCTATAGAAAAAGCAGTATCTACTTTGGTTTTAGAAGGGATTAAAGATGGAATTTGGGAAGCTGATATTTCTGTGCCAGCAAAGGAATCTCTTTTGAAAAATTATAAGAATGAGAATGAAGAAGCAAATGTTACAGCAATATATGGTCGTAATTTAAAACAAAGAAGATCAAAATTTGGAATAGAAATATCAGGTGGTACTACATTAATGGACGGAGATTATAGCAACCCTGAATTAAGACTCATGGGAAGAGGTGCTTTAAAGTATTTTTTAACTCCTTCTTTTAACTTAAGTGCATCTACTAATATTTTTGAACTAGCCAATAAAAAATTATTAGATGTTGGTTATTTAACTTACGATTTAAATACAGAGTTTATCTTGTTACCAAAAGACAAATTAAGTCCCTATGTGTTTGCTGGAGGTGGATTTGGAATGAATAAAGCTTTCAAAAACTTACATGCTAAAGTTCAATATGGAATTGGTATCGAATATATGGCGACCGATAATTTAGGTATAAAATTGTATGGTGAGCAAAATCTAAATTTTAGTGATAATATCGATTATATAAAAAGAGGAGTGCGAGATGATTATTATTATCGTTTTGGTTTAGGAGTAACTATTTATCTTTCTAATATAAGAAAATCTCGTGTTACGAAAGGTTTTTAATGTTTTCAAAATCAATAAATTCTAGCTCATTAATAATTTTAATTCTATACTGATGAAAAATACTTATCTCAAAATTACTTTATTAACTTTATTTTTAATGCTGTTTTCTTGTAGTGAAGAAAAATTTACTGGAGAAGATTACGGGACAGTAGAAGGTAAAGTGGTGAGCGCAATTGATTTTAAACCATTGGCGAATGTTAAGGTCTTTTCAAACCCAAATACTAGTATTGTTTTTACTGACGATGAAGGAAAGTTTGTTATTAATAATGTGAAAGTTGGTGATTATTCATTTGAAGCTCAAAAAGAGGGTTACATTGTGAAATTTGAAGCTGCAACGGTAAATACCGATAAAACGTCAAAAATAGTTTTCGAACTTAAATTATCAACAACCAACAATAAACCTCCAACTACTCCAGTGTTAATTAAACCTTTAGACAATGCTACAGATCAAACATTAGATTTGAATTTAACATGGACTGCTACAGATATTGAAAAAGACAGTTTGAAATACGAAATTAGCTTAAGAAAAGAAAATAGTGATGATGTTGTCATTTATCCTAATATTTCTAAAACAAACTTTACTTTAAAAGGATTAAATTATAGTACCAAATATTATTGGCAAGTTTCTGTTTCAGATGGGATTAATCCAGTTGTTTTGAGCGCAGTTCGCAGTTTTACCACTACTGCTTTTAGTAGCGCTAGATTCTTATTTGTAAAAAAGAGCTTTGAGAATAATGTGATTTATTCTGGTGATGATTCTGGAACTCAATTAAGACTGACCAGTTTAGATGTAAATAGCTGGAGACCTAGGAAAAACAATCAAATTAAAAAAATTGCATTCATTAGAGCCAGCGGTGCACAAAATCATATTTATACTATGAATCCAGATGGTTCAGGAATTTTTAAAGTAACCAACTCGATTCCTATTGCTGGATTTAATTCTGATTTCCTTAATTTTTCTTGGAACACATCGGGTAGTCAGATCATTTATCCGTACTTCGATAAATTATATAGAATCAATAGTGACGGAAGTGGATTAACTAAAATTTATCAAACTCCAAATGGAAAATTTATTTCAGAATGCGACTGGAGTAACGATGGTTCTAAAATTGCTTTAAAAGTAAATGATAGCAACGGTTACAATGCTGAAATTTATGTAATCAGTACTACTGGAGTAATTCTCTCTCAAGTTTGGTCTGGGACAACAGGAGCAATGGGAGGTCTAAATTTTTCTATAACAGGTCAAAAATTAGTGTTTACAAGAGATGTTTCTGGATACGAAGATGCTAATTATAGACAGTTGGATACTAGAGTGTTTCAATATGTTTTTAGTTCCAATACTGCTAGCGAAATCTCACTAGAGAAACCTGCAGGAACAGTTGATTTGGATGTGAGGTATTCTCCCAATGAGGCCGAACTAATTATAATGAATACTTCTAATGACGGAGTATCGACCAAAAATATTGTAAAATATACACCGGCTGCTAACACTACAACTGGAGTTTCAAGAACAATACTATTCACTAATGCAAGTATGCCAGATTGGGAATAACATAAATTTAAAAAATATAAAAACACCTATTTCTTATCAAATAGGTGTTTTTTTTGGTGTTAAAATAAGGCTATGATTTCAGTAAACTCTTACTCTGACTCGATAGGCAAAACCCAAAAAAATAATTATCTTTGCCCCACAACTATCTGCCTAAAAGCAGGATTTACAACTATACTACATGAGTTCAGATACTTCAAAAAGGTATGCACTTCGCGGTGTTTCTGCTGCGAAAGAAGATGTGCATAATGCTATAAAAAATATTGATAAAGGATTGTTTCCGCAAGCTTTCTGTAAAATTGTTCCCGATTATTTAACCCAAGATGATGATTACTGTTTAATAATGCATGCTGATGGTGCAGGAACCAAATCTTCCTTAGCATATATGTATTGGAAGGAAACTGGTGATATTTCAGTTTGGAAAGGTATTGCGCAAGATGCATTAATCATGAATATTGATGATCTTTTGTGTGTAGGCGCAACAGATAATATTTTGCTTTCATCTACTATTGGTAGAAATAAAAACTTAATTCCGGGCGAAGTTCTTTCTGCAATTATAAATGGAACAGAAGAGCTGATTAAAGAATTAGATTCTTTTGGTGTTACTATTCATTCCACAGGTGGCGAGACAGCAGATGTTGGTGATATTGTGAGAACTATTATTGTTGATTCTACGGTAACCGCTAGGATGAAAAGAAGTAAAGTAATTGATAATGCCAATATAAAAGCAGGTGATGTAATTGTTGGATTGGCTTCTTTTGGTCAGGCTACATACGAGAAAAGTTATAATGGCGGAATGGGAAGTAACGGACTTACCTCTGCTCGACATGACGTTTTTGGTAAGTATTTGGCAAAAAAATACCCAGAAAGTTATGATGCAGCAGTTCCGGAAGATCTTATTTATTCCGGACAAGTAAACTTGACAGATAAAGTAGCTAATTCTCCTATAGATGCTGGACAATTAGTGCTTTCACCAACACGAACCTATGCACCAATAATCAAGAAGATTTTGGATAAGTACAGTTCAGATGAAATTCACGGAATGGTACATTGCAGTGGAGGAGCACAAACTAAAATTTTACATTTTGTAGAGAATTTACACATCATAAAAGATAATTTATTTCCAGTTCCACCTTTGTTTCAATTGATACAAGAACAATCTAAAACAGATTGGAAAGAAATGTATCAAGTATTTAATTGTGGACATAGAATGGAAATTTACGTTCCAGAAAATGTAGCTGAAGATATTATTGCGATTTCTAAATCATTTAATGTTGAGGCACAAATTGTGGGTAGAGTAACTGAATCTGAAATAAAAAAACTAACAATTACAAGCGAATACGGAACATTCGAATATTAATTAACCATTGCTTATGGTTGGATTTTAAATCTATCCATGTTCAATATTCAACTATTTAAACATGTACGAATTACTTTTTTGGAATTATCTTGAGGGAATTTATTTAAACCATCATGAAATTTACGAGGCAATTAGCGAGGAACAACCCGAAATTGAAGGTTTAGAACCACTTCCTGTTCAGGTTATTTTGAACAGAATTGCATCTGTTTTCTCAAAATGGGAAAAAGTAGATGATAAAAGTTGGAAAAACACTGACGGAGTAGGTGCTTTTCAGGTAAGAACAACACCACAAAGTATAAAAATTGACTGTTACGGCACCGAAGGTAAGACCATGGATACGCTAGTTGGTGTGATGGAGGAATTTAAATGTGCTCTTTACGATCCACAAGTTCCTCAGCGTTATGATGAAATGGCGGAGTAATTTTTTTAGAAGCTCATCCTGCGCTTCGTTACAAGTCCTCCTAAAATAAAATATTTTTCTAAATCCTGAAAGGAGCTCTTTCCGATGTATCGGGAAGAGCTCTTTCAAGACAAGAAAAATTATTATTTTTTAGTCCGGGCTTTTTACTTCGATCTCGGCTAAAAATTAATAGTAATACCCGTTTATACTACTATTGTAAATCTGAATTATTTTGCTACTGATTCATTCAGAAGTATAGGTTTACCAAATCCTATTTCCTCTAATTTTTTTAATTGCGTTGCTGCATCTCCTACTATCAAGTAGATCATTTTATCCGCATTCAAATATTTTTCAGAAAGTCTTTTTATATCAGATATAGAAGTGTTTTTTACAATATCTTCTTGTTTTTTGGCATAGTCATTTGGGTAGTTGTAATTGCTAATATCATATAACATTCCTAGTTTTGCACCCAATGTTTCAAAAGCTCTAGCATTGCTTTTAATTAAATATCCTTTAGTAACTTCTAGATCATTATCGTTGAATTTTTTACCATAATTTTCTACTATTTCTTTTATCAAACTAACTGATTCAAATGTTATATTAGAACGCACTCCGCTACCAATAACAAAAGCACCTTTATTTGTAGAACCAGAAAAAGAAGATCCAATACCATAAGTATATCCTTTTCCCTCACGTAACTCTTGCGTAAGTTGTGATGCAAAACCACCACCACCCAAACGGTAATTCATTATTTCTGCTGGATAAAAATCAGCATCAGTTGCAGCTAGAGCAAGATAACCGATTCTAATCACGGATTGTTTTGCTCCAGGAACATCGTAAAAGTATATTTTAGAGTTTGCTATTCCATCTGGAGTTTTTACTGCAGGAATAATAACTTTCTTAGCCTTCCAGTTTTTATTTAAACTTGCTAATGATTTAGTTACTTCGTTTTGTGAAACAGCACCAACAATTTGAAAAATAGAAACTGATGGAGAGCTATTAGCAGCATAAAACTTTTTTAAATCATCTATTGAGATGTTTTTTAAAGTCTGCTCTTCTCCAATTCTATTATGAGATAAAATAGATTCTTTTCCGTAAATTAATTTTTTAAATTCATTTTTTGCAATGCTATTAGGTTCTGCTTTTTGCTGTTGAATTGTGCTTAAAGTACTTTGTTTAATTAGATCAAATTCCTTTAAATCCCATCTAGGTTGCATTATTATCTCTTCTACTAATGCTATAGTTGCACTGTAATTTTTTGCTAATGAATTTCCAGAAATAAAAATTCCTTCATCCGTTGCGTAAGCTTTAATGGTAGCACCAAGGCTTTCAATGGCGTTTTCAAGTTCTTCAGGAGTTTTGTTTTTTGTTCCTTTTGTCATCAGCTCTGCCAACATATTTGAAACACCAATTTTATTTTTTTCCTCTAATAACATTCCACCTTTAATTTGCAATAGAAATTGAGTAAGAGGAACTTCGTGATTTTCGATCCCGATGAGTTTTAATCCAGAGGATAAATTATTTTTCCATACAGTAGGAAGTTTTACATCTGGACTTTCTCCATATGCTGGTTCCACACTTCTGTCAAATGATGAAGGTGTTTTTTGGTAGGTTGCAGCAACACTTGCATCAAATGCATCTTCTTTTCCGTCAACAATTTTCTCTTCGACAACAGTGGCTAAAACTGAACCTTTTAAGGCTAAATTAGCTTCTCCTTTTGGAACAAAACTAGTTGCTACAAAATGTTTCCCTTTGATGTATTTTTCATATACTCTCATAACATCAGCGGGAGTTACTGCAAGAATATTTTTTACATCTTGAGTAATGTAGCCAGGATCACCAGCAAAAATCTCATATTGTGCTAGCTGAAATCCTTTGCCAAGAACACTAGATAAATTGGTGTAAAAAGCAGTTTCTTGTCCTGCTTTGATACGATTTAAGTCTTGATCTGATATTCCTTTTGCTTCAAATTCTTTAAAGCCTTGGTTGATACCATCCATTACTTCGTTTAAATTTGTTTTTTCAAAAGCAGTAACGCTTAGCATATATTGACCTGCTATTTCAGAATTGTATTGGTACAAAGCAACAGCATCGGTTAGTTTCTTATCTTCAACTAAAGATTGGTATAAAGGAGCTTTTTTTCCAGTAGAAAGATATGTTGCTAGAACCTCTAACGCATAACTATCTGGATGATATTCATATACAGAAGGCCATGTCAATGTTAGTTGTGGTAGGCGTGCAAAATTATCTTCGTAGTATAATTTTTTTGTTTCTGCTAGTGTTACAGCTTGTTTTTCCATTTTTGGAATTGCTTCTCCTCTTTTAATTTCCCCAAAGTATTTTTCAACCCATATTTTAGTTTGATTTACATCAAAATCTCCAGCTATGGTTAATGTTACGTTATTGGGAACATACCAACGATTGTAAAAACTTTTTACATCTTCTAACGTAGCATTTTGTAAATCTTCTAATGAGCCTATCACATCCCAATTGTAAGGATGAGTTGTTGGGTACAAGTTTTTAGAAATTACAGAGAAAGTATTCCCGTAGGGTTTGTTGTCGTAACTCTGTCTTTTTTCATTTTTTACAACTTGTTTTTCTTTTGCTAAAACAGGATCGGTTACTGTATTGATAAAATATCCTAATTTATCGGCTTCTGCCCAAATCATTTTTTCTAATGCATCTTTAGGTACTGTTTGAAAATAATTTGTGCGATCCCTACTTGTGGATCCATTGGCTCCCTCACCACCAATTCTTGCACTCATTTTATCGAGACCACCTTTGCCTAAGTTTTCCGATTCTAAAAAAAGAAGGTGCTCAAATAAATGGGCAAATCCAGTTCTACCTACTTTTTCTCTGGCAGAACCTACATGGCTGGTTAAGGCAACTGCAACAACAGGATCTGATCTATCAACATGTAAGATGACTTGTAGGCCATTTTTTAAAGTGAATTTTTCGAAATCTACCTTAAATTCTTTAGATTTTTCCTTTTGAGAATAAGATGGAATTATGCTAATCAGCAAGAAACAGAGTAGGAAGTAGTTGTGTAGTAGTTTCATTTTTTTAGTTTAAGTTTCGTGTTATTTTATGCAACAAACTGGTTTGTTGTTTTGCGGATCTAAATTAGGAAAAATATTAAGAAAAAGGAGGTTTTAGATACACTAGATTTCTTTAAAATAGTATAGAAACTTTTTTAAGTTGCGTGAGGGATAGTAGCGGAAATCCTCCTTATTTGCCTCAGCAAATGAGGAGATTGTAGTAAATAGCCCGACCTTACTGTAACGCTAGTGGAAGTAAGGTCACGCCCAAATAATAATTGTAAAGATGTAAATTGATAGGTATACTTAAATTCTTTTTTGAAAAAGATAGAAACTATGTAAAAAACTTTGCGAACTTTGTGGTTCAATAAACAAGCAGGATTCCTTTTTATTTTTTAAAAATGGTTTTTTTGCAATACAGTAAATAATAATAAAGAGCTACAGATGATAATAAACCCAAAAAACGGAATTGATAAACTCATTTTCGGAATGAAACAAAATGATGTAACGACAATTTATGGTAAGCCAGATCGCAATTACAAAGACGAAGATGATAATGTAATTTATGCTTACAATAAGCAAAAAATACGTTTGACTTTTTATGTAGAGGAAGATTTTAGATTGGGTTATATGGTGGCATCGAGTCCTGAATTAGAACTTTTTGGAAATAAAATTATTGATAAAAAAATAAAAGATGTTAAGAAAGATCTAACGGCTAAAGGGATAATTAAGTTTACTCAAGAAGAGTTTGATACTTTTGAAAATTATTTTAATGAAGAAAATTGGATTATTTTTCAAACTGAATTTGATGAGGTTGTTAAGTTTGAAATAGGCGCTATTATCAATCAAAAAGACGAATTTGATTGGAAATTTCCTGTAAAAAAATAAGTCATAATAAGGTATAAAAAAAACCGATAGCGTTAAACTATCGGTTTTTTTATTTGGTATTATTTTAGATTTATTATTTTGAAGTAGGTTGTTTTTCAAACATTTCTAATTCAAAAACTAAATTGGTATTTGGCGGTATTACCTCACCAGCACCTCTTTCTCCATAGGCTAAATTAGCTGGCAGAAATGCTATTACTTTTTCTCCGTAAGACATTGTTGCTAATGCTTCTATAAAACCAGGAATCATTCCATCTTTTTTACCTGCTTCAAAAGGGAAAGCTTGATATCCGTTTTGTGCGGCTCTATTTGCATCATATTTTCCAAATTCTTTAGTAACCTCTTCATAGCTACTGTCAAATAATGTTCCGTCTTCAAAATAGCCAGCATAGTGAAAAAAGAAAGTGCTTTTGTCTGCTGGTTTTACACCGCTTCCTTTTTTGATGATTTTGTACATTAGTCCTGATGGAGTAGTGGTAGCGGTTGCTTTTGCAGTTGAAAGATAAGCAGCCTTTGCTCCTACAACAGAACCATATTTTTCTAAATATGCTTTTTTAGCCTCGGCTAGAACAGCAGCTTGTTTGGCTTTGTTTTCAGCAAGAGTAGCGTCTTTTTTCTTTTGTTCTTCTGACTTATTGTTGAAATAATCGGAGAATACTTTTGGCGCATCAAATTTTTGTGCTTCGGCGCCTTTTCTAATGATGGTAACTTTTGTAATAACATCATTTTGTTCGATGCTATTTACCACATTCATCCCTTCAGTCACGTGACCAAATACAGTGTGCTTGCCATCTAACCAAGGTGTTTCTTTATGCGTAATGAAAAATTGACTTCCGTTTGTAGTTGGTCCGGAATTGGCCATAGAAAGAATTCCTGGTTTGTCGTGTTTTAAATCAGTAAACTCATCCTTGAATGCGTATCCTGGTCCTCCAGAACCATTTCCAGATGGATCTCCGCCTTGAATCATGAAATCCTTAATCACACGGTGAAATTTTAAACCATCAAAAAAAGGTTTTCCTTTTAATTTTTCGTCAGTAACAAATGTATTTTTTCCTTCAGAAAGTGCAATAAAATTGGCCACCGTTACTGGTGCTTTTTTGTATTCTAGTTCAATAGTGATATTTCCTTTGTTGGTTGCCATTTTAGCAAAAACTCCTTCAATAACAGCAGGTTTTTTTACAACAGGTTTTGTGGCTTTGTTTACAGCAGTTGCTGGTTTTTTTGCAGTAGTTGTTTTTTTAGTTGCCTGAGAATGTACGTTAGCCATTCCTAGAAACAATAAAAATAGAATTTTAAATTTCATTTTTTTATAATTTAATGATGTAACTTTTTTTAAATACTAAATCTAATTTATTATTGGGGCATTCTTTCTAATAATTCAATCTCAAAGATTATGTTGGCATTTGGCGGAATAACTCCTCCAGCTCCAGCTGCTCCATATCCTAAACGAGAAGGAATAAAAATGACAGCTTTATCTCCAAAAGATAATTGTTCAATACCTTCAATGAAACCAGGAATCATGCCGTCTTTTTTACCTGCTTGAAAAGGAATCGGTTGGTAACCATTTTGAGCCGCTCTGTTTTCGTCGTATTTACCAAAGCTTTTAGAAACACTTTCTACACTTGCATCAAACAACTCTCCATCTTCTAGGAAACCAGCATAATGAATGAAAATATTTGCTCCTTTTGCAGGTTTTTTTCCACCACTTTTCTTTGTAATTACATATTCTAAACCAGATGGCGTTGTTATTGCTTTTGTTTTCAAATTATCGAAATAAGCAATTTTTGCCTCTCGAACACTTTTGTATTTTTCATCGTAAACCTTCTTGTTTTCAGCGTCAATACTAGCTTTTTTCTTTTGGATTTCTGCTTCTACTGAAAAATAATCATTAAATACTTTTACCGCATTGAATTTTTTTGCGGCTTCTCCATTTCTAATAATGGTTACTTTATTGATATAATCTTCTTGTTCTATTTTATTTACATTGTCCATTCCGTTCTCTACAACGTGTCCAAAAATAGTGTGCTTTCCTTCTAACCAAGGTGTAGCAACATGTGTAATAAAAAATTGACTGCTGTTTGTTGCAGGTCCATTATTAGCCATTGCTAGAACACCAGCATCGTTAAATTGTAAATCTGAAAATTCATCTTTAAATTTATAACCAGTATCTCCAGATCCTGTACCTAAAGGATCGCCAGTTTGTATCATGAAATCTTTGATTACACGGTGAAATTTTAATCCGTCAAAAAAAGGTCTGTTTTTTAAATTCTCATTGGTAACAAATTCATTTTTTCCTTCAGCTAAGGCCACAAAATTGGCAACAGTTATAGGTGCTTTTTCGAAATTTAATTTTACAATTATATCTCCTTTATTAGTTTCAATTTTTGCATATAATCCGTCTGGAAGATTGTTGTGATTTTCTTTACAAGAATAAAACGAAGCAATTACAAGTAGTAGGAATAAGATCTTTTTTTTCATTTCTAAGTTTAATTTTATTAGTTTAAAGTGTCTTTTGGTTTGTTTGTTATTGGAGTTGCCTCTTGAACTTGCGGCGTTACTGCAGGTGTTTTTAATTTTATTTGATTTTGTTTTTTGTAGGCTACCTCAGATTTAAAATCACGTAGTGTAACAGTACAAATTATAGGTTGGTTAACACCTATTTTTTTATCATCACCGTGGTAACCGTAAGCCATATTTGATGGAAAAAGAAAATTTACTTCTTCATTTTTACGCATTAATTTGATACCATCTCTCAAGCCCATCATGATATTTTGTTTGTCAACATAATAAATTTGTGGTCTTAGCTCTAGTTCTGAATAGATAATATTTCCTTGTAAATCTTTGATTTCATAATCAAAAAAGGCTACATCTCCTTTTTTAGGCGTAAGAGAATCTAATTTATTTTGTGCTACATAAGTATACCAATATCCTTTTTTAGAAGCTAAATATTTTACAGATGGATTGCTTTTTATTAAATCTTTAATTTGAGTTTCTTCAGTAGCAACTAGTTTTTTATTTCGCACTATTGATTTTTTCATAAAGCTCCCCGAAGCTTGCGAAATAGGCCTTCTGGCTTCTTGATGTTGTTTACAGCTAGAAACGAATGCGAGTACTAAAAGAGTAATTGTAATTATTTTAATGTTTTTCATTAGTTTATAAGCTTGTTTTCATGACTAAGTCTTCAAATTTCTGTATTGTCTCTTGCATTGTTAATTCTGATTTTCCTCCAGCGGCATTGCGGTGTCCACCACCTTGAAAATGATCTCTAGCAAACTGATTTACATCAAATTCTCCTTGTGAACGGAAAGAGATCTTAATTATTTTCTCTTCTTTATTTTCAATGAAAATTGCTGCGAAATGAATTCCTTTAATGCTTAATCCATAATTTACTATTCCTTCTGTATCTCCTTTTACATAATTGAAAAAATTTAATTCTTCTTGAGTCAAAGTAGTATATGCCGTTTTGTGTTCTGTTATGACTTTCATGTTTTGAAGCGCTCTGCCTAATAATTGCAAGCGTTCAAAACCGCTATTGTCAAAAAGTAGCGTTGGAATTTCTGTATTCTCTACGCCCAAATCAATTAATTCAGCTACAATTCTATGAGTGTTTCCGGTAGTTTTTGGAAAACGGAAGGAACCTGAATCAGTTAAAATTCCAGTGTAAATACATGTTCCGATCGTTTTGTCAATGTCTTCTTTTTTTCCAAGAAAGGAAATGAAGTTATATATCATTTCACAAGTAGAACCAAATGATGTATCAGAATACGTAACAGCAGCGTAATCATCCGGTTTTTGGTGATGATCAATCATAATAAATGGAGCTGTAAGTTTTTCTAAAACGTATTCCATTTCACCTGTACGGTGCAAAGCATTAAAATCTAAAGTGAAAATAAGTTCTGCTTCTTCGAGTATTTTTGTGCAGTTTTCTTTGTCTTTTTCAAATATTTTAACGGTTTCTGATCCAGGCATCCAAGCCAAAAAGTCTGGAAATTCATTGGGAGAAACCACAACCGGTTGATGATTGTTTTTTATTAAAAAATGGTATAGTGCTAATGTCGAACCCATCGCATCCCCATCAGGACCTCGGTGTGGGATTATGGCAATCTTTTTTGGAGTTGATAATAACAACTGAATCGCTTGAATGTCTTGTATTTTCATAGAGTGCGAAATTACATTTTTTTACGCTAATCTTGAAATCATTAACACGATTTTCACCTATTATAAAAGGTCTGTTCCTTTTCTTTTAAATTTTTGATATAAATGGTATTTAGGTCCTTTTACAATTTGGGTTTTATAGATGCCTACTGATCCTGAAAAAAAGTAAGCAATTAGGCATGCCAAACCAATAAACAAACCACTTTCAAGTCCAAAAAGTTCCAATCCCATTACGGTACAAGCAATTGGTGTGTGTGTGGCTCCAGAAAATACTGCTACGAATCCCATTCCTGCTAATAGCGCTATTGGTAGTGGTACAATAAGAGATAAAGCACTCCCTAAAGTTGCTCCTACAAAAAACAAAGGAGTTACTTCACCACCTTTAAAACCTGCGCCTAGAGTAAAACCAGTAAATAATATTTTCATCAAAAAGTCATAGGGAGCATTAGGAGTGGAGAATGCCTCTACGATCACAGGAACTCCTAAACCTGTATATTTTGAAGTTCCAATAAAAAATAAAGCTGTTGCCAAAATGATTCCACCCACAAAAGGGCGAAATGGTGGATAAGCGATAGTTTTAGAAAATAAATTTCCCCATAAGTGCGTACTTCTAGAAAACAACATCGCTGCTAAACCAAATAAGATACTCACAAGAAAGATCCAGAATAAAGTAGTTAAACTCATTTCTGGAACAAATGGAATCGAGTAAATCGTATGTTTTACGTGCCAGATTTCAACGGTGTAGTAACCAACATAAGCGGTTAAAAAAGAAAGAGGCACACTTTTTAAATTGATTTTGCTAAACAAAACCACTTCTAAAGCAAATAATGCTCCTGCTAAAGGCGTTCCAAAAATAGAGGCAAATCCAGCGCTTATTCCTAAAATTAAAATTGTTTTTCTGTCACTTTTGTCAAGTTTAAAAAGACCTGTAAATTGATCGGCAATGGCTCCTCCCATTTGTACGGCTGTTCCTTCACGGCCTGCAGAACCTCCAAAAAGATGGGTAATTAAAGTGCCAAAAAGTACTAAAGGAGCCATTTTTAATGGAATTGTTTTTTGTGGATTTTCGTATTCCTCTAGTAATAAATTATTACCTTTTACAACTGACTGTCCCCAGTAATAATAACTTAATCCTATGAGTAAACCGCCTAAAGGTAAGAACCAAATTATCCAATTATTCTCTTCTCTATAATGAGTAGCCCATTCTAAAGCTATTAAAAAAAATGCGGAAGCTGATCCAGAAAGAATACCTATTAAAGAACAAATGATGATCCATTTGAGAGCAGTAAATAAAGTGTTTTTGCTTTTTTCTAAAATCATTTGGTCAATGGAAATGTGTTTCTTGCAAAAGTATTATAATCTCAATCGAATTACTATTTTTCATTAGCAATTGCAGTAAATTCTATTTCTACTAAATATTCAGGTGCTACAAGTTGCTTGATGCCATAAAAACCAGTAGTTGGTTTTATGTTTTTAAAAAACTTAGCGTGAGCGCTTGCTATTTCTTCAAATAAGGAAACATCAGTAGTAAATATTCTTGTGCGAATAACATCTTCCATACTTACGTGAAGTTCTTCTAGTACTTTTTCTACTCTTTCTAAAATATTTAGTGTTTGTGCGTGTGCATCGTTTGATTTTACATTTACACCATCAATTATAGCTACTGTTCCTGATACTTCAACAGTATTTCCTATTCGTACTGCGCGACAATAACCCATTTTTTCTTCCCAAAGAGAGCCTGTAAGTATGTTTTGTCTTTTCATTTTGCTTGATTTTTAGAGGATTTTAGATTTTATGGATTTAAATTTCGTTTTTGGTATATTTTTTGCAATTTAGAGAAAAATCATAAATAAAGAATATAGATTTATAATTTAAAAATTTGATTTTTGTTTTGCATCAAATAGTTATTTCTATTAGAAATTGCAATAAAAACGAGTCTTTTGAGTTATAAATGAAAGTTAAATTACAATATGATTTGTGATTAAATGGTAAATGTTTTTTATTTTTAAAAATATACAAGCACAGTTAAATTAATTTGAAAGTTATGAAAAGGATTTTATTCTTATTTATTATAATTACAATGTCTTTAAGTGGATACGCTCAGAGTGAATTCAACTCTAAGTTTAAAGCGATTCCACCTAAAAATAATGCTCCAAAAATTAAAAAAGAAACACCACCTAAGTTAGATATTCCTCCTATTACAAAACCAAACGTGTTTAAAAATCCTGAAATTTTTAATCCTAACCCAAAACCCACGGGTACTATAGCTCCTGCGAATAATTTTTCAATGATTCCAAAGAATGAGTTTATTAATCCTGGAGATGTTTATAGAGATAAATGGAACAAAAAAGAGGATAATACTGAGGGCATTGTGTATAGAAAAAATCAAAATTTAGGAAGTTACCCAACGGGTTCAACTACTGCAAAGGTCATGTATCGTGATGCTGCATATGTAGATGGCGATCAGATCCGAGTATATCTTAATGATAAAGTGATACAGTATCAGGTAAACTTGGATAGTGAATTTAAAGGTTTTGAAATTGTATTAGAAAAAGGATTTAATAAAATTGATTTTGAAGCGTTAAATCAAGGAAGTTCTGGACCCAATACAGCAGAATTTAAAGTCTATGATGATAAAGGCGGATTGATTTCTGCTAGTCAATGGAATCTTGGAACTGGCTTTAAAGCAACTATAATATTAGTAAAAGAGTAATTTTTAAAATTATAAGAGTTAAAAAAAAGACTTCTGAGTTTGATTCAGAGGTCTTTTTATATATATTCATGTTGATAACTAATTTGAGGAGTTTTTATAAATTTTGATTTTGTAAAAAGAACTATTTATTTTTTTTGAAATCATTTCTTTAGTATAAAGTTTTTTGATGTTAGCGTATTTATGATAGAGTCAAAAACCTTATAAATTAAACTTTGATAAAATAAATTGAATATTTTCAAAATTCAATTTTTCAATTCAAAATATTAAAAGTATTTTTGCGCATGCAACACAACGTACTTATTTTAGATTTCGGATCGCAATATACACAGCTTATTGCGCGTAGAGTTCGCGAATTAAATATATTCTGCGAAATTTTCCCATACAATAATTTTCCAACTGATTTATCATCTTATAAAGCGGTAATTCTTGGAGGTAGCCCTTTTTCTGTGCGAGCAGAAGATGCGCCTCATCCGGATTTATCTCAAATTAGAGGAAAACTACCTTTGCTTGCCGTTTGTTACGGAGCGCAATATTTAGCTCATTTTAGTGGTGGCGAAGTTGCGGCTTCAAACACAAGAGAATATGGTAGGGCTAATTTATCTTTTATAAAAGAGAATGAAGTTTTCTTTGAAGGAGTTTCAGAGAACAGTCAGGTTTGGATGAGTCATAGCGACAGTATAAAAGCTTTGCCTACAAATGGCGTAAAACTAGCAAGTACTCACGATGTAGAATTTGCAGCTTACAAAATTGAAGGCGAAACTACTTATGCAATTCAATACCATCCAGAAGTTTTTCACTCTACGGATGGATCTAAAATGTTAGAGAATTTCTTAGTTAAAATTGCTGAAGTTCCTCAAAATTTCACGCCAAATGCTTTTGTTGAAGACATGGTGGCTGAACTTAAAGAGAAATTGCAAGATGATAAAGTAGTTCTTGGGCTTTCGGGAGGCGTAGATTCTACCGTAGCGGCAGTTTTATTGCATCAAGCTATTGGAAAAAATTTATATTGTATTTTTGTTAATAATGGATTACTCCGTAAGAATGAATTCCAAAGTGTATTAGATCAATACAAAGGAATGGGCTTAAATGTAAAAGGAGTAGATGCAGGAGATCGTTTCTTATCTGAGTTAGCAGGAGTTAGTGATCCAGAAACCAAACGTAAAATAATTGGACGTGTTTTTATTGAAGTTTTTGATGATGAATCTCAACTGATTAAAGATGTAAAATGGTTAGCACAAGGAACCATATATCCTGATGTTATTGAGTCCGTTTCTGTTAAAGGGCCATCGGCAACGATAAAATCACACCATAATGTAGGAGGTTTACCTGATTACATGAAATTGAAAATTGTGGAACCTTTGCGTATGCTTTTTAAAGATGAAGTACGTAGAGTAGGAGCGTCACTAGGAATTGATCCTGAATTATTAGGAAGACATCCTTTTCCTGGACCTGGATTATCCATTAGGATTCTAGGAGATATTACACCGGAGAAAGTACAAATTTTACAAGATGTAGATGCTGTATTTATCGATGGATTAAAATCTTGGGGATTATACGATAAAGTATGGCAAGCTGGCGCAATTCTTCTTCCTGTAAATAGTGTAGGAGTAATGGGTGATGAGCGTACCTACGAAAAAGTAGTAGCCTTACGTGCTGTAGAATCTACAGATGGTATGACAGCTGACTGGGTTCATTTGCCTTATGATTTCTTGATGAAAGTGTCTAATGATATTATCAATAAAGTAAGAGGTGTCAATAGAGTAGTGTATGACATAAGCTCTAAACCACCAGCAACTATTGAGTGGGAATAATTTAGATTTTTATCTTCTGTAGAACATCATTCTCAGAATGTTCTTTGTATAAACGGTATCAAATTTTTGGAATAAAATTTGATACCGTTATTTTTGTTACTGATTTGAATAATTTTTATAAATAAATAAGATGAAACATTTTTTTGCAATTTATATGACTACTTTGTTGTTTAATTGCGGAGCTTTTGCTCAAAAGACGATAACACATAAAGTTGAAAAAGGAGAAACAATTAGTCAGATTGCTGAGAAATATAATGTTACTCCTAACGATATTTACCAATTGAATCCGGATGCGCAAGCAGGTTTAAAACCTAAAAGTGTTTTGTTGATTCCATCGATATCTGTAAAACTGCCTGTTGCTATTCCTGCTAAGACTACTCCGGAAGGGGTGTCGCATCAAGTAGTAGCGAAGGAGACTTTGTATGGTATTGAAAAAAAATATGGTATCTCTGACGAGTTACTGAAACAAGCTAATCCATTTCTGGAAAAAGAGGGTTTGAAAATTGGTCAAACTTTGATAATCCCATCAAAAAAGAATATAAAAATCACTGCTGAAGCCCCAGAAAAAGCAGTATATCATCTTGTTTTACCAAAAGAAACAAAGTATTCTATTGCTAAACAATACGGAATCACAATAGAGGAATTAGAGCGAAAAAATCCTGAGGTAGTTTCTAATTTGCCTGAAGGTTTTAAATTGTTAGTGAAAGGCAAAGCACCTAAACAAGAGGTTGCTCCTGTAATTGCAGAATCTAAAAAGGAGATTGTAGTAGCCGCTCCAGTACAAGTAGTTGATAAGAAAACATTTCAAGAATATATTGTAAAGCCTAAAGAGACATTGTATGGACTTTCTAAGATGTTTGGCATGAACCAAGAAGAATTAATTAAAATTAACCCTACTTTATCAGAAGGTGTGATCGAGGGTATGATTTTGAAAATTCCTAGTTCAGTAGTGGTTAATCAGGAAGTTAAAAAAGACTACGTTGCTTTGTCTAAAAACGCAACAACTGCTAGAAAAAAGCTAGCGCTACTATTACCTTTTAATATAGCTAAAATTGAAGGTGATACGTTAAATTCGACTGCAAAACGTTTAAAAAAGGATAAGTTTCTTAATATGACTTTAGATTTTTATGCGGGAGCACTAATGGCTATAGATTCCGCTAAAGTTTTAGGACTTCCTATTGATATTGCTATTTTTGATTCTCAAGAAACCAAAAATAGTTCGTTGGTTAGTGCAATTGTAAAGAATAATAATTTGCAAAATTCAGATGTTGTTATTGGACCATTTTATCAAAGCAATGTGGAGAAAACAGCCGAATTATTAATGCAAAACCAAGTTCCTGTAATTTCGCCTTTATCAAAAGATCAAGTAGTGTCTTTTGCAAATGTGTATCAATCAGTTCCCTCTCCAGATGCTGTAAAAAATGCTATGTTTGATTATATGCGTTCTAAAAATGGGAATATGATTGCTGTGGTTGATAAAAAGAAACTTTCTATTATTCAGTTTATCAAGGAGAATCATAAAGATGTTAAGTTCTCGACTTTGACTGAGAATGGTGCTGTTTCTGCAGAAAATTTAAAAAGTTTATTTGTGCTCGATAAGATAAACTATGTTGTCATGGAAACGGGAAACACAGGAATGATAAAATCAACAATAGCAGTAATGTTAAGCGCTATGACAACTTATAAAGTTCAGTTGGTTATATTAGAGCCTAATGAAACTTTAGATACAGATGAAGTAAGTATTGCAAATCTTGCAAAACTAAAGTTGACTTATCCTTCTGTCAATCGCGAAAATGAATCTCCAGAAGCACTGATTTTTGAAAAAGAATTTAAGAAGAAAAATAAAATTGACCCAAATGTTTTTGCAACTCGAGGATTTGATATCACTTTTGATACTATGATACGTTTGGCACAAGATAAAAAATATCAAAAAACTATTGATAATACTGCCACAGAGCAAGTAGATAATAAATTTGAATTTTATAAAAAAGAAGGTGGCGGTTATGCAAATAAAGGAATTTATATTTTGTACTACGATACTGATTTAACTATTAAAGAAGCAAACTAATGACATCAAAAGTAACTTACTTAGGAGATTTAAGGACATCTTCAATTCATTTACAATCGGGAACTGAAATTCTTTCTGACGCACCGGTAGATAATAATGGTAAAGGAGAAGCTTTTTCTCCAACGGATACTGTTGCAAATGCTTTGGCAACTTGTATGATGACCATAATGGGGATCAAAGCAAGAGATTTAGAAGTGGATTTGAAAGGTTCTACTGCAGAAGTTGTAAAGATTATGAATGCAGAACCAAGACGTATTGGCGCTATTGAAATTGTTTTTCAGATGCAAGGAACCAATGATCAAAAAAGCAAAACGATTCTTGAAAGAGCAGCAATGACTTGTCCTGTATTTTTAAGTTTACATCCAGAGGTTGAAAAGCGAATTACTTTTAACTGGAAATAATAATCAATTATATAAAAAAGAAGTAAGCGTAAAGTAAATCTTTAAGCTTACTTCTTTTTTCTTTTTTATAAAATGGATCAAAACCAACAACAACTTATAAAATTAGCTCATACAAAAATGCCTTTCGGAAAATACGAAGGTTGGTTTCTTATAGATATTCCGGAGTATTACATCGTTTGGTATAGCAATAAAGGTTTTCCAAAAGGAGAATTAGGAGAACAATTGAAATTAATATATGAATTGAAACTTAATGGCTTAGAGGAATTAATCAGAAACATTAAGAAAAAGTATCCAAAACCAAATTCATAAACTGATTTTTGAAATTTAGGATTCAATATAAAATGAAGTAGCTTTTTTTTTATGTTCCTATTATAAAATTTCTAATTAAATTATCTCTTTATTTTCTCATTATCTATTTGGCAATTTCTCTAATTTAATTCGTACTTTTGCCACGTTTTTTTTACACAACTACAACACAAACAACAACAGAATGAATCAGACGAAATATATTTTTGTTACAGGCGGTGTGACTTCTTCTTTAGGGAAAGGGATCATTGCAGCCTCTTTGGCAAAATTGTTACAAGCAAGAGGTTACCGTACAACTATTCAAAAGTTTGACCCTTATATTAATGTAGATCCAGGAACATTAAATCCTTATGAACATGGGGAATGTTACGTTACTGACGATGGTGCAGAAACCGATTTAGATTTAGGACATTATGAGCGTTTCTTGAATGTTCCTACTTCACAAGCCAATAATGTTACCACTGGTAGAATATATCTTTCGGTTATTGAAAAAGAAAGAAGAGGAGAGTTTCTTGGTAAAACGGTACAAGTAGTACCTCATATTACCAATGAAATAAAAGATAGAATGCAGTTGCTTGGTAATTCAGGTGACTTTGATATTGTAATTACTGAAATTGGTGGAACGGTTGGTGATATAGAATCTTTGCCTTACATCGAGTCTGTTAGACAATTGGTTTGGGATTTAGGCGAAAATAATGCTATTGTAATTCATTTGACTTTAGTTCCTTATTTAGCTGCTGCTGGTGAGTTAAAAACAAAGCCAACACAGCATTCTGTAAAAACGTTGATGGAAAGCGGAATTAAAGCGGACATTTTAGTTTGTAGAACAGAACATGAATTGTCAGAAGAATTACGAAATAAATTAGCTTTGTTTTGTAATGTAAAAAGAGAAGCCGTTATTCAATCTATAGATGCAGCTACTATTTATGAAGTCCCTAATCTTATGTTAGAAGAAGGACTTGATATTGTGGCGTTAAAGAAATTAGATTTGCCTAAAAAAGCAGCTCCAGATTTAAAAAATTGGAACATCTTTTTAAAGCGATTGAAAAATCCAAAACACACAGTAAATATTGGATTGATTGGTAAATATGTAGAAATGCAAGATTGCTACAAATCTATTTTAGAAGCATTTATTCATGCTGGTGCTGCTAATGAAACTAAAGTAAATGTAATATCAATACATTCTGAGCATATTGATGCTACTAATTTGAGCGAAAAATTTGCTAATTTAGATGGAATACTTGTTGCTCCAGGTTTTGGAGAAAGAGGAATTGAAGGTAAAATAGAAGCAGTTCGTTACGCTCGTGAAAATAAAATTCCTTTCTTTGGTATTTGTTTGGGTATGCAAATGGCAATTATTGAATATTCTAGAAATGTTTTAGGTATGGCTGATGCTAATTCTACAGAAATGAATGAGCAAACGGCACACCCTGTTGTAAACTTAATGGAAGAGCAGAAAACAATTACAGACAAAGGCGGAACGATGCGTTTAGGAGCATGGAAATGTGACATAAAACAAGGTTCATTAGCCTATAAAATATACGGGAAAGACACTATTTCGGAACGTCACCGTCATCGTTATGAATACAACAGCAATTATGTGGCACAATTGCAAAACGCAGGATTAATTGCTTCTGGAGTTAACCCAGATACAGGATTGGTTGAAATTGTCGAAATAAAAGAGCATCCGTTTTTTATTGGTGTACAATACCATCCAGAATATAAAAGTACGGTAGCGAATCCGCATCCTATTTTTGTGAATTTTGTGGCAGCAGCAGTTCAATCAAAGAAAAAATAACTAGAAGCGATTTCGTTTCAGTACACTTTAAATTTAAAAATTTTTTTAATTACAATGGAACAAAAAAAATTTGACCGCAATTCGATTATAGGTTTTGTATTAATTTTTGCTATTTTGATTTTTATCATGTATCAAAATCAACCAGACCCGAAAGTGGTAGCTGCTGAAAAAGCACAAAAAGAACTGGTTATTAAGGCAGCTAAAGCCAAAGAGCTAGAAGCTAAAGTTATTGCTAATGCTACTATTGCAGTTGCAACAACTGGCGATTCTACCCAATTGGCTCAATTGCAAAAAAACCTTGGGAATTTTGCTTATTCAGCGACACTTCCTTCTGCAAAAGCAGGTATTACTACTATTGAAAATGAAGTAATAAAGTTGGTTATTGCAAACAAAGGAGGTTACATTGTAGAAGCAACTTTAAAAAAATTCGAGAAATTTAAAAAAGGTTCAGGTCAATTAGTTGAATTAATCAAGAACAACAATGCTAACTTAAACATTCAGTTGTTGACTAGTGATAACCGTACTTTGAATTCTAAAGATTTATATTTTGAGCCTACTTTAGAAAAAATAGGAGCAGATCAAGTATTGTCTATGAAGTTGAAAGCTGGTCCTAGCGAATTTTTAGAATACAAATATATTCTAAAGCCTAACGACTATATGATTGATTTCGATATTCGTTCACAAGGATTAAATAAGGTTTTGAATACTTCAAAGCCATTAGATTTAGAGTGGGATTTAAAGGCTTACCGTAATGAAAAAAGTATTTCTTACGAGAATCGTTACAACGAGATCTATTCTGAACATAAAGATGGAAAAATTTCTTATGCAGGTTTAGGACAAACCGAAGAACAAGATCTTGAAAAGCCAACTTTTATCGCTTTCAAACAGCATTTTTTCTCAACTATTCTTTTGTCAAAAGCACCATTAGAAACAGCTAAAGTTAAGTCTGTTAATTTAGTGAAAGACGATAAAATAGATACTGTTTTTACAAAGCAATTTAAAGCTAATATTCCTTTAGCTTTTACAAGCGGAGAATTAGATCATAAAATGAGTTGGTATTTTGGTCCAACGGATTATAAAACTCTTAAACATTACAATAAAAATTTGGAGAAAATTATCTCATTAGGTTGGGGAATTTTCGGATGGATTAATAAATTTATATTTATTCCGTTATTTGGTTTTTTAAGTGATTATATCTCTTATGGTATTGCAATTATTGTTTTTACTATTCTTATTAAAATAGCGATGTCGCCTATTACTTTTAAATCTTTCTTATCGCAAGCTAAGATGAAAGTATTGCGACCTGAAATTGCAGAATTGGGAGAGAAATTCAAAAAAGACCCAATGAAGAAACAACAAGAAACAATGAAGTTGTACAACAAAGCAGGAGTAAATCCTATGGCGGGTTGTATTCCAGCATTGATTCAGCTTCCTTTTATGTATGCATCGTTTCAGTTTTTTCCATCAGCATTTGAATTAAGACAAAAAAGTTTCCTATGGGCAGACGATTTATCTTCTTTTGATGAAGTGATCAAATTGCCTTTTAATATTCCTATGTACGGAAGCCATATTAGTTTGTTTCCAATATTAGCAGCAATAGCGATTTTCTTTTACATGAAAATGACTTCTGGAGATCAACAAATGGCAGCGCCACAACAGGAAGGGATGCCAGATATGGCTAAGATGATGAAAATCATGATCTATGTTTCGCCATTAATGATGTTAATTTTCTTTAATAGTTATGGAGCCGGATTGAGTTTGTATAACTTTATTTCGAATTTGATTACTATTGGTATTATGATTGTCATCAAAAGATACTTTATCGATAGCGACAAGATTCACCTTCAAATACAAGAGAATAAATTAAAAGAGCCTAAAAAACAAGGTAAGTTCCAGAAAAAACTGCAAGAAGTTATGGAACAAGCTGAAGCTCAAAAAGCATTAGATAAAAAGAAGAAATAATTAGTCTCTTAAATTATTAAAAAGTCAATTGAATAAAATTAGTTTTATTCAGTTGACTTTTTTTTTATGGCTTGCTGTCGCTTGTAAATAAAAAAAATAAGTAAGAGTGTGTGAGTTTTTTTATTGAGAAGACTTGTTTGTTTTATATTTGACTAAAATTGTTATAAAATATTTTCTAATTCAAATAGCTTTGAATTGCGAATAGATTGTCGTGTTATCAGAGATAATAGTGATTAATCAGTAAGGCAGTATGTATTTGTAGTATTGTTTTGAATAATTATAATTGTTCTATAAATGAGTAATTCAGTTAGTAATTATAGCTTTAAAATTAAAAAAGGATCTTAAACGCTAAGTTTAAGATCCTTTTTTTGTGTGTAATTTATTGTGTTTAAGAAATAATAACTTCTCTTATTTAATTATAGAACTGGTAATAATACTTTGTCAATAGCATGTATAACACCGTTAGAACACTGTACATCAGTTGCTATAATTGTAGAAATTCTTCCTTTTGCGTCTTTAATTTTTGCACCACCAGCTAATTGAATTGTGAATTTTTGTGCTGGTGTAAGAATTGGAGTTACCATTTGACCTTCTGTTAATGTTGCTGCTAAAACATTTCCGCTTACAACGTGGTATTGCAATACTTTTGTAAGATCAGCTGCAGAAACACTTTGTATTCCTCCTGGCGCTAACTCTGCGTTTAAAGCTGTAAAAGCTGCGTTAGTAGGTGCAAATACAGTAAATGGTCCTGCTCCTGATAAAGTAGCAACAAAATCTGGTTGTCCTGCTCCTGTAAGTGCGCCAACAAGTGAGGTGAAGTTTTTATTCGCTAATGCGTGAGTAACTACTGTAGGAAGTCCAATAACAGCATCTACAACATGTATAACGCCATTAGAAGCTATTATGTCTGCAGTTGTTACATTAGAAACACCATTCAGTTTTACTCCTGAACTAAGATCAACATACATACTTAAATTATTTGTTGTTGAAGCATTTCCTTTTGCTAATGTTTTGATATAGCCAGTAGTTAATGCATTTGACTTTACTGCTCCGCTAACTACGTGGTTTAATAAGATTTGTGTAAGTGCCTCTTTTGGTACATCATTTATAGTTGCGTAGGGAGTTGTTTTTAAAAATGCTGTAAATGCTGCGTCAGTTGGTGCAAAAACAGTAAAAGGACCCGCACCTTTAAGTGTTGTATCTAAATCAGCTTTTGTTAATGCTTGTACTAAAATTTTTAAATTTGGGTTTTGAACTGCTATTCCTGTTATAGTATTGTCTACAGGCATAGGAGTTGGATCATCGCTATTGTCACAAGAGACAAAAGCTACAGCAAATAACAGTAGTGCGAATGCTTTAAATTTACTTAAATTTTTCATGTTGTTTGTTTTTTGTTTAATAAAATTTAATAAAATGTGTTTATTTTGTTTATAAAATTATAAAAAACTTTAAACAAAAAATATACTTTATGATTTCTTTTACTTTTGTTTAAGTGTTGTTGTTTAGCTATTTAGTTGTTATTTCGTGATGAATTCTTAGAAAATGCTATTTTTTTTGTTTTGCATATATTAAAAAAAGTTAAACATAAATAGGATTTTTTATTTAATATTTCTCTTTTTTTAAGATTTAGCTTTATCTAGTAAAAAGTAGTTAAATTTGTCTAATAACATAAATATAATATGAAAAGTAAAAAAGGATACTTTGTATATCTGTTTATAACTATGATGCTATTCAATTATAGTGTTTACGCCCAGGTAACAGATTATAATAAATTAGATGAAAAAGGATTGAAACACGGTTTATGGAAAGGCAAATACGATGAGTCTAAGCGCCCCAGATATGAGGGGACTTTTGATCACGGAAAAGAAATAGGTGTTTTTAATTTTTTTGATGATACAAAGAAAGGTTCTTTAATAGCAACTCGAGAATTTAACTCAAAAGACAATGTTGCTTATACTATTTTCTATGATCAAAAAAATAATAAAGTTAGTGAAGGAAAGGTAGTCAATAAACTTTTTGAAGGCGAATGGAAATATTACCATTTAAATTCAAATTTAATAATGACAACTGAAAACTACAGTAAAGGCAAACTAGAAGGTGTTCGTACCGTATATTATATCAGTGGTAAGGTTGCGGAGGAAATTGTTTATAAAAATAATTTAAAAAATGGTTTTTATAAAAAATATACTGAAAAAGGAACACTTTTAGAAGAATCAAACTATAAAAACAATGTATATAATGGTATCGCTACTTTTAAAGATGCTAATGGAGATATCGCTTCTACAGGTAAATTTGTCAATGGTAAGAAAGAGGGTATGTGGCAGTTTTTTGAAAAAGGTAAATTGGTAAAAGAAACAAATATGAGCTTTGCTGAGCCTGCTGTGAAAATTAAAAAGTAATTTTTTATACAATATAACTCTTTTTAATTGTTGTGTAAGTAGTCTTTCTTTAATAAGGAAATCCTAAATAGCCAATATAAAAAAACGGCATTCCATAAGAGTGGATGCCGTTTTTTTTTGAATTAATAAAGAAGTATTATTTTAAAGTAAAAATTCTAGGACTAAACGAAACCATTACCCAAACCCAATTGTTTGTCTGTGCTGCATTTGTTAAATTTTTTACTCTTTCTAAGGTTGATGAACCGAAAATTTGAGAATATCCTGCCGAAGCAACTATATCTTTCTGAACGGTATATGTGGTGGTAAAATCGATTTCTGTTCCCAAGTAAGCATTCATTTTTGAACCATCAGTATCTAAAACTATACTTGGAGCATTAAAATAATGAGGGATTAGCGCAAATTGCCATTTATTTGAAGTATAATTTAGTTTTAAATAAGTGTCATTTAATCCAACATTGTTTTGGTGATTTCCTACATAAAAATAGTCCATAAAGCCATTAAGTGCATGATTTGTTCCAAAAATTGGAGTAAATGATTTATTGTCTAAACTGCTATCATCTTGGTCTTTACCGGAAAGGAATTCATGTCCTAAGCCCGCTTTGAATTGTTCTGTAAAAGCATAACCAACATAAGCTCCTGCATACAAAGCATTTACTTTTTTAGTAGCAGTTTTACCAGATTGACCATAAATCCCTAAATTAGTATCCCATTTTTTTTCTTTGAAAGTTAAATAGGTTCCAAAAGTTTGTTTGTAATCAACTGCTAAATCTGTTGGTGTTTTTTGAAACTGATAACCTGTGTTCAAAAACAATAAGCTCATACCAATTTTGTTTAGTTGCGTGTGATACCAAGCATACTGCATCGTTTTGTAATTTGTAGTATATGGTGTTTTAGGTTCAAGTAAGTTTTCTGCATTAGCATTTAGTGCCACACCCAAATCCAATTGATGGTTTTTAGGATGAAAAGAGATTAAGGCAGCATCATGACTTTGTCCTTGTTGAGACCAATCAATTTCTCCAAAAATGCGTTGGTTATCGTAAGCAATAACTTGTCTACCAATGCGTGTTGACCATTCTGAACTTAAATCATATTGTGCCCAGGCTTCAAAAACTGAAATTGCATTTTTGTCAGCTGCTGTTGTAGTAGCAACATCTCCCCAAGTACGTACGTTTTGAATAGTTAATTTAGTTTTTAATCTTTCTTGACTGAAATTAAAATTAATACGGGAACGTTGGGATACAAATGATGTGGCATTTTCTCCGTTCGGCATTAGGTTTTTATAGCCATTTCTATATTCAAAACGAGGTCTTAATTGTAAATTGGCATCAAATTCTTGGGCGTAAGTAGCTGCGCTTATCATTGTTAAAAATGATAAACTGATTATTTTGAATGATTTCATGGTGAGTTAGTTTAGCTTTTCAGCTTCTTCGGTAATTTTGTTTATGGTTTGATCTGAATTCACTCCCAGGCCTTCTTGCTGGTAAGCTAATTCTCCATCTGCGTTGAAAACACTAATAATATTTGAATGCGAAAAATCTACAGGAGCAATTTTCTTGTAATTTACAGCTAAAACTGCTGCAAATTCTCTTGTATTTTCTTCTGTAGAGCGTAAGAAAACCCATTGATCTCCATCCATTTTGTTTTCAATAGCAAATGATTTTAGTCTTTTAGGAGTATCAACCGTTGGATCAATGCTCACTAATACAAATTGTACATTTTCTTTTATTTTTTGAGGAATTCTTTGCTCAATATTTCTCATATCTGCAACAAGTCTAGGACAAGCAGCTTTACAAGAAGTATAAATCATAACCATGACTAATACTTTGCCTTTCATATCTTTCATCTCCATGTTCTTCCCATCTTGATTGGTCCATTGAGAAGGAAGGTTGTATATGGATAAATCGGATATTGGCTTTTCGTTTGCTTGGGCAGTTTCCTTTTTATTATTACAAGATTGTAACGATAGTAAAAGTAAAGCAAATACAAGAAAAAGAAAATTTGTATATCGCAAACTAGATTTTAGGTTTGTTTTTTTCATTGCTAAAAAAGTGGAGTAATAGCTATTTGGTTTCATTTTTTTGATTTTTAGTTTTATGAGCTATTTTTTATCTTTAGCGCATCGAAATCCTAGATTTTTGGTGGTATATTTTGCTTTTAGACTTCCTCTAAAGGCGTATCGCATAAAAGCAGCATAACTCATTAAATCGGTTGCATTTACCGAAGCGCTTCCGCAAAATAAATTTTTATCAGAGTCTTTGTCTTTTCGGGATTCTCCAGAAAGGAAAATACTATTGAAATCAGAAGTCCATTCCCAGACTAATCCATGCATATCATAAACACCCCAATAGTTTTTGAATGTTGCTCCTACAGGATTAGCATAAGTATTTGGCTTCTCATACCATGACATGATGTATTTGTTAAAGCTCTCTTTTGTGCGTGCATCGATTCGTTTTTCATCTGCCATTGCAACGTATTCCCATTCATCCATAGTGGGCAATCTTTTTCCTTGGCATTCGCAGTATTTTTTGGCTGCAAACCAAGAAATATTTGTTACAGGTGCATTGCTTAAATTGTTTTTTCCGTAACTAAAATCACTTTCCCACTGCGATAGATAACTTTTATCAGCAAAAATTCCTTTAATCTTTGAACGTGAATTTTCTGGATATTTTTTTAAAAACAGTAAATACTGAGCATTAGTGACTGGATATACATCAATGTAAAAACTTTTTACTTCTACTGGTTCTTTACTGCTGGCACCATAGAGGGGAACGAATGTTCCCCTTTCTACAGCAACCATTTTAGCTTCTTGAGCCCATAGCGATGTTGCTATTAGTAATAGAAATAATGACAAAACTATTTTCTTTTTCAACATGGCTATTTTTTTGTTTACTATTTATTAATTTCTTTGTGCTTTTACCATTGCTGGTGTTACAACAGTTTTGTTATTTCCCCAACTAGCGTAAACGTAAGTCATTGCATCTGCAATTTGTTGATCGCTTAATGCTTGAGCAGGCATTTCGGCATTAAATTTTTTGCCATTTACTGTAATAGGTCCTTTCAGTCCTTTTACAACTCCTTTGATTGCTCTATTAGTATCTTTATTCAAATAATCTGACTTCGCCAATGGAGGGAAAGCTCCAGGAATTCCTAAACCTGTGGCTTGGTGACAAGCTACACAAACTTGATTATAAACTTTTTTTCCTTTATCGGCACTTTGGCTGTATCCTTGAAAAGCCATTGCCATCATTGCAATTGTAAAAATATACTTTTTCATTTTGTAATTATTTATTGTTATTAATTGTATTATTTATTATTCGTGAATATCTTTTGCTTTTGGTGCAGGTTTTGCTCTTAACGCTTTTACTTTAGCTGGAGTTACTACTGTTTTATTATTTCCCCAACTGTTGTACACGTAAGTTAACACATCTGCAACTTCATCATCAGTAAGGTTTTGACTTGTCATAACATTATTGAATTTTTTACCATTTACAGTTACTTCTCCACTTAATCCGTGTAATACAGCATTAACTGCTCGGTCAGTATTAGCATTTAAGAAATCGGACTTAGCTAAAGGAGGGAAAGCATTGGGTACACCTTGTCCTTCTGATTGGTGGCAAGCAAAACAAGTTCTTCCGTACAATTCTCTACCTGAAGCAATTTGCTGATCAACTGTTTTTACTACAACTGCTTTTGTTGCACCGTTTTCTTTAGGCATATTTTGAATTGTTCCTCCTTCTGGAAGATAAATTCCTTCTTGAATGGTACCAGAATATACTTTTTTGTTCTCATCTCCTTCAACTTTCAACATTCCTAAAGCTCCTTTATTAAATGCTCTAAAAATAGAGTGATCTACAAGAATGAATGTTCCAGGAACATCTACTTTAAATTCAACTATTGCAGCACCACCAGCTGGAATTAAGGTAGTTTGAACATTTTTGTTGATTAAATCTCCACCTTCTACATGCACTCTGTCAAATATTTCTCCAATAGCATGAAAAGACGAAACTAAGTTAGGACCACCATTACCCATAAAGATACGAACTGTTTCTCCTTTTTTAGCTGTTAATGATTTATCACCAGTTAAAGCTCCAACTTTTCCATTAAATACAACATAATCAGGTTGTTCTTTGATGGCTTTATTCATGTCAAATGGTTGATTTCCTGGTTCTCCATAAGCACCTTTGGTATAGAAATCCCCTTGCATGATGTAGTATTCTTTATCAACTGGAGGCAAACCACCTTCTGGTTCTACTAAAATTAAACCGTACATTCCGTTGGCAATGTGCATTCCTACTGGAGCAGTTGCGCAATGGTACACATACAAACCAGGATTTAATGTTTTAAAACTAAAAACTTTTTCATGTCCTGGTGCAACAAGTGAAGAAGTAGCTCCTCCTCCTGGACCTGTAACTGCATGTAAATCAATGTTGTGAGGCATTTTATTATCAGGGTGGTTTTTTAGATGAAATTCTACTTCATCACCCACACGAGTTCTAATAAAACTTCCAGGAACTGATCCTCCAAATGTCCAATAGGTATATTTTACACCATCAACCATTTCTCCTTCTTGTTCCTTAATTTCCATATTAACAATTAGTTTCATCGCAGCGCGATCACCAACTGGTTTAGGTACAAAGGGTGGAGCAGTAAGTTCTGCAGTTTTTTGTCCATCTACTTTTATGCTTTCATAATACTTAGCATCTTTCTCTTGATTTTTAGAGCAAGAGAAAAGCCCGAAAGCAAGAAATAATGCTATAACAATTAGCTTGCTTTTTTCAGTGAATTTGAATTGAGTTTTCATAATAATTAGGTTTGTATTTATCTTGATTTATAGTGTAAAAGTAGAAGATGTTTTCGTCCTTTATCATGATATTTGTCATATTTTCATCCTTTTTTTTACTTCTTAATTTGAAATAAAAACAACCGAAAGGACAATTAAAAATAATACAAAAATTAAACTCACTTTCCAGAATAAATTGGCTTTTTTTAATTCCATAAATTCAAAGGAAACCAACATGAATTTTAATGCTGATAATCCCATAATCAGACCAATAGCTAATGACTTTATAGCAACAAAATTTGATATTACAGCGGTACTAATTGTCAGTAAAATTAATAATCCGTAGTTAAATAATAGTGTTTTTTTCATGATTAAAAAATTAAATAAAGAACTGGGAATAATAAAAGCCAAATCAAATCGCACATGTGCCAGAAAGCAGCACAAGCTTCAACGTCTACCACTTCTGTATCAGAGTTCTTTTTCATCATTCCGTTATTGGTCCAGATCAATATTACTAATCCCATAATTACATGAATGAGATGAAAACCTGTTAACAGCCAATAAAAGGCAAAAAAAGTATTGGTTTCTAGCGTAATTCCAGAATCAATTTTATGATAATATTCTACACTTTTAAGAATTAGAAATAGCAATCCACCAAGCATTGTTAACTTAAAATAAAAGGATGATTTTTTTACGTTTTTTGCTTTAAATTCAACTACGGCATTGGCCATAAAAAAACCACTTGTCAGCAAAAAAACAGTGTTAATAGCACCAAAAGTGCTGTTTAGTTGCAGGCGAGATTGATGAAAAATTTCTGGTTCTTCACTGCCGTACATTGTAAAAACGACAAGAGCCATCCCGAAAGTGATGAGCTCTAGAAATATTATAATCCACATCAAAATTCCTCCTGGTGGAAAATATAAATTTTTATAATTGATTTTAAGTGTTTCCATTTTTGTTATTGATTTATTCCCAGTCTAGTAATCGTTTTTCTCCCTCAATCTTTTTAATATCAGTAATATCTTGAGACATTTCAATCACGCCTTTGTAGTTTTTATCAGCGTCTCTTACTGCGAAATAGCGAATGTAAATCAGTCTTTCTTTAAAATTAATCCAAAAGGAAGATTCGCTTTTAGTTCCTTTTCTAAATTCATCCAAAATTTTTAATACAGTATCTACGCTTTTTGGTGGATGACAAAATTTTACTTCTCGACCAATAATTCCTGCACTTCTAGGGAAAACACGTTCTTCACCGCGGTTATAGAATATTACTTTGTCATTTTCATCTACATAAGTAAGATCTAAGGGTAGCGTTCTAAAAAGTAGATTGACTTGCTCTACTGTCATATATCCTTCATCATAATGAGAAGTATTTTCAAGAGAAAAAGGCATTTCCCTTTGTGTAAAATCTTCGCTAGGATGAATGTATTTCTGACTAGGATAGGCGGCAGGATTTTTGGATAGCATCCAACCAATTTCCTCTTCACCGGCACGCATTTCTATCCAATCTTTTTCCTCTAATAAATCAAGTGCATTAGGAAATAAAACGGTTTCTTCGACATTCAATAATCGGTAAATGCCATCTACTAAAAACGGAGTATTGGTATTAATTTTTTCTGGATTATTGGTTTTAAGGTAATATCGAATCAAACGGAACTGTTCTCTTAGATTATCATGAAAAGACCACATTCCTTGCGAAGGTCCGTTCCATCCTCTTTTTTCTAAAAACGGAAAGAGCTGATTTTCTTTTCGTGCAAATCGTTTTTCGATGGTGTATAATTGATTGAATATGTTAGTGTATTTCTGTAGTTCTTCTGCTGGATTTGTTGCAGTTAATTCTTCTAAAAGAGTATGAATAATGTCATTTTCTTGAAAATATACTCGAATGGGATGACCTTCAGGAAGGGTTTTAGTGGGGCAAGTATCGTTCATAATATAATTATTTTTGATGTTTAATTTTTTCGTACAACTTCACTAGAGATTGTAAAAGCTCTACGGGAGTTGTTAATATTTGGTAATGATTTTGCCCAAACATTTGAGGTAAATAATATTTGGCTTGGGCTTCTATGGCCAAAGCATAGGAATTAATATTTCTTTGATTTAATTCTCTAAGCGCTTGTTTGACATCATTGATGCCATATTTTCCTTCGTATTTATCGTAATCATTGGGTTTACCATCAGAAATTAAGATGACCCATTTATTTTTGGTATTTCTGGTATCCAATCTAGCGCCTGCATGTCGTAGTGCAGCACCTATTCTGGTGTAACCACTTGGTTCTACCGCTCCAATTTTATTTTTAGCAACATTCCAGTTTTCATCAAAATCTTTAACGGTTAAGTAAGTAGAGAAGTTTCTGGTTTTCGAGTAAAAGCTATCAATTGAAAAATCGATATTAAATTCATTTAGAATTTCTCCAAAGAGAATAGAAACTTCTTTTTCTACATCGATCACACGATTCCCAGCAGCATATCCGTCACTAGATAAACTGATATCTAAAAGAATCAAAATGGACAAATCTTTGTCTTTTTTTCGGTTTGAAATATACACGTTTTCGGATGGAGTTCTTTTTGAATGTACATCAACATATAAATCTGTAATGGCATCAATATCAAATTCATCTCCTTGCAATTGACGTTTTTGCTGTTGCATGCGGTTGTTTACATTAGACAACATTTTGCGTAAACCTATTAAAGTAGAAGCGTTTTTTGAAATCGTTTTTTTGTAATAATCATTGTCTGTTTTCTGCTGTGATTTAGGATACACTTTGCAGAAATTTTCTTTGTAAATGCGTTTGCTAAAATCCCATTCGCTGTACGTAAGGTGAAATCCTTTGGCATCAATTTCGGCACTTTCAGAGATAGAAGTATTCTCTACAAAATCCGATTGATATACAGAATGCGCTGTATCATCAACTCGTACAGTATATTTCATATTTAATTCTTCCAGTGCTTCTTGATGGTCTTCTAATTCGTCTGAACCATCAAAATCACGCCAAGTTCCGTTGAATTCTTCAGCTGTTTCAGCTTTTTCAAAATTGTGAAGTAATACATAATCTTCTTGTTGCTTTTTATCAAGTTCAACGGTAATTACTTCCTCGACTGCTTTAGATTTTAAAGTTGTTAGTGGTTTATTATCATTTCCTTTTTTTGTCAGATCTGAGAAATTCTGAAGGATGTTATCTGATTTTGATTCGTTATCATTTTGCATCCATTTTCCATAAATCCAAGAAAAATCTGCAGTTGTCTTTTGAGTTGCTTTTGCTGAGAAATGTTGAATTAATTGGTTATGAAACTTTTTATCAATAGAGAATTCATCAAATAAAATGGCTAATATGACCTCTGAAGATTCTAACGCTTTTTTTTGTGAAAGTTCTAAAGTGGGCTCTTTTTCTTCTGAATTCCAATTCAAGTTCCAACGTTGTTGGATACTTAAATATAAAACACGGAATAAATAGAAAGTAAGGTTGTCTTCTTTTGTAGGCAATTCTGCAAAGGAAATGGGTAAGAAGAAATTATTATTTTTATAGCCTCCTTCGCGTTCTGCGGGAAAGATTTCAATTGGATTTCCTGTCAGCGCTCTAGCTAAAATTGTCAATCTTGGCTTGATCGCATGCAGCGTAACTGTTCTAGCAAGAATTTCGGGACTTATTTTTTTAGTTTTCTTTAAGTGTTTAAAGAATTTCCCAACTATATATTCGTCTATTTCGAATCCCATTTTTTAAGTATTCAGTGTTGCGTATTCCTTTTTGTAACACAGTGAACTTTTTTGCTAATAAGGCTCAAACACACCATGTTTTTATGAAGTATTTATTAAAAAAAAAGTAACCAATTCAGCATTCATATAACTACTAAAAACGTTTAATTTTCCTTAGATTTATATCATTAGATCACATAAATCCTTCAATGCTTGAACCGTTTGTAAATCGTCTGATAAAGGTTCTACAATGGCAACATGAACCGATAAACGTTTAGGAAGACCACTGTGAATTATTTTTGCAGCATCTATTAAAAGTCTTGTAGAAACAGTTTCGGTAAGACCTAATTCAGTTAGATTTCTGATTTTATTTCCAATGGAAACTAATTTTTTAGCAATTTCAGGTTCAACTTGAGTTTCTTTGATCAAGATTTCGATTTCAATTTTCGGTTCTGGATAATCAAAGGAAACTGCAATAAATCGCTGACGTGTAGAAGGTTTTAATTCTTTAAAACCGCGCTGATAACCAGGGTTAAAAGAGGCTACAAGCATAAAGTTTTCATGAGCCTTAACGGTTTCTCCTAATTTGTCTATAAATAATTCTCTTCTATGATCGGTTAATGAGTGAATAGCCACGATGACATCAGGTCGTGCTTCCGCAACCTCATCGAGATAAATGATAGCTCCTTCTTTTACAGCGGTTGTTAAGGGACCATCAATCCAAACGGTTTCTGCTCCTTTGATGATAAATCGCCCAATTAAATCAGTAGAAGAAGTTTCCTCATGACAGCTTATTGTGATTATCTTCTTTTTTAATTGATAAGCCATAAATTCAACAAAGCGTGATTTTCCTGTACCAGTAGGTCCTTTTAATAAAAAAGGAATTTTATTTTGGTAAGCATGGTTAAAGACATCTATTTCTTTACCAACGGCGTGATAATAAGGTGTGTTTTCTAACATTTTGTTTTAGTTTTAAAAAAAAACCAGAACACAATAACAATTGTTTTTTCGGAAATGCAATTCTAAAAAACGGGAGTTAAAGCATTCTGGAAATTTTTGTTCAGCAGACATTGTTTAAAATAACCTCAGGTATTTTTCCGGTAAGTTATTTTTTTGATGTCTGTAATATTTTGAATTTAATAATAGCTTATTATAGATTTTGATTATCTACTTCTAAAGCTTCATCTGTTGGTCTTCCGTATTTAACGAAATCATAGATGAATAAGCCAATTCCGGTAGTAAACATAGTGGCACATATAAGCAATACAACAAAGTGAATACTGATTTCATTTTGTACGTCCATGAAATCCATTTTCATTTTACGTTCCATATATACTTGTGCAACACCTGCAACACCAAATGCGACTGTCATTCCTAACATTCCAACATTTGCTAACCAAAACGCAGCCATTCCTTGAGCGCTTTCATAGCGTTTACGACCTGTTAAATTAGGCAGTGCGTAACTTATAATTGCTAAAACAATCATTGCATAAGCTCCCCAAAAAGCATAATGACCGTGCATTGCAGTAACTAATGTTCCGTGTGTGTATAAGTTAGTTTGTGGTAAAGTATGAGCAAAACCTAATAAACCTGCACCTACAAAGGAAACGATAGCAGAACCAATAGTCCAGAATAATGCAATTTTGTTGGGATGACTTTTTTCACCTTTTCTGTACATGTTTACAGCAAATAATGCCATGGCTAAGAAAGCCAAAGGTTCTAATGCTGAGAAAATTCCACCAACAACCAACCATATTTTATTTACACCGATGTAGTAGTAGTGGTGACCAGTTCCTAGAACTCCAGAAAGGAAAGTAAGACCAACGATTACATACAACCATTTTTCAATAACTTCTCTGTCAACCCCAGTTAATTTGATTAATAAGAACGAAAGAATACCTCCCATAATTAATTCCCAAACCCCTTCAACCCACAAGTGAACTACCCACCAACGGAAGAATGAATCCATCACTTGGCTATCAAACCAGATCATTCCAGGAATGTAAAGTAAAGCTGCAAAAAACAAGCCCATCGTTAGGATCAATGCCGTTGTTGTCTGACGTTTTCCCTTAAACAATGTTCCAAGAATTAAACCTAAGAAAAGTAAAACATTAACTACAACTAAGTAATCTAATTCTCTTGGAATCTCAAGAAATTTTCTTCCTTCCCAATGATTAAAGTGAAAGCCAACAATGGCTACTACACCTACAATAGCTAAGGATATTAATTGAACATAAGCCCATTTAACGCTGATTAATTCGGTTTGGGCTTCTTCAGGAATAATGTAGTAAGCAGCTCCCATAAATCCGGTTAATAACCAAACTACTAGTAAATTAGTGTGTACAGCTCTTGCTGTGTTAAAAGGAATGATTTCGTGTAAACCTTGTATTCCTATGCGATCAAAGCCCATAATGAATCCGTAGACAATCTGGAGCGAGAACAAAAGCATGCACAAGGCAAAAAACCAGTAAGCTACTTTTTGTGATTTATATTTCATTTTTAAGTATTTTTAAATTATTCTTCATCTTTTGCTAATGGCGATACGATTCTATCAAAACCATTCAAATCTATTTTACCAATCCATTCAAAGTAAGCTACCATTGCATTGGCATCTGCTTCACTCATTTTATAAGCGACCATTTTTCTTCCTTTTGGACCCCAAGGTACTGGCGACATTAAAACGGCTTTAACATAACCTTCGCCGCGACGTTCCAATACTTTAGTTAATTCTGGTGCATAATAACCACCTTCACCCATAATACTATGGCAACCCATGCAGTTGTTGTGTTCCCAAATTTCTTTTCCTCTTACTACTTCTTTTGTTATCTTCTTGTAGTTGGTTTGATCGTTTCGGGGCATGAACGAATAAATAGTCAATCCTATAAAGATTAAAAAGGTGACTAATGTTCCTCCCAAAAAAAATGCTCTTGCTTGTGATTTTGAAAGCATAATTATCAGTTTTTGTTAGTTAATAAAAATTGTTTTTATATAAAGGACAAAAATGTCTTTTATTTATATAGTGCAAATTAATGTCATAAAATATTTTTAAAACATGATAAAAATCATTTTTTTTAATTTTATTGAATAAAATATTTATTTATAAAATAATAAAAAATACAATTCGTAATACATTGATAGCTATATTTTTATAAACTAAAATAGTTTATAATTTTAAACAGGATAAATTTGTCCTTTATTTAAAATAATACTAAATTTGTGTAAACATTTGAACATAAAAATATAAATATGGAAACTTTAGAAAAAATAACAATCGGAGAATATGTAGCAAAAGATTTTAGAACTGCAGCAGTTTTTTCAAAATACGGAATAGATTTTTGTTGTAAAGGAAACAGAACTATAGAAGAAGCTTGTGATAAAAAAAATATTGACACAGAGATAATACAAGAAGAGTTAGAAGCAGTTTTAACAACTAAAAATGATAGCGGAATCGATTTTAAATCATGGCCGTTAGACTTATTAGCAGATTATATAGAGAAAACACATCACCGTTACGTAGAAGAGAAAACACAAATTTTACTTCCTTTTCTAGATAAACTTTGTAAAGTACATGGAGCTGCTCATCCAGAATTATTCGAAATAAACGAGCTTTTCAAAGGATGTGCGGGCGAATTAGCACAACACATGAAAAAAGAGGAATTGATGCTATTTCCTTTTATTAAAAAAATGGCTAAAGCTAGTCTGACAGACGAAACTATTGCAGCACCTCATTTTGGAACAGTCAAAAATCCAATTGCAATGATGATGGCAGAACATGAAGCAGAAGGAGATCGTTTTGTAAAAATTGCGGAACTAACTAATAATTATACACCACCAGCTGACGGATGCAGTACCTACAAAGTAACTTTTGCAATGCTGTCAGATTTCGAACAGGATTTACACAAACACATTCATTTAGAAAACAATATTTTATTCCCAGCAGCAGCACTTTTAGAACAAAAATTTGCAGCTCAAGAATAAATAATTAAGTCCGAAGAAACAAAACTAAAAATTAAATTCAGCTACTCGAATAAACTAATGTAGCGAGTCTTTGAAGTACTTCTAAACCACATAGAAACATAGATAAATAATAATTAAGGTCTAATTAGCAATGATTTCCTTATAAGAGTGGAGATTTCTACTCAATATAAGAGCCTTTTTTATTTCTAAATTCTTATGATTCTATGTGGTTTTTTTTAACTGAAATAATAAAAAAACCTTTGCAAATTAGTGTCTTAGAGGAAAAATGAACTAAGAAATAACCAAAAAAAATAACCAATGCTATGGAAAAATATGTTATCAAACGAAATGGCGAATACAAGCCTTTTGAACCTTTTAAAATAAAAGACGCTATTGACAAAAGTTTTAATAGTGTTTCCGTAGCAGTTGATGAGACCATTTTTGAAGAGTTACTTTTGGAATTAGCCTCTAAGGAAACTTGGTCTGTAGAGGAAATTCAAGATTTAATCGAGAAAAAACTTTTTTCAAAGAAATATTTTGATGTCATGCGTTCTTTTATGTTGTTTCGGCACACCCGAAAATTACAACGCGAGCATGTAGCTGGTTTAAATGAAGACACAACTTATGTAGATAGTACGCAAACTATTGAGGAATATATCGAACAAACGGATTGGAGAATTAATGCCAATGCCAACACATCCTATTCTAATGCGGGTTTAGTCAATAATGTAGCAGGAAAAATTATTGCTAATTATTGGCTGGATAAAGTATATACTAAAGAAGAGGGATATGCACACCGAAATGGAGATATTCACATTCATGATTTAGATTGTTTAACGGGTTATTGTGCCGGTTGGAGTTTGCGAGTTTTACTCAACGAAGGATTTAATGGGGTTCGCGGACGAGTAGAAAGCAAAGCACCTTCGCATTTTAGAGAAGCATTAGGTCAAATGGCCAATTTTCTTGGAATTTTGCAAAGCGAATGGGCAGGAGCGCAAGCTTTTAGTTCGTTTGATACCTATTTAGCGCCTTATGTTTTCAAGGATAATCTCGATTTTGATGAGGTTCTAAAAGCCGTTCGAAGCTTTGTTTACAACCTTAATGTTCCGGCACGTTGGGGACAATCTCCTTTCACAAATATCACTTTAGATTGGGTAGTGCCAGAAGATTTAAAAACACAGATACCAACCAAATATGATTTGCATTTTTTTGAAAAAAATACGAATGAAAATGTTTTGGCTAGAGCTAAAGAACGCGGTGTCACAAAACTAACCGATTTGCGCTACGAGCATTTTCAGAAAGAAATGAATCTTATAAATAAAGCATATTACACCGTAATGACGGAGGGCGATGCCAACGGACAACCTTTTACATTCCCAATTCCAACCGTAAATATTACCGAAGAATTTGATTGGGAAGGAGAAAATACCGATTTGCTTTTTGAAAATACCGCTAAAATAGGTTCTTCTTATTTTCAAAATTTTATTGGAAGTCAATACAACATAGACGAAAATGGCAATAAAGTCGAAAATCCAAATGCCTATAAACCCAATGCAGTACGCAGTATGTGTTGCCGTTTGCAATTGGATTTACGGGAATTATTAAAACGAGGAAACGGACTTTTTGGAAGTGCCGAAATGACGGGAAGCATTGGTGTAGTTACCATTAATATGGCTCGTTTGGGTTATTTATTCAAAGGAAATAAAGCAGAATTATACCAACAATTAGATCGATTATTATATATATCAAAATCTACTTTAGAGAAAAAAAGAGTATTCATTCAGGAAATGTATGATCGTGGTTTGTATCCGTATACCAAACGTTATTTGCAACATTTTAGAAATCACTTTTCGACCATTGGTGTCAACGGAATGAACGAAATGATATTAAATTTCACTCAGAATACGGATACTATTACTTCTAGTAGCGGAATTGAATTTGCTGCTGAAATTTTAGAGCATATCAGAAATAGAATGAAGGAATTTCAAGAAGAAACAGGAAATCTTTATAATCTAGAAGCCACACCAGCCGAAGGAACAACTTATCGCTTTGCCAAAGAAGATAAAAAACGTTTTCCAGATATTTATCAGGCAGGACAGGAAGAAAATATTTATTACACCAATAGTTCTCAGATTCCTGTAAATTATACCGAAGATCCATTTGAAGCTTTGTTTTTGCAAGACGAGTTACAATGCAAATATACCGGAGGAACGGTTTTGCACTTATATATGAGCGAGAGAATTAGCTCGCCAGAAGCTTGCAAGCAGTTTGTCAAGAAAGTAATATCCAGTTTTAAACTGCCTTATATTACCGTGACGCCAGTTTTTAGTGTCTGTCCAGTGCACGGGTATTTAACCGGAGAACACGAATATTGTCCATCCTGTGATGCAGTACTTATAGAAAAAGAGCTGTTAGATGTAAAAGTATCTGTTTAAAAAAGTATTGTCATCCGAGAGAGACTAAAATTTTAAATTAACCCAATAACTTTAAATAACAAATTATGAAAACAAGTACAAACCCAATTTTAGAAGAAAAGCAACACCTAAGAACAAAATGTTTAGTGTACACCCGCGTAATGGGCTATCACAGACCTGTAGAAAGTTTTAATATTGGAAAAAAAGGAGAACACAAACAACGAACTCATTTCAATGAAGGAAAATGTTAGTACTCCTATTTATAGCATAACTCCTTTTACGCTATTAGATTATGCGCATAAATCAGCCTGTATTCTTTGGTTTACAGGTTGTAATATGCGTTGTCTTTATTGTTATAATCCTGAAATTGTATTAGGAAAAGGTACAATATCTCTCGAGAAAGCACTTGCTTTTCTGAGTTCTCGTAAAAACTTGTTAGATGCTGTAGTTTTTAGTGGAGGCGAATGCTTGTTGCATAAAAGTAGTACAGAGCTTGTCGCTGAAGTTAAAAAAATGGGCTTTCTGGTAAAAATAGATACTAATGGATCAAAACCAGCTGTTTTACAAGAATTGCTAAAAACCCAATTGATAGATTACGTTGCACTTGATTTTAAAGCAATGCCAGCACATTTTGAAAAGATAACACAATCTGATTTGTTTAATCCTTTTGAAAAATCATTGCGTTTATTGATTGCAAGCGGACTAACTTTTGAAGTTCGAACGACAGTGCATTCTGATTTGATCAACGAAAATCAAATGAAACAAATGGTTACCTATCTTGAAAAACAAAATTATAAAGGCAATTATTATATTCAACATTTTATGAATGGTGCGAATACATTACAGGAGTTAGGATATTCTAATAAAGAAATTGAAAAGGTAAATCTTTCAACTGCAAATATTAAAGTGCAGTTTAGAGGGAAATAAGATGAAAATGTCTTTTTGAAAGCGTATCTTTGAAATTGTAATAAAATTTATGTGAGCCATCATTTACTGATAATTATCGACCCAAACTTTCAAATGATCACAACAGGTTACTGAACATGGTTTTTCACATACGATCAGCTGCCAGAATTAGTATAAAAGTACTTTAATTTTGGTTTTTTTTATTCGTTATGGGCGATTTAAATTTTTAAAATATGATTTCAAATAGACCTTTAAAAAGAGCTATAGAATTACAACCATTAAGTCATGATCATCACCATGGTTTGCAATTATGCTGGAAAATACGAACAGGTTTTTCTAAAAAAATTGAATTAGAACGCATAAAGAATTATGCAGACTGGTTTTTTAGTACACACTTAGAACCTCATTTTATATTAGAAGAAAAGTATATTTTCACCGTACTTGATTCTTCAAATGAATTAGTAAAACAAGCCTTAACAGATCACAGACGTCTAAAAAGGTTATTTAGTCAAACAACCGATTTAGAGAAAGCATTAGGTCGTATTGAGGAAGAACTTGAAAAACACATTCGTTTTGAGGAACGCATTTTATTTCCAGAAATTCAAAATGAAGCCACTTCAGAACAACTCACTAAAATTAGCGAAATTCATACTCATGAAGCTTTTCAAGAAAAAGAAGATGATGTTTTTTGGATATAAACAACAACAATAAAACGTATCCATAGTATTATTTGTGGTAAATAATACTTTTTTATCCCAATTTGTAATAAGACAACTATGTTTTCTAAAACCTGTGAATATGGCATTAGAGCTACTATTTTTATAGCTTCTCAATCCTATCAAAATAATAGAGTAGGATTAAAAGATATTGCCAAGAAAATCGATTCACCAGAGGCTTTTACGGCAAAAATTTTGCAAATATTATCTCGTAGTGCAATTATCCGATCCATAAAAGGAGTGGGAGGCGGTTTTGAAATTTCAAGAGAAACGATGAGCGAAATTACACTTGCTCAAATTGTAACCGCATTAGACGGAGATCGAGTTTTTACCGGATGTGGTTTAGGTTTAAATTATTGTTCGGAAGATCATCCGTGTCCCGTTCATGAAAAGTTTAAATCTATTAGAAATGAATTGGCTTTTATGTTGCAAAACACCAATCTTGAAGAGCTAGCTTTAGGAATTAAATCTGGTGATACCTTTTTGCGTTATTAGAGATCTAAATTGTATTTTTTTCATTAGATAGTACAGATTATTTAGTTTTTAAGTTATTCTATTTTATTAAACAAATAGTTGATGGAAAAGATCTGTCAATTTCTAAATAGACATTTCTTTTATTATTAATTGTATTTTGAACTTATTGAATTGTAATTTATTGTATTTTTTTTTAAAACTATTATTCATTTAGTATTCAAATTTTTTCCCCGTTTTTTTTAATTTAAAACCTAACATTTATCATGTTTTCTAATCGTAATAGAAAGTAAATTTGATAAAATTTATAATTATGTATTTCTGGAAAAAAAATACACTTAATGAAAGAAGCGTACGAATTCAACGCGCATTAAGTGAGAATGTCAACTTTTCTCATGATACTTCTTTAGGGTATCCAGCATCTAAATTAGACGGAAAAGTCTTTAATGAAGAAGCCTCTTTTTTAAAAGATGCACCCATTTTACAAACTTACGTAGCCAATCCAAATCATATAGGTTGTCATACTTATGGTGATTCAGAAAAAGCATTCAAAGGAACACAAGAAATCGAAAGAGAAGTGCTAAATGTTCTTGCTGTCGATGTTTTTAAGGCAGAAATAAACTCCTTTGATGGCTATATTGCAACAGGAGGAACCGAAGCTAATATTCAGGCTATCTGGATGTATCGCAATTATTTTGTCAATAATTTTGATGCAAAACCAGAAGAAATTGTTATCATCGCTTCAGAAGATACTCATTATTCTATTCCTAAAGCGGCGAATTTATTGATGTTAGATTGGCTGAAAATTCCTGTTAGTTTTGACAAGCGCTTGATTGATGTTTCTGTTTTAGAAAAAAAGATCGTTGCTGCTCAAACTCAAGGGAAAAAATACTTTATTGTAGTCTCAAATATGGGAACTACGATGTTTGGTGCTGTAGAAAATCCAGATGATTATACACAAGTCTTAGAAAAATATAAGCTCCATTATAAACTTCATATTGATGCTGCTTACGGCGGTTTTGTTTACCCATTTAGTAATAAGGAAAGCACGATCAATTTTGAAAATCCTAAAATCAGTTCGATTACTATTGACGCACATAAAATGCTTCAAGCTCCGTACGGAACGGGTGTTTTTATTTGTAGAAAAGGATTAATAGAAAATGTACTTACTAAGGAAGCTGAATATGTTGAAGGAATGGATTTGACACTTTGCGGCAGCCGATCTGGAGCAAATGCAGTAGCCGTTTGGATGATATTATTTACCTATGGTCCTTTTGGTTGGTGTGAAAAAATTAGGGTTTTACAAATGCGAACCGAATGGCTTTGCGAGCAATTAGAGGCTTTGAACGTACATTATTTTAGAGAACCTTTTATGAATATTGTAACTATTGAAGCACAGAATATTACTGCTGACTTGGTTCGAAAATTCGATTTAGTTCCGCAAAAACATGATGGAAATAATCAATGGTATAAAATTGTTATTATGGATCATGTAGAAGTAGATCACTTATTCACTTTTATAACTGCGCTAAAAACAACACTTCAAAAAAATATTGAAGCAGTTAATTTATGATAATATAAACATCTAGTAGAAAAATGAATACGCTCCAAGAAAAAATATTGGCCTTAAAGAAAGAAAAAAATGCAGTTATTTTGGCTCATTACTATCAAGAAGCTGCTATTCAGGATATAGCTGATTATGTGGGTGATAGTTTAGGTTTGTCTCAAGAAGCAATGAAAGTCGATGCCGATATTATCTTATTTGCAGGCGTACATTTTATGGCCGAAACTGCAAAAATATTAAATCCAACTAAAAAAGTAATTCTTCCTGATTTAAAAGCGGGTTGCTCCTTAGCAGAATCTTGTCCGCCGGATTTATTTGAGAAATTTGTAAACCAACATCCAAATCATATCGTGATTACGTACGTGAATTGTTCCGCTGAGGTAAAAGCCTTAAGTGATATTGTTTGTACATCATCAAATGCAGTGAAAATTGTAGAATCTATTCCAAAAGAGACACCTATTATTTTTGCACCAGATAAAAACTTAGGAAAATATATCATTAGTAAAACCGGACGTGACATGTTACTTTGGGACGGTTCTTGCGTTGTTCATGAAGCATTTTCTCTAGATAAATTAATTGAAGTGCATAAATTGCATCCCGAAGCAACCATTATTGCTCATCCAGAATCAGAAACGCATATTCTAGAAACAGCGAGTTATATTGGTTCAACAGCGGGAATGATTGATTATGTCAAAACAAATCCTAACACTAAATTTATTGTAGCGACCGAAGTAGGAATTCTTCATAAAATGCAACAAGAAGTGCCGCATAAAATTTTAATTCCAGCTCCTGCCAAAGAGGATAATACCTGTGCTTGCAGTGAATGTGGTTATATGAAAATGAATACGCTTCAAAAAGTATATGATTGCTTGCTCAATGAAACTCCCGAAATTGAGGTGCCAGAAAACATCAGAAAAAGAGCGTTACTTCCCATCGAACGTATGCTTGAATTGTCTAAATAATGATAGTTACTAATTACCTAATTATCGGTTCTGGCGTGGCTGGATTGACGTTTGCCATCAAGATTGCAGATCGTTTTCCAGATAAAAAAGTGACGATTATAACCAAGTCAACTGTTGATGAATCCAACACTAAATACGCTCAAGGCGGAATTGCAATTGTTACTGACGAAGTTCAAGATTCCTACCAAAAGCACATTGATGATACCTTAATCTGTGGGGATGGTTTGTGCGATGTTGATGTGGTTGAAATGGTGGTAACTGAAGGTCCAAAACGGTTAAAAGAACTCATGGATTGGGGAGCTAAATTTGATAAAAATAGCAAAGGGAATTTTGATTTAGGTAAAGAAGGCGGACATTCAGAAAATAGAGTGGTGCATCATAAAGACCAAACAGGTTACGAAATTGAACGCGCTATTTTAGAGCAAGTATATCAAAAAGAGAATATTACTGTTTTAGATCATCATTTTGCCTTAGACTTAATTACAGAAAATAAATGCTGTATTGGTGCAGTTGCTTTGAATCAGAAAACCAATCAAATTATTACCTTTCAATCGGATTATACCTTACTTGCCACTGGCGGAATAGGACATCTTTATGGTCATACGACCAATCCTATTATTGCAACTGCTGACGGAATTGCAATGGCTTATAGAGCAAATGCAGCAATAAAAGACATGGAATTTATTCAATTTCATCCTACTGCATTATATGAAAATACGATCGGTTCTAAGTTTTTAATTTCCGAAGCTGTTCGCGGATTTGGTGCTTATTTACGTACCAAAAACGGAAATCGATTTATGCTAGATTATGACGCAAGAGGTGAACTGGCATCACGCGATATCGTTTCTCAAAGCATCGATTTAGAACTTAAAAAATCAGCTGAGGAATGTGTTTATCTAGATTGTACACACCTAGATTTACAAGCTTTTATTAAACATTTTCCGATGATTTATGAAAGATGCAAAAATAACGGAATCGATATTGCCAAAGATTGGATTCCAGTAATCCCAGCGCAACACTACTTGTGTGGCGGAATTGTTGTAAATAAAAACGGAAAAACAGATGTAGAAAACTTATTTGCTTGCGGAGAATGTTCCAGAACAGGATTGCATGGAGCGAACCGATTGGCATCAAATTCTTTATTGGAAGCGTTAGTGTATTCAGATAAAATATACCATTATTTAGCTCAAAATTCTTCAGAAAATAAAATAGCAAATAATGTAAAATCGGAATTCAAAATAGAATTAAAACCTAGTGTAAATTCAGAATATTTAACTAATTTAAAAAGTGAATTACAGCTTTTGATGCGACAAAGTGCAGGAATTGTCCGTTTTGATGCTGATCTTTTTAAAGCACAAGAAAAATTGATAAAATGGCAAGAAGAATTAAAAATTAAAGTTGAAAACAACCAAATTAGTACCGAACTTTTTGAGCTCTACAATATGACTACGGTTGCGAATTTAATCGTACAGCAATCCATCGAAAGAAAAGAAAATCGAGGTGGTTTTGTAAAATATGATTACAGCTATAATAACTAAAATAGTTAATCTTCCTATCTTAGATTTAAAAAATCACACAATTTTCCATAGTGAATCAGTGGAAAATTGTGCAATTTGGCATAAGAAAGAGTTGCTGTAAACCATTTGACTTTCTTTAAGTTCATAAAGTTATTAATACGAAAAAGTGACATTCAAAAAGAAGTTTCTTCCTTTTCTAGGAATAGAATTCCAATCGGAGAACGTAGAATAATAAGTATCTAATATATTTTCGATTCCCGCTTTTACATTCAATTTGCTTCCATCAACTACAAATAAATAACTAGTTGCTACATTTAAAACAGCATAATCTGGGGTACGGTCTTCACCATAAAAAGGACTGTATTGAGTTTGTGTAGCATTTCCTTGTACCATAATTTCTGAGGAAAACTGATTCCTTTTATAATTTAAAGTAGCGGAATAACGCAACGGACTGATGAAGGGTAAATTTTCATCTTCAAAGTCTTTTCCGTAATTGTACACCAATTGCCCTTTTGCTTTAAAACGATCGTTTATTTGGTATTCCAAATTCAAATCAGTGTTGAAAATAGTTGCATACTCTAAAGCCGTGTAAATTTTTACACCACTGCCGCCAATAGTCATAGGAATAAGTGTTGCATCTGGTTTTCCAATAATATAATTTGAAATATGAAAGTAAGAAGAGGTTAGTTTTGCTGAGAATTTTTTGTTGGCATAACCCAAAGAAGTATTTCCTTCTATTGAACTTTCATTTTTTAGCCCTGGATTTCCAATGTAATCATAGCGGTCAAAACTGTTAAATAAATAGAAACCATATCCTTCTGAAACCGATGGAGCACGTGCGCCATAAGCCAATCCAAAACCATATCCAAAACCATTTTTGGTGTATGAATAATTAGAGGAAATACTTTTCAAAACTCGACTTTTGCTATCCTTCATTGTAGGATAAAAAATCTGTAAACTTTCTAAACCCAATTGATCAGCCACTTTATTGAAATGGTTTGCTAAACTTCCGGAGAATTTTAAACTCGAATTAGTATTCAAAACGATATTATCTTCTAAAAATAAACTTCCGTAAAAAGTTCGTACATCAGGCCAAGTAAACATGAACATCAAGTTTTCTTTTGGATCCGTTGGATACATCGTCATTTCGGCAATAGAGCGATTATAAAACGAATTTAAATCAGCTGTAAAATGATGCTTATTCAGGACTCCTTTTGCTTTCGAATAAAATCCATACGTATCACTCCAACCTGGCATATCCATGTGAATAGGCACTGCGGGACGTTTGGTGTCATCCATTCTATGGGTAATAGTATTGTAATATAATTTAGTTTCCCATTTATCTATTCTAGCTGATTTTGGAGCATACTCAAATTTTAGTGAGGTGATTAAAGCTTCCGCCAAAGAAACATCCATAGGAAGTGCTGGATAACCTACATCAGTAGCTTTATCATAAATAATCGATCCTTCGATGAGTTTGTTTTTATTGAAAAGAAAACCAGAAGTGGTCGAGATATTGAATTTTCGATATTGCGAAAACAATACTTCATGATTTTTCCCAGCTTTATAATTATCAGCATCACGATACATAAAATCGGTATCTATATAAAAGGATTTATTGACATAATTAATGGCTGTTCCCAAGATTTTCTGATTGCTATTGGTTTCATAACCTGTGTTTACACTTGCTTTCCAACCCAAGTTGGCAAAATTACTTCGGTTTCTTTTTAAATCGATCGCGCCACCAATTGTAGCGCCGTGACAAGCGCCTTGTTGTCCTGATTTTATAGTTGCCTCTGCTAAATTAGAAACTTCGATGTAAGAAGTAATTGGATCCATTTTATCCGTGCAAGCACCAAAAATGCGCATCCCATCAATTGTGATTAAAGTTCGTTCGGTCGCCATGCTATTGATCATTGGTTCCCAAGCATAACTACCTCTTTTAATCATTTCGATTTTGCCAGATTGTTGTAAATATTCGTCTATTGTGGCTAATGGTTTGGCTTGTTTTTGACTTAATTGTGCCTTTTTACCAATTACAATAACTTCATTTAAATCCTTTGGAGTAATAGTATCTTTTGTTTGTTCTTGCGCGTAAATCGAAACTGTGGCTAAACATTGTAAAACCATCAGAAGTATTATCTTTTTCATATTGAAAAGGTTAATAAAAAGACCAAAAGTTGATTTTTGGTCTTTTTGATTTAAGAAAAAATTCTTACCACGATTTGTAATTGTATTGTTTTTATTTTGCCATAAAGACACTAAGCACAAATAATAATTGTGACTTTAATTAAATTAAAATAAAAAAATGGTGGCAAATTTGTCTAAGTAAAATAAATTTGAATCGTGCTTTTTAAACGGATGAGGTTTTTTAGAATTCGACTTCAAAGTAAATGCTACTTGCAGGAACTAAATCTGTAATTGCTTCCCCTTTTAAAACTTCGTTATTGGCATTCAAAAGTTGCAGATTTATTTTCCAGTAGCCCGTCATGGTTAATGATAATTTTCCATGATATAACTTGTCTGTAATTGATTGTGTCAAATCAATATTATTAGGCGATCCGTGATTTGACATACTTGGCATTCTTGGGTCAATTTTTACTTTAAAACCATCAACTACAGGAAATAACAACATAGTTTCCATTTTAAAAACACCAACAGTCATGTCGTTTGTAGCTACTTTTGGGGTTACAGGATCAATTAGTGCTACAATGTATTTGGTACCATCTGTTCCTGTAAAATTAGTAACTCTTTGCTTCGCGGAAGCAGGAACGCTAATTTGTTTGTTTGCTGTAAATACAACACCATTTATAGTATAATTTACGGTTAATGACCAATGTTCCATAGTGTTTTCGGCCATCTGAAAAACAATATAGCCATTATATAAAGTTTCTTTTCCAACTGTTTTTGCAACGGCAGAATAAGGACAAGCATGAGATTTAGTTGTCATTTGCATTAATGGAGCCCAAGTAATGGTTGCATTTTTTTCGTATGCATTAGTTATTTTATTTTTAATTCGAAGAGAAATGGCGTTGTATCCTTGTTGTAAACTTCCTGTAGCGGAATATAATTCTACAATATGAGTGTCGTTTGTAATTTCTTGAATCTTTGTTATCCCTTGCAATTCATTGGCTACAAAAGGGGTTTCGTTATCATTTGTGCAGGAAGAAAAAGTGATTGCGGTAATCAAAAGAAGGGCTATATTTTTTAATTGAAATTTCATTTTATTTTTATTTAAGTTTATAAGGAATCAGTTTGAAAAGAATTTTTCTTTCAAACAAGAGGAACCGCACCCTTTAGCAGATTTTATAAATCTGTCGAAGAACTGCACTTTTTAAAATTTATGAAATAACGGTGGGTGGGTGAAAAACAACGGGAATGCTTTTGTAAGAATACAAATTAGAATAATTACTTATTGCTCTTTTAGTTTTAAGAAAATAAAGTGGTGTAATTACAAATGAATTAATCTCTTGAAAAAACACGAATACAGTTTCTTGAGAAGTAATTTTTTTATTATTAGAAATCGGGTTTTCACTTTCGGAATTTTTAGCCAATTCTTTCATTAAATGGCATTTTCCGTTGCAGTGTATTTTAGGACGATCTTTATTAACGCAAAGTACTTTTGAGATATAATCATAATTAACAACATAATCTACAACCGGTAATACTGGTTTTAGAAGTAAGAGTAAGGCTAATATGAGTACTGCTTTTTTCACTAAACAAAGATACCGCCGTGTAGGGTTCAATTTGTATGACTTTTATCATATTCAGAAATTAAATTATGAAGGTTTTTTGTTTTAAACTATTTCTAAAATTTTTGAATTGTATTTTTTCAAAAGCTACTCATACTTCTATTTTGAAATTAAAAAAAAGATTGTATCGTTCTTTATTCCGACTCTTTTTCTATTTTAAATATTTGTAACTTTGTGCCCTTATTAAAATATAATTTTTTGAAGATGAAGCGTGTTGTTGTAGGACTTTCAGGAGGAGTAGATTCAAGTGTTGCAGCTTATTTGTTGCAACAACAAGGATATGAAGTTATCGGTCTTTTTATGAAGAATTGGCATGACGATTCAGTGACTATTTCTAACGAATGCCCGTGGTTAGAGGATAGTAATGATGCATTATTAGTAGCAGAAAAGTTAGGGATTCCATTTCAAACAGTTGATTTAAGCGAAGAATACAAAGAGAAAATCGTCGACTATATGTTTAACGAGTACGAAAAAGGGAGAACTCCAAACCCTGATGTACTTTGTAACCGTGAAATAAAATTTGATGTTTTTATGAAAATTGCTTTAAGTCTGGGTGCCGATTATGTGGTAACCGGACATTACTGCAGAAAAACAGAGATTGATGTAAATGGAGAAACGGTTTATCAGCTTAAAGCAGGTGCCGATGTCAACAAAGATCAGTCTTATTTTTTGTGTCAATTATCGCAAGAGCAATTAGCAAAATCACTATTTCCTATTGGTGAATTAACCAAGCCAGAAGTACGAGAAATTGCTGCGGAAATGGATTTGATTACGGCTGAGAAAAAAGATTCCCAAGGATTATGTTTTATAGGTAAAGTGCGTTTGCCAGAATTTTTGCAGCAAAAACTACAACCCAAAGACGGCGTTATTATTCAAATAGATAAAAACGATCCTATTTACAGTGTTGAAAAACAAGTTGGTTTAACTCTTGAAGAAGAATTAAATTCAGCCGCTCAAAAACTGCCTTACACTCCTGAAATGGGTAAAGTGGTAGGAAAACATCAAGGTGCTCATTATTTTACAATTGGGCAACGTAAAGGATTAAATGTTGGTGGTACAACGGATCCGTTATTTATTATTGCGACGAATGTTGAAACCAATACAATTTATACGGGATTAACAAGTACGCATCCTGGATTATTCAAGAAAGTGTTGCGTATAGAAAAAGACGAAGTACATTGGATTCGTAAAGATTTGGCTTTAGCCAATGGAGAAAGTGCACAATATATGGTTCGAATTAGATACAGACAACCGTTGCAAAAAGCTACTTTATACCAGTTTGAAAACCAAATGTACATTGCTTTTGAGGAACCACAATCCGCAATAACAGAAGGACAATTTGCAGCTTGGTATTCAGAAGATGAATTGATCGGTTCAGGCGTTATTTCTTAGCGTTATAATTTTAAAGTACTATTTAAAAAATATAATAATTGGTAGATTGTAACGATAACGATCCTATTTAAAAAAATAAAAATCGAGCAGTTTATGAGAAAATTTTATCTATTCCTATTTTTCGTAGTTACAGTTTCTAGTTTTTCTCAACAAGATGCTTGGGTTTATTTTAATGCGAAGAGCAATGCTCAAATTTATTTTGATTCGCCTTCCAAAATGCTTTCTCAAAGAGCCTTAGAAAGAAGATCAAATCAAAAGATAGCTTTAGATTTTAAAGACATTCCAATAGAAGCCTCTTTTATTAATTCTGTTAAAGCAAGTTCAGGAATTACGGTCATGGCAAAATCAAAATGGTTGAATGCTATTCATGTTCGCGGTTCGCAGGCAGATATCAATACATTGACTCAGCTCTCTTTCGTTAGTAAAATTGACTTTGCGGATAAGACATTAAATCAGGCGGGCAAAATAGCTAAGATGAATAAAATTAAATCATCAAGTAAAACTAAAAGTTCGAAAATTGACTATGCATACGGTTCCTCTTCGAATCAAATAAAAATGCTCAATGGGGATGTTTTACATCAATTAAATCATACGGGTTCTGGTAAAATTATTGCCGTTATGGATGCTGGTTTTCCAGGAGTAAACACCACGCAACCTTTTAAAAGATTACGAGATAACAATCAAATTTTAGGAGGTTATAATTTTGTTTCAAGAGATAATGACTTTTATAACGGTGTTTCCCACGGAACTTCTGTACTGTCAACAATGGGCGGTTATAAAGAGAATTCGTTAGTAGGAACTGCGCCGGATGCTTCTTATTATTTGTTTATAACCGAAGATGATACTTCAGAAAATCCTGTAGAAGAATCACTTTGGGTTGAAGCTGCAGAAAAAGCAGATAGTTTAGGTGTTGATATTATTACTACTTCTTTAGGATATTTTGAATTTGATAATAAAGCGTATAATTATGCTTATAAAGATATGAATGGAGCTACCTCATTTATGTCTCGTGGTGCAGAAATTGCGTTTAGTAAAGGTATGATTGTTGTTGCTTCGGCAGGGAATTCCGGTGGTACATCAGACCCTTATATTTCTATTCCTGCAGATGCAATTTCGGTACTTTCAGTGGGTGCCGTAAATTCATCTAAAAATAGAGCTTCATTTAGTTCAATAGGTCCTGCTTTTGATGGTAGGATTAAGCCTGAAGTAATGGCACAAGGTCAAGCTACAGTAGTATCTGATGCTTTTGGTAACATTGTAACGGCAAACGGCACCTCCTTTTCGGGTCCTGTAATGGCCGGAATGGTAGCGTGTTTATGGCAAGCTTTTCCCGAAAAGACAAACCAACAAATTAGGGATTTAATACTCAAGTCCTCGGATCAGTTCTTAAAGCCCAACAATCAATATGGATATGGAATTCCCAATTTTCAATTGGCTATCAATACGGCAAATGATTCAAACTCTGTATCCAATGATTCTTTTATTGTTTATCCTAATCCGACTAGTGATTTTGTCGTGATTTCTTTGCCTGAACCATTTAAAAAAGGAACTATTTTTATCTATTCGCTCGCGGGAAAAAAAGTTTTAGAACAACAAGTTAGCCAAGAATCCGCTTCGATTTCATTAAAATCGCTCGAAAAAGGAATGTATCTTTATAAAATGGAATCAGTTGATTTTTCTAAAAACGGAAAAATATTTAAAAAGTAATAGCTTAATAGTAGATGAATAAAATCACCGAACTTTTCAAAATTAAATATCCAATCATTCAAGGAGGAATGATCTGGAATAGTGGTTATAAATTAGCAAGTGCTGTGAGTAATGCAGGTGGTTTAGGATTGATAGGTGCCGGCTCTATGTATCCTGAAGTCTTGCGAGAACACATTCAAAAATGTAAAAAAGCAACTACACAACCTTTTGGGGTAAATGTTCCTATGTTGTATCCCAATGTCGAAGAAATAATGAAAATTATTGTCGAGGAAGGCGTTAAAATTGTTTTTACCTCTGCTGGAAATCCTAAAACATGGACTTCGTTTTTGAAAGAAAATGGAATTACAGTGGTGCATGTTGTGAGCAGTTCTTTATTTGCATTAAAAGCTCAGGATGCTGGAGTAGATGCAATTGTTGCTGAGGGATTCGAAGCTGGAGGTCATAATGGGCGCGAAGAAACCACTACTTTAACCTTGATTCCAATGGTAAAAGAAAAAATTAAAATTCCATTAATTGCTGCTGGTGGTATAGGTTCTGGCCGTGGTATGTTGGCGGTAATGACTTTAGGTGCTGATGGCGTACAAGTTGGTAGCAGATTTGCTGCTTCTGTAGAATCATCCGCACATCAAAATTTTAAGGAGACCATTATCGAGGTTTCTGAAGGTGGAACTCAATTGACATTAAAAGAGCTTGCTCCCGTTAGGTTGATTAAAAATAAGTTTTACCATGACGTTCAGGATTTATATCAAAAAGGAACGACGAAAGAAGAATTGCAAACTTTGTTAGGAAGAGCAAGATCCAAAAGAGGAATGTTTGAAGGAGATTTAGTTGAAGGAGAATTAGAAATAGGACAAATAGCGGGAATTATTCGAGAAATAAAACCGGCTGCTGAAATTATTCAGGAAATGATTTCTGATTTTGAAACTGCCAGAAAAGAGATTGTTAATTTTCAATTTTAAAAAAATGAGTAAAATACAAACATACATTGTTATTCTTTTTCTAATGTTAGGATTGCAGCATTCCTATTCACAGAATTATAAGTTTAAAACAGCAGGATTTAGTGTTTTAGAAAAAAATGAAAAAGGAAAATGGGGTAAATGGTCGGATTTAAGTCCAGTCAATATCTTAGTTACTTTAGATACCAATAAAAGTAGAATTGTAGTTTACTCTCAAATTATTCAACTTTTTGAAATTGTAGATTATTTGCCTAAAGAAGAAAATGATACTGATTTAGTATATACGTTTACTTGTAAAGACAATGAAGGAGTCGATTGTACACTGTCTATAATTACGAGAAAAAAACAAAAAAACAGAAAGCAATTGTACATAAATTATGGTAATAGCATTATTATGTACACTATTTTTAATATGTAATTGGCAATAAATTGAAATGAAAATCTACCATTCCAAGCCGGAAGTTAGCGGAAATGCTAAAAAGGCATATCGAATAATAAGAAAATTTATGAAATGGTAGAATTTAAAATCTTTAATAAAGTTGATAAATTATATATCGGAAGAAGTTTTATAATTAATACTTTAGCATTACTATTTGTTTGTCCAAGCCTAATTGGAATACTATTTAAGAACATAAATATTAATACAACCTTCGCTGCTACATTTGGAATTATTGCTTGCCTTTTAGTTTTAAGCGGAATTTTTATAAAACTTTTTGTCCAATTTAAGTATGAAAAGTTAAAAGGGTATTTTGAAGGAACGATTGAATTTCACGAAAATAAAATTAAAGTAGACAAAATCGAATATGAAATTGAAAAAATTAAAAAAATAGAAATATACGCAGGAGATTATAAGGGGAAATGGAAACCGACAGGTAAAACTGAATACGACAACGCTTTATCGAATGGAGTAGGAAATGTTTTACGAATCATAATGGAAAATGAAAATGAAACCATTACCATTTATTTTGAGCAAAATGTAAAAAATGAAATTAAAATTGCCGAAAAACAGTTAGTAAATTACTACAAAGAAGGAAAAATCCGCTGGCTTCACTTAATAGATATTTTAGCAATTAATGATTATGATGAAATTCAGCAATTTAAAAGCACTATCCGCTAACAGCCGTTTTGCTCTATTGAGAGAAAAGTGCATAATTGACGTTTATCTTTCGCAAGAAGTTGTATTTCATCAGAAAATACGCAGTACCGAAGCTCTCAACATACGCAAAGCGCCAAGATGATTTTCTTTTTTATAAAATCTCTATATCTTTAATAAAGGAGTCGTATTCCAAATAAAAGGATTCAAGGGCATTCATTTTATCGTTGTAAAATTCAAAAATTTCATCCCAGTATTTTCTATTACTAACACCAATATCTAATTTTTCTACCCAAATACGACTAATGGTCTTTCCGCTTTCCAAAGTGTGTTCTTTTTCGAAAACTAAATCTTTGATAAATTCGTCTTCAAGAATGTTTTTTAGCGCTTCTAGTTTCTCAAAATAGGCAATTCTTTTTTCATCATTTCGATGTTCAATGTCTATTAAAACCTGAGCTTTTTTATTGTCAACATAAAATTTAAAAGAGAAATCTTTAATTTTAGTATCATACAAAACCCATTTGCGAGGATATTTTTGGGCAAATTCAATCCAGAATTCGCGTTTTAATCGTTGAGTTTCTTCTTTGCTATACATTATAAATTAAATTTTGATGTTAGAAAATTGGTGTAAATGTATTTTCTAACTACTTTTAGAATTAAATTTCAATTTGCAAAAATAGACTTTGATTATGGATTTTCAAGAATTTTTACAGTTTGTTCCCAAATTAATTGATGTACCACTTCCTGCATTTGAGGCACATAAGAAAATGGCACCTTTAGAACGTTTAAAAGATTTAAAAAACCTTGATTTAAAAACTGCTGATGCTAGAATTGCTGCCGTAATGATGCTTTTTTATCCTAAACAAGGAATTCCTCATCTTGTACTTATAGTTCGGAACTCTTATAAAGGCGTACATTCGGCACAAATTGCATTTCCAGGCGGGAAATATGAAATAGACGATCCTGATTTTGCTTTTACAGCGCTTAGAGAAACGCAAGAAGAAATTGGTGTTCTACCTGCAAAAATTGAAATTGTAAAAGCATTTACCCAATTGTATATTCCGCCGAGTAACTTTATGGTTCATCCTTTTTTGGGAATTAGTAAAGAAGAACTCACCTTTATTCAAGAACCTTCAGAAGTTGCCGATATTATCGAACTGCCATTGTCCGTTTTTTTGAGTGAGAGTATAGTTGTAAATACAAATGTTAAAACTTCTTATTCTGAGAACATTAATATTCCAGCTTTTAAAATAGAAAATCATATTGTCTGGGGTGCAACAGCAATGATGTTAAGCGAATTAAAAGATGTTTTGAATGGGGTTTTGAAATCGTAAATTTGATTTCAAATTATTATTCGTACTGGTAAAAGTCATCAAGTATTATTTTCGTAATATTGTAAATTAAATTTTTAAAAATTAATAAATTTATGGGATTGTTTAAACGAAATCCTTTCGGACATATATTATTTATAAAAAAATGGTTAATTCGAATTTTTGGGGCAATTACGCACAAAAGATATAGAGGATTCAATGAATTGCAAATTGAAGGTTCAGAAATTATAAGAGATTTACCAGAAACCAACGTGCTTTTTATTTCCAATCACCAGACTTATTTTGCTGATGTTGTGGCTATGTTTCATGTTTTTAATGCAAGTCTTAGTGGACGAGATGATACCATTAAAAACGTATGTTATCTGTGGCAACCTAAGATGAATATTTATTATGTTGCGGCAAAAGAAACGATGCGTGCTGGATTATTACCAAGAATAATGGCATACGCAGGAGCTATATCAGTAGAACGAACTTGGCGCGCAAAAGGAGTAGATGTAAAAGAAAAAAAAGACATTAATCCGGACGATACCGAAAACATAAAAATAGCCCTAAATGACGGTTGGGTAATTACTTTTCCTCAAGGAACGACAAAGTCTTTTAAACCTGTTCGCAAAGGAACTGCTCATATTATAAAACAGCACAGACCCATCGTTGTGCCTATAGTAATTGATGGCTTTCGTCGCTCGTTTGATAAAAAAGGATTGCGAATGAAAAAGAAAGGAATTCTTCAATCTTTTATCATCAAAGAACCTTTAGATATTGATTACGATAACGATACCATTGATGAAATTGTAGAGAAAGTTGAATATGCAATTGAACAACATTGCTCATTTCTAAAAGTAATTCCAGCTGAAATTATCAAAGAACAAGAAGAATTAAACAAAACGCGTCAATGGGAATATTAACGTTTGAATAATTGTAATAAATTGGTAGAAAAAACAACATCAATTTAGATCTATTTGACACATTCTTAATGCTAAATTGCAAGCGCTTATTTGCTGCTTTTTTTAATAATATTTTATTGTAGCATTTTCTTTTATCAAGTTTAAATCTATGTTTTAAAATGCAGTTATCTGTCATTATTCTTAATTATAATGTTCGTTATTTTCTTGAACTCTGTTTGTTAAGCGTACAAAATGCGCTTTTAGAAATCGATAGCGAAATTATTGTGGTTGATAATAATTCGCAGGATGATAGCTGCGCAATGCTAAAGGAGCTTTTCCCACAAATAAAGCTCATTCAGAATGAAGAAAATATAGGTTTTTCTAAAGGAAATAATCTAGGTGTCGCTCATGCAAAAGGAGATTATATTTGTATTCTTAATCCAGATACTGTCGTAGCTGAGGATACTTTTTCTAAAATTTTGGCTTTTGCTCGGTCACTAAATACTTTAGATTCTATTGATTCAACAGGAATTATAGGATGTAAACTGATTGATGGCGCTGGACAATTTTTGCCCGAAAGTAAGCGTGGTGTTCCAACTCCTTGGGTAGCTTTTACCAAAATTATGGGTTTGTATAAAATAGTACCAAAATCAAAGTTATTGGGTAGGTATTATGCCGAACATTTAGATGAAAATCAAACAGGAAAAGTAGATGTATTAGTTGGCGCTTTTATGTTGATGAAAAGAAAATTGTATGTAGAAGTTGGCGGATTTGATGAGAACTGCTTTATGTATTCAGATGATATCGATCTTTCTTACGTAATTGCAAAAAAAGGAAAGTCAAATTATTATTTTCACGAAACTTCGATAATCCATTATAAAGGAGAAAGCACATTAAAAGATGGTACTTATATGAAACGTTTTCAGCAAGCGATGTACTACTTTTATAAAAAACATTTTAGTGCTAATATTTTTGGATCTGTTATTTTTAATCTTTTCATGAAGATTGGAATATTGCTATTTTCGTTTTCAAAAAAAAATAAAGAGCAACTTAAAAATAAGGCTAAACCAAAATCCTTTCTTTTGTATTCTTACTCTTCAGAATTATTGGATAAATTGAATTCTATTTTACAAAATAAAGTGACTTTTTATGATTTAAAAAAAGAAAAAGCGGTAATTTCGTCTCTAATAAACACTGAAGAACGACCTGAAATTATTTTAGATACTAATTTTATTTCTTTTAAAGAAAGTATTGAATTTCTTGAATCTGCAAGAAATAAAGGATTTACCTTCAAAATTATACCTAAAAACGCTAATTTTTTAATAGGAAGCAACAATAGTAATGAAAGAGGCGAGGTTATTAAAATACCGTAAAAAAATGCATTTAATGTAATTTATAATTGAAATATTCAGTAATTTCGCAAACTGAAAATCAAAATCACCTTTTAGGTTAATAATATGGCAAGATTTGAATTAAAACTTCCTAAAATGGGAGAAAGTGTAGCAGAAGCAACCATTACAAATTGGTTGAAACAAGTTGGAGATAAGATTGAAGCTGATGAAGCGGTACTTGAAATAGCTACTGATAAAGTGGATAGCGAAGTGCCAAGTGAAGTTTCTGGGATCCTAATTGAGCAATTGTTTGGAAAAGATGATCTCGTACAAGTAGGTCAGACTATTGCAATAATTGAAACCGAAGGAGGAGAACTTGTGTCTGTAGTTAAGGAAGCCACGGCTCCTGCAGCTGTAGCTGAAGTGACAAAAATGGTCGAAGCTGCAAAAGAAAGTGTTGCTGCTCCTGTTGATTTTTCTGATTCTGAGAAGTTCTTATCGCCTTTAGTTAAAAATATAGCTAAAGAAGAAGGAGTTTCTGTGGCCGAACTAGCTGCAATTTCTGGAACAGGTAAAGAAGGAAGAGTTACTAAAAATGATATTTTAGAATACGTAAAAAATAGAGCTAATCAACCGGTAGTTTCAGCTCCAGTTGTTTCAGCTCCAGTTGTTTCAGCTCCAAAAACTGTTGCGGCTCCAGTAGCTCAAAAAGCGGCTCCAGTATCTGTAAGTGGTGGTGATGAAATAGTTGAAATGGATAGAATGCGCAAACTTATTGCGGGTTATATGGTCGCTTCTGTGCAAACATCGGCTCACGTACAGTCTTTTATCGAAGTTGATGTGACGAACATTGTTAAATGGAGAGAAAAAAATAAAAATGCTTTCGAAAAGAGAGAAGGAGAGAAGTTGACTTATACTCCAATTTTTATGGAAGCCGTTGCAAAAGCAATAAAAGATTATCCTGGAATGAACATTTCTGTTGATGGTGATTTTATTATCAAAAAGAAAAATATAAACCTAGGTATGGCAGCTTCTTTGCCTAACGGTAATTTAATTGTTCCTGTTATCAAAAATGCAGATCAGTTAAATTTAGTTGGAATGGCAAAAGCCGTAAATGACTTAGGTGGTCGTGCAAAAGCAGGAAAACTTAAGCCAGACGATACGCAAGGAGGAACCTATACGGTTACGAATGTTGGTACTTTTGGAAGTGTTTTTGGAACACCAATTTTAAATCAACCTCAAGTGGGTATTCTTGCTCTTGGAGCTATTCGTAAAATGCCAGCAGTGATCGAAACTCCTGAAGGTGATTTTATTGGAATCCGTCAAAAAATGTTTTTATCGCATAGTTATGATCATAGAGTTGTAGATGGAGCGCTAGGAGGAAGTTTTGTGAAACGAGTAGCAGAATATCTTGAAGCTTTTGACGTGAATAGAGATTTTTAAAAAAGAATAGTAATAAAATTTAAACCCGACTCGTTTTTAAGAATGAGTCGGGTTTTTGTTTTTGTGATTTTTTAAACTTTAAAAGGGAAACTTTAAATAAAATTAAACCCAAATTTCTATATTTGTAATTATACAAAAATTAAAAATGGAACTTAAACTCAGTAAGCCAATTTGCTTTTTCGATCTTGAAACTACAGGAATTGATATCGGAAAGGATAGAATTGTAGAAATATCAATATTTAAAGTTTTTCCAAACGGAAATAAAGAAAGTAAAACATGGTTGGTGAATCCTACGATTCCAATTCCTGCTCAAACAACCGCTGTTCATGGTATTACTGATGAAAAAGTAGCGAATGAACCTACCTTTAACGAACTCGCTTCTCAGGTGCATAATATGATTAAAGACAGTGATTTGGCTGGGTTTAATTCGGATCGATTTGATATTCCGTTACTAGCAGAAGAATTGTTGCGTGCAGGAGTAGATTTTGATATGAAAGGAAAAGTCTCAGTAGATGTTCAAACTGTTTTTCATAAAATGGAAGAACGAACATTAAGTGCAGCGCTTAAATTCTACTGTGGAAAATCGCTTGAAAACGCGCATTCAGCAGAAGCAGATACCATGGCGACTTACGAAATTCTAAAAGCACAATTGGATCGTTATCCAGAATTGGAAAACGACATGAAATCATTATCAGAGTTTACCACCAGAAAAAAAATTGCTGACTTTGCAGGAATGATCGCTTTTGATGCAGATAACGAAGAGGTATTTACTTTTGGTAAACACAAAGGGGTAAAGGTGGATAAAGTATTAGAAACCGAACCTGGTTATTTTAGTTGGATACAAAATGCCGATTTTCCGTTATACACCAAAAAAGTTTTGACAGCCATTAAATTAAGAAAATTAAACACCAAAAAGTAGTTGATAACAACAAGTTATTCACGCTTTGAATTACTAAAGATTAGTGCCAATTTATAGCAGTTAAGATCTAAAAAATAGAAAATGAAAATAATCTGTATCGGTAGAAATTATACCAATCATATAGAAGAGTTAAAGAACGAGAGACCTACGGAACCAGTTGTTTTTATGAAACCAGATTCGGCCGTTTTGTTAAAACAACATCCGTTTGTGATACCGGAATTTTCCAATGATGTACATCATGAGATTGAAATCATTGTCAAAATAAGTAAAGTAGGAAAGTATATCGAACCTAAATTTGCTCATAAATATTACGAAGAAATTAGTGTTGGAATCGATTTTACAGCACGCGATTTACAAGATCAATTAAAAGCAAAAGGATTGCCTTGGGAAAAAGCGAAAGCATTTGACGGTTCGGCAGTTATAGGTGAGTTTTTACCGAAAAATCAATTTAATTCCCTAGAAAATATTACTTTTGAATTGAAGAAAAACAATGAAACAGCTCAGATCGGTAGTTCTAATTTAATGTTATGGAAAATTGATGAGTTAATATCTTATGTTTCACAGTTTTTTACATTAAAAATTGGAGATATAATTTTTACAGGAACTCCAGAAGGAGTTGCCTCTGTGAAATCCGATGACGTTTTAGAAGGCTTTTTAGAAGGACAACAACTATTTAGAATACAAGTAAAATAATGGCTATAAATTACAACCTTTCAAAAGTGTACGCACTTTCAGACAATGATCCCGAATTTGTAAATGAAATTCTAACCTTGTTTGTAACAGAAGTTCCAGAAGATTTAATGCAAATCAAAGAAGGGATTAAAAAGAAAGACCATAAGCATGCTTATGCTTATGCGCACAAGATAAAACCAACGTTAGATTTAATGGGCTTAAATGTCGCATTCGAAGAAATTCTTCAAATCGAGGCTTGGACCAAGTCAGAAGGTAAAAAGAAAGATATCAAAGAAACTTTTAAAAGTGTTAAATCACAAGTAAAAGAAGCGATCAAAGAAATCAAAAAAGACTTTGATGTGTAATAGTTGGGCGTGACCATTCTTTCATTCTCATTACAGAACGGTCGGGCTATACGTTGCAATCTTATTTTATGGCGCTATCGCTTCATAAAATAAGGATTTTCACTACTATCCCTCACGCAAAAAAAAGAGAAATGTACTATTGAGTACATTTCTCTTTTTGATTCAATTAGTTTCAAAAAAAAAACAATAACTATAAATGTCAAACACTATAAATGTCAAGTTTCAAGAGCATTTTAAGTTGTATGTTTTATTTCAGGATAATATTATTTTTGAAGGTGAATTGTAGCGTCGGGAAATAGATTATTACTATGATCCAGAACAATTATTTATATCAGAAAGTATTAGGTATTTTCTATTATAAAAAAACAACAATGAAATTGATTTGATTTTAAAACAGCAGGGTATTATTGGTACTATCGAATCATTAGGAATTCAAGATTTTCGGTTAGAAAGGAAAGTGCAATATCTGTATTTTAATATAGCAATAGTTTTTTTAATAATCATTAGTATTGTATCTTTTATTCTAGATAAAATCTCCTAAACTTGATTTTTCTTCACACCACTTAAAATTTAAAACAAAATGAAAGCAACTATAGTTACGATTGGAGACGAAATTTTAATAGGTCAGATTGTCGACACAAATTCTGGATTTATCGCAAAAGCATTAGATAAAATTGGTGTTGAGATCAATGAAATGATTTCGATTAGCGATGACAAAAATCATATCTTAGATACGTTTGCAGCGCTTCAAAATAAAGTAGATTTGGTTATTGTCACTGGCGGTTTGGGACCTACTAAAGATGATGTTACAAAAAAGACATTCTGTGATTATTTTGAAGATGAATTAGTAGTAAATTCAGAAGTTCTGGCTCATGTTACGCAAATCATTGAAGGTTTTTATAAGCGTCCTATAACGCAAATGAATAAAGACCAAGCATTAGTTCCGTCCAAATGCACGGTGCTTCATAATGAAGTAGGTACAGCGCCTGGAATGTGGATGAAAAAGGAAAATACCGTATTCATTTCGCTCCCAGGAATTCCTTTTGAAATGAAATACTTAGTAGAAAATCAAATTATACCCAAGGTTGTCTTAGAGTACAAACGTCCGTACATTATTCATAGAACAATTCTAACCTACGGTCAAGGAGAGAGTATGGTGGCGGAACGTATTGAAGATTGGGAAAATAATCTTCCAGAATTTATAAAATTAGCTTATTTGCCTGCCTTGGGTCGAGTTCGTTTAAGATTATCAGCACGAGGAACAGATAAAAAAAGTTTAGAAGAAGCGCTGGAAGAAAATATAAAATCTTTGGATGCTATCATTAATGATATTATTGTTGGGTTTGATGAAGAAGAAACTATCGAGTTTGTTATTGGAAGAATACTTAAAAAACAAAACAAAACGCTCTCTACTGCCGAGAGTTGTACTGGCGGTAAAATTGCCGAAGTTTTAACTGCAGTTTCTGGTTCTTCTCAGTACTTTAAAGGAGCGGTTGTTTCGTACGCAACGGAGGTTAAAATTAATGTTTTAGGAATTTCCGAAAGTTTGATAAAAGAACATTCTGTAGTTAGTAAAGAGGTAGTTTCTGCGATGGCTTTGAGCGTAAAAAAAATAATGAACACCGATTATGCGATTGCGACAACTGGAAATGCAGGACCGTCAAAAGGAGATTCAGATGCGGAACTTGGGACAGTTTTTATCGCATTGGCAACACCAACGCAAATAATTGTTGAAGAATTTAATTTTGGCCAACCCCGTGAAAAAGTGATAGATAGAGCGGTTTTTAAAAGTTTAGAGCTCTTGCAAAAAGAAATTTTAAAAAATGTGCAATAATAATGTTGGTAAATAGGTTTATTTTTCTTTTCTTTGCACCCTGATTTTGAATAACGATAAAAGATAAGTATAATGTCAAGAGTTTGTGACCTTACAGGTAAAAGAGCGATGGTAGGAAATAACGTTTCTCACGCTATGAACAAAACTAAGAGAAAATTTTCTGTGAACTTAGTTAAAAAGCGTTTTTATCTTCCAGAAGAAGATAGATGGATTACTCTAAGAGTAGCTGCATCTACGATAAAAACAATTAATAAAAATGGAATTTCTGCAGTTTTGAAAAAAGCGCAGTCAGAAGGATTTATCAAATAATCCCTTCCAAAGAAAAAAAATAGCAAGATGGCAAAGAAAGGTAATAGAATCCAGGTAATTTTAGAATGTACTGAGCACAAAACATCAGGTGTTGCAGGAACTTCAAGATACATCACTACTAAGAACAAAAAAAATACACCAGACAGATTGGAGATTAAGAAATTTAATCCAGTTTTGAAACGTGTAACAGTTCACAAAGAAATTAAATAATAATTAGAAATTTTCTGAAAAATCCAGATGCTTGCATTTGAAGATTTTTTTAAAATTTTAAATACACATTTGAATCATGGCAAAGAAAACCGTAGCATCGTTACAAACAGCTTCAAAGAGATTATCAAAAGCCATCAAAATGGTGAAATCTCCTAAAACAGGTGCATATACATTCGTAGAATCTATTATGTCTCCAGAATCAGTTGATGAATTCTTGAAAAAGAAATAATATTCAATTAGCACTATATAGAAAAGCTACTTTCATTCGGAAGTAGCTTTTTTATTTTCTATATTTACCGTTAGAAAACGTATTTGTTCTCTTGAGTCAAATACTTCATTCCTAATACTATTCATACAATGAGTTTTTTTAAAAGAATATTTTCGTCAGAAAAAAAGGACCCAATCTTTAGCGAAGAAGCAAAGCAAACCTTAGATAAAGGGCTCGAAAAATCAAAAACTACTTTCTTTTCTAAGTTATCGAAAGCTATCGCTGGTAAATCGAAAGTAGATGATGATGTTTTAGACAATCTAGAAGAAATTTTAGTTGCTTCAGATGTAGGTGTTAATACTACCCTTAAAATTATTACTCGAATAGAAAATCGTGTTGCCTCAGATAAATATTTAGGTATCGAAGAACTGAATCAGATTTTAAGAGAAGAAATCGCTAGTTTGTTATCTGAAACTAACTCGGGTGAAGCAACAGAATTTGTCATTCCAATTCAAACTAAGCCTTACGTTTTAATGGTTGTTGGTGTAAACGGAGTGGGCAAGACTACAACAATAGGTAAATTAGCTTATCAATTCAAAAAAGCAGGTTACAAAGTAGTTCTTGGTGCTGCAGATACTTTTCGTGCCGCAGCAATTGATCAATTGCAAATATGGGCAGATAGAGTAGGTGTTCCTATTGTAAGACAAAATATGGGTAGTGATCCGGCTTCGGTTGCTTTTGATACTTTACAATCTGCAGTTGCTCAAGATGCAGATATTGTAATTATTGATACTGCAGGACGTTTGCATAACAAAGTGAACTTAATGAATGAGTTGACTAAAGTAAAACGTGTAATGCAAAAAGTAGTAGAAGATGCACCACATGATGTATTATTGGTTTTGGATGGTTCTACAGGTCAAAATGCTTTTGAACAAGCCAAGCAATTTACTGCAGCGACAGAAGTTACTTGTTTAGCAGTTACTAAACTGGATGGAACTGCAAAAGGTGGGGTTGTAATAGGAATATCCGATCAATTTAAAATTCCAGTGAAATATATTGGTGTAGGAGAGGGAATTGAAGATTTACAAGTCTTTAATAAATATGAATTTGTAGATTCATTTTTTAAATAAATAATACAATGAATTTTTCTTCTTTAAAAAATATTCCAACAATGTATCTCTATTTTGGTAGTGTTATTTGTTTCGTTTTAGCCAGTTCAAATAAAGATACTAATGTAAATTTATATTATTTATTAATGGTAATTGGAGTATTGCTTTTTGTTTTTGGATTGTTTAACAGAACTAGGAAAAAGTAGTGTTTCATAAAATTTAAAAAAAAAATCATTTAGCTAATTATTATATTTTTATATATTATAAGTTTTACAATTTCGGTAATAGATGATATCCTTTTAAATAGGAATAGCGTCTTAATTTTATAATAAAAGAACACATTTGAAATTAGATCAAATGTGTTTTTTTTATTCTGAAAATGACCAGGTTTTGATATCTTATTTGAGTCATAAAATAAATTATATATTTCAATATTTTTTTAGAATATAAATAGGTAAAATACTAGCTTGTCTTGTCCCTTTTTTTGTTTTGTTTGCGCTTAATAAGTTTAACTTTGTAGTTGAAATAAAAACAGCATTAGTTCTCAATTTTCCTAGCCCCGATGGTAGCGACATCCCACGCTTTTTAGCGTGGATATAGCGGATAGCGGGAATAGCTCCTTAAAAAAAACTACTATAATTATGAAAAAGATTTTTGGAATTTTATTTATCTCATTACTATTTGTTGCTTGCAAACAAAAGATTCAATCAGCTGACATTGTCAACTTAAACGGTTACTGGGAAATTGAGAAAGTCACTTTTGATAAAGGGAGCGACAAGGATTATAAGATAAATGAGAGTTACGATTTTTTTGAAATAAAGAATAATAAAGGGATACGCAAAAAAGTAATGCCACAATTAGATGGAACTTTTTTGGTAAATGATACATTTGAAAATGTAGTAGTTCGTTTTGCTGATGATAAAGTATTTTTAGATTATTCTACTTCCTATATGAAATGGAGTGAGGAATTGATAGCACTTTCAGCATCCGAATTGGTTTTGTTAAATAAGGATAAAATAGAATATCATTATAAGAAAGCAACAGCAATAAATTTATTAGGAGATGGCAAAGAGACTAAATAATCAAAGTACGATTGGTGATGTTTTAAAACAAATTATACATGTTAATAAATTGCAGCCAGGGATGGATCAAATTGATGTAAAAGAGGCTTGGAGAAACTTAATGGGTAATGGAGTAAATAGTTATACTAATAATGTAGTTTTAAAGGGTAGTACGCTCTATGTAGAATTGACTTCGTCAGTATTACGAGAAGAATTAAGTCATGGAAAATCTAAAATTGTATCGATGATTAATGAAGAATTAAGAAGAGACGTCGTTAAGGATGTGGTATTGAGATAAAAATTTGATTTTAGAATTTAGGTTTTGATTTCAGGTTTTATTAGATGTTAAAAAATCCCGTTTCTTTTGGAAACGGGATTTTTTTATATAAAGATTTTCAAATCTGAAATCAAAGATTGTTAATCAACAATCTATACTCTAGAACTGCTCTCTACCAGCAAAATGGAATGCACCTTCGATAGCTGCATTTTCATCGCTATCAGAACCGTGAACTGCATTTTCTCCAATAGAAGTTGCATAGGCTTTACGTATAGTTCCTTCAGCAGCATCTGCAGGGTTAGTAGCTCCAATTAAAGTTCTAAAATCTTCAACAGCGTTGTCTTTTTCTAAAATAGCAGCAACGATTGGTCCTCTTGACATAAATTCAACCAACTCTCCGTAGAAAGGTCTTGCAGCGTGAACTTCGTAAAAAGCTTGTGCGTCAGCAATAGTTAATTGAGTTAATTTCAAAGAAACGATTTTAAAACCTGCATTTGTGATCATTGCAAGTATGTTTCCGATGTGTCCGTTTGCTACAGCATCCGGTTTGATCATTGTAAAAGTTCTATTAGTAGCCATCTTATTTATTGTTTTTTATTATTTTGTGCAAAAGTAAACTTTTTTGTTCAATAATGTAAGTTATTTTTATTTACTACTTCAAATAAAATTATAGTACAATTACTTCAAATTTGTTTTGTAGCGGTTTTAATTGATTGATAATCATCGGAATCAAGTTTTCTCCATTTTCTAAATAAAATTCAGAAAAATTAGTTTGTCTCTCTTGTAAACTTAGGTTTGGAAATAAATCATTTTGTAAATCAATAATACGTTGCAAAACGTCGTTTAGTTTCCTTTTTTGGGCTCTAAGTAGGCGCTTTTCTAGATTTTCTAGTCCTTTATTTTGTTTTGCCTCTTGTGCTTTGACTGCTCCAATAAATGATTCGTCTGTTTTTGTTGCTATTTTATATAAGCTTTCAAATTGTTCTTGCAGCTGTTTTTTTAAATTAGCTAAATCAATTGAAATTTCAGATAGTTCTTTTGTTTTATTATTGATTAGGGAATCTTGTTTAGAGAATAAATCACTCCACTTCAAATCGAGTTTATCTGCTTTTTTAGCTTGTTTTTCAGTGGCTAATAGAACTGAATTTCGCAATAGAAGTATAGGAAAAGTAACTTTTGCAGCGTCAAAGAAAGACTTTAGTTCCAGCCAATACGCAATTTCACCACCACCGCCAATGTAACATAAATTAGGTAAAATCACTTCTTGATACAAAGGACGCATAATAACATTAGGGCTGAATTTTTCTGGATGATTCTCTAGTAATTCCAAAATTTCAGTTTCAGAAAATTCAATTTTTGTATGGTTTACTTTGTATTTGCCATTTTCAAAAACGATACGTTCGCGCAAAGTGTCTTCAATATAAAATAAGTTGATCTCACGTGGATTAACTTGTACAGTGTAGTCTTTTAATTTTTCAGCCGTTGCTAAAACTAATTTATTGGAAGATTGATGTAACAATTCCTCTTTCACGTAAGGGATAAAAGTGCGTTTTAAGTCCGGATTGTCTGCATCAATAATTACAAGGCCATAAGTTCCAAATAATGCATTAGCCAAATGTCTGGTAGCATCGGCTAAAGTGTCATGGTTTAAATACGCATCAGTAAATATTTTTTTTATTTTATCGGCATTGATACTTGAACCTAATTCAAGCGCATATACTTCAAAAAAATCCTCTAATCCTTCAGTTGATAATCGACCAACTGGTCCGTAACTTTCAGTATTCCAACGGAATTTTTTTCCTTTAAAATTAAAATAATTAATTTCTTCAAAATCATGGTCTTCTGTCGCCATCCAATAAACAGGAACAAAATTGTTTGTAGGATACTTTGCTTTTAATTCTGTTGTTAAATTAATCGTCGAAATAATCTTGTATAAGAAATACAAGGGGCCACTAAATAAATTTAGTTGGTGCCCAGTGGTTACTGTAAAAGTGTTATTAAGTGATAGTGCTTCTATATTTTGCTTTGTTAAAACAGAGGTGTCAACAGTTGAATATTGTTTCTCTAAAACTGCAACTAAAGTTTTTCGAGAATCATTGTCAAAATTTTTCTGCTTTTCAAGGATTTGATCTTCAAAATTTTCAAGTTTTGGAAATCTATGGTATAAAGAGTTTAAGTTACTTTTTTGATCTAAATAATCATTCATCAAGGAAGAAAAATATCCTGAATTTTGATAGGTGATACAGTCCGTTGGCATAATAAAGTTTATTTGATGCTAAAATAAGAAATCTAGAGGTATAATTTTTAGTTTAAGAAACCTTTGTGAACTGTGGAGATTGTTTTAGTATTTTTTTGGTTGATTTATTGTCTGTTATGATTTCAATCGCATTAATTATATTCAAAAAAAAAAGGCTGCCTTTTGAGGGGCAACCTTTTTCAACTAATCAAAAAAATGGTAATTATTGGAAGGCATAAGTAGTTATTCTAAAATTACTAGATGCACTTGTAAATGTGTATATTGTATTAGATGCGCCAATTGTGAATTTTTCTTTCTTTACATACAAACCTTTGATGTCAAAAAACTCTTTGTCTATGGCTGCCAAAAATGCTGGAGCAGTTCCTGTAGACCATCCAAAATCAGAAAGAATAAGTGTTTTATTTACAGCATCTTCTGTCACTGTAAAGTCATGATAGATAGCTGGTTTGCCGCCGTTGAAAGTATAAGCTATATAATTTTCACCACCAGCATTAAAATATATTTGTATTCTGCTAATTTTTTGGTTTGCTGGTAAAGTTGCATTTGCTGCAGCCAAAAGAGTGTTAGCGTAAAGTGAATTTGAAGGTGCTGCTCCTAAATTAGCAGCTAAGTAACCATATACATTTTGTTGGTTTCCAGGTAGTAAAATCTTATAGTCATTTGTTATTACTAATGGCTTAGTGGTATATTTGATAGAAGCTGAAACACCACCTGTACCAGTTGCATTAAAGTTTCCAGTTGCAGGATCATAAGTAAAAGCAGTTAACTCTTGATTTCCTACTTTTATAGCTGGACTAACTACAATACCAGTTGGTGTGTAAGCGATACCAATATTATTGGTTAGGCTTGATCCAGTTTCAATAGAGTTAGAAGTAGCAAATCTACTAGCATTAGTGTAATTAAAATCAAATTGACTCACTTTAGTTCCATCATTAGTTTCTAATAAACGGAATAAAGGTCTTGTGTTAGCGCCAGTAACATTAGGTGCCATTGCTCTATTTAGTGCTAAATTAGTCCAGTCTGAAGTAGTTGCTTTTACAAAACGTAATTCTTGAAAAGTACGATTAGTTCTAAAAATGATCTGTCCGTTATCTTGTCCGTAATACAAAAATTGAAAATCTCCTTTGTATCCTTTACCTCTTAATGCCGCAGTTGGGAAACTATTAGAATCAGATAATAAGTGAATTCTGTTTTTTGTTGTAAATACTAAACTAACTGTACTTCCTAGAACAATATCATACTCACTAGCAAATATAGAGGTATCGTTATCAAAATCAGAGGCCATATCTACCTTACCATCTTTAAATTTGAAAAGATGTGTAAATCCTCCTAACTGTGTATTGTCAGTAAAATAGACTGCTTTCCAACCAAATTCAGAAGAAGCCAATAAATCATCTAGTTCTTTTTCTCTAGCATTTAAACGTTCTGTAGGAGTAGCGTTAAAGGTTGAGTCTAAACTCTCCTTGTTATCACAAGAGACCAATTGAATCGCTAATAAAGCAACCAAAAGGTAATTAATTATATTTTTTAGTTTCATGTTTTTCATGTTTTTGTTAAAGTTAAAAAGGTTTTTAATAGGAGCTTTAGTAACTAAAGCTCCTATTTTTATACTAATTGTTTATAACGAAGTTTGTATTTTTTTCTGCTTCATCTCTAAGTTTATAGAAATCAACTCCGAAACTATCTTTAAAATACTTTACAACTACAGCTTCTTTTGCTTTAATATTCGCAACAGCAGTTTGATTAGTTATTCCAGCTAGGATCGCTGCATACTCTGCTTTAGAATTAATTAACATTTGAGCAGCCATTTCTGCAAAATCTTCACTAGTGTTCGATCTTGCATAATCCGTAATGAATCCTTCTTCTCTAGCTTGAGAAGTTGGTGTCTCATACCAGTTTGAAGTATAGCCACTTGGAGTTATTTTCGCAAGTGTTTTTTCATCAAAAGGCTTAGTTTGATTCAGAATGTGAATATACTCATGTTGAATTGTAGCTAAGAAACGTTTTACGTTTGCACGATCTCTTTTATTTACATTGTCCGTTTCAAACAATGTAATTCTTAATCCACCTTCTGCTAAACCTAAAGTAATCGTCCCTGTTGTGTTCAGGTTAATTCCTCCAACCAAAACTAGTTCTCTAGGAGCAATTTTTTTAACAAAATCAGGTCCTCCAACAGTTTTGTAAGTATCTAACCAGATTTTTTTAACAATTTCTAAAGCAGGTTGTACTTTAGTTTGAATTGGAGGAAACAAAAAACGATTGTTATCTACTACATTCTGATTCCATTTGTACTGTACATTAATATTGTAATCATTCACGTAATTAGCATCAATATAACGATCTAAATCCGTTTTTGCAGGAATTGATACATCTAACTGACTTTCCTTAAGAGGATCCTCACTTGCGCAAGCTGTTAATAATAACACGGAGCATACTAGTGTGATTATTTTATATTGTTTATTTATTTTCATAATTATAAATAGTTAAATTAATTAACGTGGATTTTTTTCTACTCCAGTGTTTGTAACGTTTAATGGAATTTGAATTGCTTTGCGTAAGTCATTTTTCTCTAAAACTTTATCAGCTTGATTGTAAGTTTTATGCGTAACTTTTAAAGCAAATCTTTTTATATCAAACCATCTTAAACCTTCATGGATGAATTCTCTTCTTCTGATTTCTGCTAATGCTTTAATGTATGAAGTTTGAACATCAGTCATCGTGTAAAAAGGAGTGTATTCATTAGCAACAACAGGATATTTAGCTACCACTTTTGCTTGAGTAATTTTATCAGTTGTAGGATTGTAAAGTTTAACGCGTACTGATAAGAAATAATCTAGCTCTGCATTAGCAACATCTAATTGATTGTTCATTACGTGCGCTTCTATTCTATTCAAGAAAAGCTCATCATTACTTAATAGTACCAATGCATCGTATGGAAGACCAATTCCAGCATTCGCATTCGTGTATTTGAAGTACTCAGCAAATTTAGGAACGAAAATAGTTACCTGACCGTTATAGGATAATGGTCTGTATAGAAAAGCTTTGTTAATTAGATTTGTATTGGCTCCAAAAAGTTCATTTCTATCTGCTCCAGTCAACTGAAATCTATTTGAAGCAAAACTTCTAGAATAGATAGAAGAGGCAGAAACAATAAGTAAGTTAGTATTTGCACTTGCGTCAGAATACATTCTTATTCCTTTGTCATAATCCGGTTCGTCTAAGTAAGATTGATAATCTCTTAACTTAGTTTCCGGAAGATTGCCTAGCTCATTAGATACCTCAAGCACTTTGTTCCAATCACCTACTACAGTATAAAAACGGCTTGCAAATGAATTAGCAGCATCTTTATTAAAGTGAAATTTTGGCAATTTGTAGTTGCTTGTAACTAATGGCAATCCTTTTTCGATATCAGCTTTTATATAAGCAAAAACTTCTTCAACACTGTTTCTTGTGTACTTTTTGATCAGTTGAGTTTCTGGTTTCAATATATAAGGAATACCTAAATCTGTTTTGGCAGTTGCAGGATTGTATCGCTGAGAAAAGAATGTAACCAACATGAAATGAGAGTAAGCTCTAGCTAATAAAGCTTCTCCTCTTTGTGGGTTTAGTTTAGGATCATTATCTTGTTTTTCAATAGCTTCTAAAGCTTGATTAGCGTGAGCAATTGCAGTATAGCAAGCATCCCAATAGGCTGAAGGTGTTTCTCTATCAGTATCGTCAACCATTTCCCAATTGTACATTTGGCTATTCTTGATGGTTGTTTTTGTTAGATCTCCACTATCATAAACATTATCAGACATAGTCTCTGCAAACTCCATATAATTAGATTCTGGATAAGCATTTACTAATATTTCAGAAATTTTTTCTGGCGTATCGAGTTGTGTTCTATTATCTGGAACTTCAGATAAGAAATCATCACAGCTACTGCTGAGTCCTACTAAAATTAGTAGGGATAAGGTTAATTTTAATTTTTTCATATTTTATTTAATTAAAATGATACGTTTAATGAGAATGTGTATTGGCTAGTAATTGGTTGAGAAACTCCACCAGATCTATAAAATTCTGGATCTTGACCATTCAGTTTTTTATCTGAATAAATTAAAAGAGGATTAGCACTTGATGCTTTCATTGAGAAGGTACTAAGGTTTAATTTTTTCTTCAAATCTTTAGGGAATTCATAGCTAATAGAAACGTTTTTCAATCTTACGAAAGTTCCGTCTGCTACTCTTTCATCAGAATAATTGTAAGCATTATATGCTCTTATTAAACTTTTACCATCAGAAGCGTAATTTGCTATTAATCTTCTGTCTGCAATTACAGGAATATTAGTATAAGCCTCATCACCAGGATTAATCCAACGGTTAGTGAATTCTTTAGTAAACACCGTTAAATCATCATAGGAAGAAGAGTAAATTGGGTTCAAACGAACTTTGTTTCCACCTGCAGCAACTATAAAGATATTTAAAGACCAGTTGTCATAGGTAAATGTATTAGACAAACCTGCTGATTTGTTTGGTTCAATAGATCCTTCGTATTTCAAGTATTTTGTTACGTTTTCTGAATCTTGAAAATTAGCACCAGCAATATTATCATCTTCACCATCAGCCATTACGAAAGTTGGTAAACCTTGGTTGTTTAAACCTGTAAATTGGTAAGAGTACAAAGCATTTCTTGGATGACCTACTGTATTTCCTCCTGTACCATCAACTAAACCTAATACACTTGGATTGTTTTGTAGTTTTGTGATTTCTTGGTTGTAAATAGAGAAATTAAAACTAGTAGACCATTTTAATCTAGTGTCATTAAGATTTCTTGTATTTACAGAAAACTCAATACCTTTAGTTTCCATGTCAGCATTGTTTCCTTGCTTTAATTTTTGTCCACCAATACCAGAAGTAGTTACAAAGTCAACTAAATCAAAAGCTTTACGGCTGTAAATATCTGTTGTAAATTGTACTCTGTTATTGAATAAACCTAAGTCTAAACCAATATTAGTTTCAAATTGTTTTTCCCATGTAAGGTCACCATTTTGAAGTTGGTCAATGTTTAATCCAGTTTCTCTATCCCCTAAATTTAGACGGTTAGTAATGAAACTTTTATAAATAGCAAGTGAGTTAGTAGCTGGTCCCGCAGTTGCAGTAAGACCATAAGATCCTCTTAAAGCTAATGTGTTAATATTTTTAGCATCTTTCATGAAAGATTCTTCCATTAAATTCCATTTACCACTAAAAGTGTATGTTGGCAACCATCTAGAAGAATTACTATTTCCTTGTCTGTTTGATCCGTCATAACGTCCTGTTATAGATCCTGTATAACGACGATTGTAAGTGTAACCTACTTTACCAAAGAAACCAACAGTTCTTTCTCTTTCTTCGTTGAATCCATAATAAGATTCACCTCCGTTGATTAATTTCTCTAAGATTCTAGGATCTGTAAAAGCAGTTAAACCTCTGTCATACTGTAATCCGTATGCAGTAAAATTATCACTACCTCTATCTACAGAACGTAACTCTTGTCCAAATAAAGCTTCAAACTCATTTACATCTTTAAAAATGTTTTTGTAGCTGAAACTGTTACGGATGTTATATGAAGTAAGATCATTTGTAAATTTTCTCAACATACCACCATTAGGCAATACTGATACTTTAGGTGCAAGTAAGTTGTTAGGATCTTGATATAAAAAGATATTTGCATTTCTAACAATAGTAGTTTCATCAGCATTATAGGCTCCAATAATATTAGAACTTTCAAGAATATTATGTTCTCTACTAGTATTGGCATAACGTGCATTAGCAGTTAAATTATAGGTAAGTTTAGGAGATATTTTGTAGGCTAAGTCTGCTTGGAAGCGAATATCTTTAACCTTGATGTCCATATAGTTGTTTTTTAATTCTTCAACTATATTTAATGGAGCCCAATTGTTTCTATAATATTCGTAATTTCCATTATCGTCATAAGGACGTAAAGTTCTACTTGTATTTAATACATAACTAAATGGGTTGATGTCAAAATCTCTAGTAGTGCTTCCGCTAACTCCGTCTCTAAGACTGTCATAACTTCCTGGCGCTTGTTGGTTTCTAACAGAAGCTTGTGTAGATAATGTTAAGTTTAACTTATCATTAATGTAAAAAGTATTCTTCAAGTTAGAAGTCAATTGCTGTACATTATCAGCTACTGTCCATCCTGGATCAGAATAAAATCCTAAGGAAGCAAAGAATGCGTTATTTTTTCCACCACCAGAAAAACTTAACGAGTGATTTTGTGTCATTGAAGGTCTAAATAAAACTTTAAACCAATCAGTATTTGCTAGTTCGTATTTCTTTAAAAATGCATTTCTACTAGGAATATCGTTTTTTACACCAAAGGCACCTGAAGTCACATCATAAGTGTTTACAGCTCTAGCAAGAATATTGTAAACTCCTCCGTAACGTGATTGTGCTATTGAAGGTAATTCTAAAAATCCTTTTGATTCCATTTCTTTTAAAATGCTCATGTTTTCTTGAGAATTCAATATGTCAAACTGATTGTAGCTAGGAACAGTACGTACAGTTTGGTCTAGTGAATAAGTAACATTTAAAGGCGAATCTCTTCTTCCTTGTTTAGTAGTTACAACTACTACACCATTTAACGATCTAGATCCGTAGATAGATGTTGCTGACGCATCTTTAAGTACTTCTATACTTAATACGTCACTTGCATTTAAACCAGCAATAGAAGAACTTAATAAAGTTTCTGAATTTCCAGAAGCTAAATCTGCAAAAGAAAGATTGACAATATCTTCCTGTACAATTCCATCTATTACCCATAATGGTTTTGTATCTCCAAAGATAGAAGACGATCCACGAACGGTAATTTTTGGAGCAGTACCAAAAGTTCCGGTAACGTTTTGAACAGTTACACCCGCTGCTTTACCTTCAATCATTCTACTTACATCAATAACACCTTCTACCATTAACTCTTTTCCGGTAATCTTACTAATAGCTCCTGTAAAAGTTCTTTTAGATGTTTTTTCGTAACCAGTTGTAATTACTACTTCTTTTAAGCTTTGCTCTTTGTCAATTAAGACAATAGTTAGAGGCGTAGTTTTGATAGCTACTTCTTGTGTCTCCATACCAACGAAAGAAACTACAAGTCTTGTGCTGTTTTCTGGCATATCAATAGAGAAGTTTCCATCAAAATCAGAATAAACACTTTTATTTGTTCCTTTTGCTGTAATAGTTGCACCTGGCAAAGGAAGACCTGATTGGTCTACTACTTTACCTTTTACAATAGGAGCTACAGTTAATTTTTCAATTAAAGTTGGGATTGCATCAAAGCCTGTAAATTCTCCCGTTAGTGTAGCATTGTTCTGTAATATAATTTGATCGCTTACTTCACTATATCCTATATTAAGTGGTTTTAATAAATCGCTTAGGATATTTGATAAAGTTTCGCCAGTAGCATTTACAGTTACTTTTTGGTTTAATTGACTAATTCTCGAATTGTAAGAGAATTTTACTTTAGCGGTTTTTTCAAGTTTTGATAAAGCGTTCTCTAAACTCATGTTTGCGATGCTAACAGTAACTTTAGTGTCTAGTTTTTTCTGTCCATTAACACTGTTGGCCATCGTGATGGTGGAAAACACAAATGCAAGAACAAATTGAATTAATGTTATTTTCATGATTCGATGGAGTAATCGTTGTTTGACAACAGTTTTTTTCATAATTTTGGTTTGTTTTATTAATACTATTTAACGGGTATTTTGAACACACAAATTGAACTTTACAGGGAACAATTTGATTCTATTTAGGCGTCGAGAATGTTACAGCATTTTCGGCGCTTTTTTTATTAATTTCACATAGGCATTAAAGTTAGTCGCATCCTTTGGATGTAATAATAATTTGGTTTCCATTCATTTCATAAGTAGTGTTGTTACCGAGACTTTTGCATATAATTTTAAGTTTCTCCGGTAGCGGTTGGTCGTTTAGTGATGTGGTTAGATAACAATTTTTTAATTTGTCTTTTGGATAATCAATTTGAACTAAATAAGCCTCTTCAATTATTTTTAGAATTTGGTTAACAGGTGTGTCTTTGAAGTCAAAACTTAATTGCTCGATATTATCAGTAGTTTGAATTAATGTTCGGTCCGTTTTAATATCGTTTATTTTGTTAAATGTCAAATTTTTGCGAGAAAATTGGAGGGCTTGATTAGGTAACAAAACTACTTCTTGCTTGCTAGATTTTGTCACCGATTGGTTTGATTTTATTTTTACTTCACCGGTGTGAACTAATACTTCAATGTCAGGTTGGTTGTCATACGCTCGTATTCTAAAGCTGGTTCCAACAACTCTGGTGACAATTTCATTCGCGTAAACAAAAAATGGCTTTTTGCGATTTTTACTAATTTCAAAAAAGCCTTCCCCGCTCAAATATACTTTGCGTTCATTGCCTACAAATGTTTTAGGATAGCTTAATTTACTATTAGGTTGCAACAAAACAGAACTACCATCAGATAATGTTATGATTTGAGGTTTGCTTGAGTTGTTCGTTTGCTCGACTAATCCTTCTTTATTGTCTTGTATGAGTTCGTTATATATAGGTGTAGAAGTAGTGTTTAAAATAGTATTGTTATAGAACCAGCTGCTTATTAAGCCTAATATAAAAACTGCTGCGACGCTTTTAATCAATTTGTTATCCAAAAACTTTTTTGGTGTTTTTTGAAATATGTTTTGATTTTTTTCTTTTTTATTAATTTTTCCCCAAGTCTTCTCTAACGCAATATCAATAGTTTTTTGATTCATAGTTGGTTCAGAAACTTTCATAGCTAAAATCCAAAGACGAGCTTCCTCAACTAATTTGGCTCTTTTAGGATCTTCTAAAGTCCATTCTTCCCAGTTTTGTTCATCAATTTGATATTTAACCCAAAGATTAAAGGACTCGTTGGATAAAAAATCTTCTATTTCTATATAATTATTTCGTTCTTGCATCAATTCAGTATGGATTACAAAAACATAAAGGACAGTTTTTTTATTATATACTCACCTAATTGTGATTTTTTTTATATAAATCAAAAAAATATTAAAGAAGACTTGTTGTAACTGCTAAAAAAAGTAAAATAATGTCTTTCCAATCTTTTCTTAGGTTCAAAACTGCTCGATAAAGCAAATTATTTGCAGACTGGTAATTTACATCAAGGGTAGAGGCGATTTCATCTACACTTAAACCTTGATGGTATCTAAGGTATAAAGCTTCTTTTTGACGAGAGGGTAATTCGTTTAATAATTTGTTTAAATTAAAAACTTTATTAGCAGTTGTTTCGTCTGCAATAAGATCGTGTTCTATTGAGAAGTCTAATAGAAATTCTATAGTATCAATAGAAGTTGTTTTTCCAAAAAAGCGATCGCGTTCTTGATGTCTTGCAATTCTTTTGCGAACGCTAGATAATAAATAAGCTTTTACGACAATACTTTCACTTATTGATTCTCTATAAATCCAAATGTCTGTAAAAACTTCTTGAACACAATCCTGTACTTTATCTTTTAATGGAGATAATGAATTACCGTAACGAATTAAATGAGCGTAGTGTTTTTCAAACAGATGTGAAAATGCTTTCTCATCACCCATTTTTACATTACTCCAAAGGGTATCGTCGTCTAAATGATTGCTATTTTTAAATTTAATTTTCAAATTGAAAGAGTGATAATGGCAGTATTAATTTAATGTTAATTTTTTGTAATTTTACGGTTTTAAAATTAAACAACAAAAAAAAAATACAAAAAAAATGAGGAATGTCTATTAAAATATGAAAAATGTAGTGTAATTATTATTTAAACTTCTCTGCTTGTTCTTTTCATCAAAATAAGTATCGGATTTTAGTAATAGTGAAAATTAATTTCATCTTATTCTAGATTTTTTTTAGATTATGTACATAATGAATGATTATTTTTAAAATATCTTAGGGAAATCAAGCCTTAAACTACATCATTTGAAGATTGAGTAATTACAATTCACTTTAAATGGTAATTATAAACTTTATAGTTTAGTTAAATAATAGTAAAGTGTATTAAATGTTATTTAAAAACAAATCCACTTAATTCTTTTCACTAAAAGAATATAAATATCTCTTATTTTTGTAGAAAATAATTTCTCTTGAAAACCAAACTTTTTCTGATCACGCCTCCTTTTACACAACTGAATACTCCTTATCCAGCAACTGCTTATATAAAAGGTTTTTTGAATACCAAAAATATAGAATCTGTTCAAGCAGATTTAGGAATCGAGGTAATTCTGAAATTATTTTCAAAAGAGGGATTAACTGCTTTATTTCAATTTGAAATTCAGCAACCAACAACCGAAAACTGCAAACGAATTTTTGCTTTACAAGAAGAATATATAAAAACAATAGATTCAGTTATTGCTTTTTTACAAGGAAAAAATCCAACATTAGCTTTACAAATTTGTCAAGAAGATTTCCTGCCAGAAGCTTCTCGTTTTGCGCAATTAGAGGAACTCGATTGGGCTTTTGGAACTATGGGAACCCAGGATAAGGCCAAACATTTAGCCACTTTATATCTCGAAGATATTTCCGATTATATTGTAGAATGCATTGATGAAAATTTTGGTTTCAGTCGGTATGCTGAACGATTGGGGCGTAGTGCCAATTCTTTCGATGAATTATACGCAGCTTTACAAGAAAAACCGACTTATATCGATGAGGTTTTATTCAAACTATTAAAAGAGAAAATAGAAAATATTCAGCCCACATTATTCTTGATTTCGGTTCCTTTTCCAGGAAATTTATATGCAGCTTTTCGTTCAGCACAATGGGTAAAAACCCATTATCCAAATATTAAAATTTCAATGGGCGGTGGTTTTCCTAATACAGAATTGCGTTCCCTTTCTGACGCTCGTGTTTTTGAGTTTTTTGATTTTATCACTTTGGATGATGGAGAAACTCCAATAGAAGAATTGATTGCAAGTCTAGAAAAACAAAAAGAAAATAGCCAAGAATCAGGAGCTTTCAAACGAACTTTCCTGTTAGAAGAGGGAAAAGTAGTTTATAAAAACAATTCGACCCAACCAGACTATAAACAATCGCAAGTAGGAACTCCAGATTATTCTGATTTACTTTTAGATAAATACATTTCGGTAATCGAAATTGTAAATCCGATGCATAGAATGTGGAGTGATGGACGTTGGAATAAACTTACCATGGCGCACGGCTGCTATTGGGGAAAATGCACTTTTTGCGATATATCACTAGATTACATAAAAATTTACGAACCTGTTGCGGCAAGTTTATTGTGCGATAGAATGGAAGAATTAATGGCACAAACAGGACAAAATGGTTTTCATTATGTAGATGAAGCAGCGCCGCCTGCATTAATGCGCGCTTTAGCACTCGAAATTTTACGCCGAAAACTATCTATAACCTGGTGGACAAATATTCGATTCGAAAAAAGTTTTACTAAAGATTTATGCTTGTTGCTAAAAGCTTCAGGATGCATCGCCGTTTCTGGAGGTTTAGAAGTCGCTTCGGATCGTCTTTTAAAACTTATTGATAAAGGCGTAACGGTAGAGCAAGTTGCAAAAGTGACAAGAAATTTTACTGAAGCGGGTGTAATGGTGCATGCTTATTTGATGTATGGCTATCCCACTCAAACTGTTCTGGAAACTATTGATAGTCTAGAAATGGTGCGTCAGTTGTTTGAAGCAGGTGTGTTGCAATCTGGATTTTGGCATCAATTTGCGATGACAGCGCACAGCCCCGTAGGAATGTATCCAGAAAAATTTGGTGTAGTAAAGGAAACAGAAACAATAGGAACTTTTGCTAATAATGATATCAATTATATTGATAATACAGGGATTGATCACGATAAATTTAGTTTTGGACTCAAGAAATCCTTGTTTAATTTCATGCACGGAATCTGTTTTGATTACGAATTGCAAGATTGGTTCGATTTTAAAATTCCGAAAACAAAAATACCTCAAGATTTTATTTTTGATGCTTTACAAGAACAAAGTGATTTTAATACAAAATCAACAGCTAAATTGGTTTGGATAGGCGGAAAACCAAGCGTTGAATATTTTACAAAAACTAAAAAAGGAAATTCTTGGGAAATGGCAATGCTAACTTTTCACGACAAAAAAGAAACTTTTAGTATTCAAACGGGTAAATTAGAAGGCGAATGGCTTTTAGGATTGTTGCAAAAAATATCAGTTTCAAATACAAAGGTTTATACTTTTCAAGAGGTTAAAACGGATTTTGAGAATGAATTGAAAGATTTTGAACTCTTCTGGTATTCTAAACCAATTAACACCTTAAGAGAATTTGGATTGTTAGTTTTGTAAAATTATATCAAAAGAACTATATTAAATTAGCATAAAAATATATTTTTTAAACCCCTTAAACATTTACTTTCCTTATTTTTACATCCAATAAAAAATGTACTTATGAGTATGGGTTATAAAGTAAATGTAAATGACACTTTTCATTTTGATATTGAAAAGGAAAGTGTTTCGCTATTAGATTCGGTTTCTGTGGAAGACAATAAATTTCACATACTACACGAAAACAAACCTTACAAAGCAGAAATTCTTGCTGCTGATTTTCATCAAAAGAGTTACACAGTTAAAGTAAATAACAATACTTACAGCGTCGTAATTTCAAATCTATTAGATGTATTAATCAAAGAAATGGGTTTTGAAGTCGGTCTTGCCAAACAAGTAAACTTCATCAAAGCCCCAATGCCCGGACTAATTTTAGAGATTGGCGTTGTAATTGGTCAAGAAGTAAAAGTCAACGATAATCTAATTATTCTTGGAGCCATGAAAATGGAAAATAGTTTCCTTTCTCCGCGTGATGGAATCATCAAATCAATTTCAGTTAACATTGGAGATGCGGTGGATAAAGGACAATTATTGATTGAGTTTGAATAGAATGTTGTCACAAAGACGCAAAGACACTAAGATTTTTATAAAGCATTTATGATTTACATCTTTTCGCTAAATAGCTGCTCAATAAATAAAAAATAACTTTGTGATGTAGTGCCTTTGTGGCAAAAAATAAAAATTTAAGAATAATGAAAAAAATATTAGTTGCAAATAGAGGGGAAATCGCGATTAGAGTGATGAAAACTGCTCAAAAAATGGGAATTAAAACAGTTGCAATTTATTCTACAGCAGATAGAAATGCACCTCACGTAAAATTTGCTGATGAAGCCGTTTGGATTGGTGAATCGCCATCAAATGAATCTTATTTATTAGGAAGTAAAATTATTGAAGTTGCTAAAAATTTAAACGTTGATGCTATTCATCCAGGTTATGGATTTCTGAGTGAAAACGCTGATTTTGCCGAAGAATGTGAAAATAACAATATCATTTTTATTGGTCCAAAATCTAAAGCGATCCGAGTGATGGGAAGCAAATTAGCAGCTAAAGATGCTGTTAAGGAGTACAATATTCCTATGGTTCCTGGTGTTGACGAAGCAATAACAGATATCGATAAAGCAAAACAGGAGGCAAAAACAATTGGTTTCCCTATTTTGATTAAAGCTTCAGCAGGTGGTGGAGGAAAAGGAATGCGAGTGGTAGAAACGGAAAGCGATTTTGAGTCTCAAATGAACCGTGCCATTAGTGAAGCTGTTGCTGCTTTTGGTGACGGATCTGTTTTTATCGAAAAATATGTGGCGTCACCAAGGCATATCGAAATTCAAATTATGGCAGATAGCCATGGAAATATCTTGTATTTATTTGAGAGAGAATGTAGTATTCAGCGTCGTCATCAAAAAGTGATTGAGGAAGCGCCTTCTTCCGTTTTAACTCCAGAATTACGAAAAAAAATGGGTGAAGCGGCTGTTTTAGTTGCTAAATCATGTGATTATTTAGGAGCGGGAACAGTAGAGTTTTTATTGGATGAAAATAATAATTTCTACTTTTTAGAAATGAATACGCGTTTGCAAGTAGAACATCCCGTTACCGAATGGATTACAGGAACGGACTTGGTCGAACTGCAAATTAAAGTAGCAAGAGGAGAAGCACTTGCAATAAAACAAGAAGATTTACAAATTAAAGGACACGCTTTAGAATTAAGAGTTTATGCCGAAGACCCTATGAATGACTTTTTGCCAAGCGTAGGTCATCTCGATGTGTATCAATTGCCTGTTGGTGAGAATATTCGTGTGGATAATGGTTTTGAGCAAGGCATGGATATTCCTATTTACTATGATCCGATGTTGGCCAAATTAATTACGTATGGAGCAACTCGTGAAGAAGCCATTCAATTGATTGTAAAAGCAATTGATAATTATCAAGTAGAAGGAGTGCAAACTACATTGCCTTTTGGAAAATTTGTATTTGAACATGAAGCTTTTCGTTCCGGAAATTTTGATACTCATTTTGTAAAGAAATATTATAATGCGGAGCTATTGAAAAAACAAATGAATAAAGAGGCTGAAATCGCTGCTCTCTTGGCGATGAAGCAGTATTTGAAAGATCAAAAAATCGTTAGATTACCAAATTAAAATTGATAAGTAGAAATAAGGGAATCTATTTTATTCTAAAATATTGACTCTTCTTATTGTAGAAAATAAATGAAATTTGGTGAATTAGCGTAAAAAAAAATCCTATGAAAGACAAAATAGATAAATTAAATAATAAGATTGCTGAAGCGCATTTAGGTGGAGGGGAAAAGCGTATCGAAAAACAACATTCTAATAAAAAACTAACCGCTAGAGAACGTGTTGCTTATTTAATGGATGAAGGTTCGTTTGAAGAAATTGGAATGTTGGTTACCCATCGTACTTCTGATTTTGGAATGGAAAAAGAATTGTATTATGGGGACGGTGTAATTACAGGTTACGGAACGATAAACGGAAGATTAGTTTATATTTTCGCTCAAGATTTTACAGTTTTCGGGGGTTCCTTGTCGGAAACTCATGCTGAAAAAATATGCAAAGTGATGGATATGGCGGTCAAAATGGGCGCTCCTATGATCGGACTGAATGATTCTGGTGGAGCACGTATTCAAGAAGGAGTTCGTTCCTTAGGTGGTTATGCCGATATTTTCTTTAGAAACGTACAAGCTTCAGGAGTTATTCCGCAACTTTCGGCCATTATGGGGCCTTGTGCAGGTGGAGCTGTTTATTCTCCTGCTATGACAGATTTTACCATGATGGTTGAAGATACAAGTTATATGTTTGTTACGGGACCTAATGTTGTAAAAACAGTTACTAACGAAACGGTAACTTCAGAAGAATTAGGAGGTGCTAGTACTCATTCTACCAAGTCGGGAGTGGCACATTGTACATCAACTAATGATGTGGAATGTTTAGAGGATTTAAAAAGATTGTTGAGTTATTTGCCACAGAGCAATAAAGAAGTTCCACCTAGTTTGCCTTATGAATTAGGGGATGAAATTAGGCAAGAATTATTAAATGTTGTACCTGAAAACCCAAATAAACCTTATGATATGCACGCTGTAATAAGCGGAATTATTGATGAAGATTCTTTTTTTGAAATTCATAAAAATTATGCTGAAAATATAATTGTTGGTTTTGGTAGGCTAGGTGGTAGGAGTATCGGAATAATCGCCAATCAACCTATGGTTTTAGCGGGTTGTCTAGATGTAAACAGTTCTAAAAAAGCAGCTCGATTTACTCGTTTTTGCGATGCTTTTAATATTCCTTTGTTGGTATTAGTTGATGTCCCTGGATTTTTGCCCGGAACAGATCAAGAATGGAATGGAATTATTGTTCATGGAGCCAAATTATTATATGCTTTAAGTGAAGCAACAGTTCCTAGAGTGACTGTTATTACCAGGAAAGCCTATGGTGGAGCTTATGATGTAATGAATTCTAAACACATTGGAGCCGACATGAATTTTGCTTGGCCCACTGCTGAAATTGCTGTAATGGGTGCAAAAGGTGCTTCTGAAATTATCTTTAAAAAAGAAATCAATGAAGCAGTTGATCATGAAGCCAAACTGTTGGAAAAAGAAGCAGAATACGCTGATTTATTTGCTAATCCATACACTGCAGCGCAACGTGGTTTTGTCGATGAAGTGATCTTACCACAAGACACACGAAAAAAATTAATAAAAGCGTTTAGTATGTTAGAAAATAAAGTGAGTATTACTCCAAATCGCAAACACGGAAATATTCCTTTATAATTATTTTAGTAAACTAATATGCAAATAATGAAAATAAAAAAATCAACTAATTCAGTTGGTTTTTTTTGTTTTAGGGTAAATTGCGTAATACTAGATGTAGTTATTTTTTATAGTATACTTTTTATATAGGAATACTAATTGTTTGTAGATATTACTTGAATAAATGTTTTTTATTATTTTATGAGTTATAGTTTAGAATTTAAATCAATACAAATAAATTCATTTGCGTTATAATAAGAGCATTTTGAAGCGCGAAATGTTTAATACTTAAACTTCTTTAATAAAATATTTTTAGAACAATCTATGAAGATTATGTTGCCTTTTGGTTCTTTTGGAAAACTACTTTAAAAAAGAAAGCATTGTTGAGATTTGCTTAAACTGGTATTTGATTAAGCGAGCGCATAATTAAAATAGTATAAGATTTGTTTAATTTATTAATTAATTTTTAATAAATTAAAAATTAATATAAATCAAAAAACCCTTAAACAGTTGTTGTTTAAGGGTTTGTTTTCGTAGCGAAGACGGGAGTTGAACCCGTGACCTCAGGGTTATGAATCCTGCGCTCTAACCGACTGAGCTACCTCGCCAAATATTCAAGTTTTGTTGTCCTTGAATGCGGGTGCAAATATATAAATTATATTAGAGCGTGCAAACATATTTTGAAGAAAAAAAAATATTTTTGTAAATGTTTTTTTTTTGTAGTTATATTCTATATATTTCGGAAAAATTAAAAGCATCTCATGGATCAGAAAGTACGTTACGAAATCGAGTTTCCTATAAATTCTTCGCCTCAATTATTGTATCAATATATATCCACTCCTTCAGGTTTGTCGGAATGGTTTGCCGACAATGTTAATTCTCGTGGTGAATTTTTTACTTTTATTTGGAATGATTCTGAGGAAAAGGCTAGATTAGCTTCTAAGAAAACAGGTGAAAAAGTAAAATTTAAGTGGGTAGATGATAAAGGAAAAGATACAGAGTACTTTTTTGAATTGCACATCTTAGTAGATGAGCTTACTAAAGACGTTTCTTTAATGGTAGTCGATTTTGCAGAAAAAGACGAACTCGAAGAAGCTACTTTACTTTGGGAAAATCAAATTTCAGATTTAAAACATCTAATTGGTTCTGTATAGTAAAATCATATTTTATGACTTATATTTGCCCTGAATATTATTTAGGGCTTTTTTTATGATTAATTTTAATGGATCTATTGTATCACAGGATACCAATGTACTAACTCATAACCGTGCTTTTTTATATGGTGACGGTGTGTTTGAAACAGTTAAAATTTTTAACAATAAAATTCTTTTTCTTGAAGATCATTATTTTAGATTAATGGCTTCGATGCGAGTTGTTAGAATGGAGATTCCTATGAATTTTACAATGGAATATTTTGAACAACAAATTCTTTTAACTTCAAGCGAAAATAATTTTGGTAATTCTTCTCGAGCCAGAATTACTGTTTATAGAAATGACGGCGGATATTATTTGCCACAAAATAATACAGTATCCTTTATAATTCATACGTCAGTACTAGAGAATAGGTTATATTTTATCGAAAAAGAGCATTATGAAGTAGATTTGTACAAAGATTTTTATATTACAAAACAGCTACTTTCGTCAATTAAAACAACTAATAAAATCATTAATATTACAGGAAGCATATTTGCTGATGAAAATAGTTTAGATAACTGTTTGTTATTAAATGACAGTAAAAATGTTGTTGAGGCACTACAAGGAAATGTATTTATGGTATTGGGTAATAAGTTGATTACACCACCAATTTCTGAGGGTTGCTTGAACGGAATTATGAGAAAACAAATACTTGTCTTAGCAAAAAAAATAGAAGGGTTAGAGGTTTTAGAAGAGATTATTTCTCCATTTGATCTACAAAAAGCAGATGAATTATTTGTGACTAATGTTATAAAAGGAATTCAACCGATAACTAAATATCGTAAGAAGAGTTTTGTAATCAACAGAGCAACGCAGTTATTAGGGAAACTTAATGAAATGATAAGCGCTAGTTAATTTAAATAAGGATTTTCAGGCGCATTTAGCCATATAAGATATTCTCCACCCAATTCTTTGATTTGTTCTTTCCAAAAATGAGTCGCAGATTTGCCTATTATTTTATTTTCATATCTATTGGAGTTGATGATCCATGAGTGACTTTCCATTTCGCTTTCTAATTGTTTTTCATGCCATCCTGTATAGCCTAAAAAGAAACGAATATTGTCATTACTGATTTCTCCTCTATTGATAAGTTCTTTGGTAGATTCGAAATCACCTCCCCAATAAATACCATTAGAAATTTCAATACTGTTCGGAATTAAATCTGGAATGTTATGTATAAAATAAAGGTTGTCTTGTTCTACTGGACCGCCATTATAAATTTTAAAACGCGCATCAATCTCTGGAATTAAATCATGAATGGTATATTTTAAGGGCTTGTTGATTATAAAACCAACAGATCCTTCTTCATTATAGTCAGCTAATAAAATCACTGATCTATTGAATGATAAATCACCTATTATTGTTGGTTCTGCAATAAGTAAGTGGCCTTTTTTTAATTTATCTGTAATCATAGGATTTTATTTTTTAATAAATTTAAGTTTTTTATTATAATACTGCCAAATAAAATCGTTAAAAAGTATAAAAAAACCTTCCATATGGAAGGTTTAGATTATATAGAAGCGAATAGAATTAGTTTACTGCACCTTCTAATTCAGCTCCTGCTTTAAATTTAACTACATTTTTAGCAGCAATTTGAATAGTTTTTCCTGTTTGAGGATTTCTACCATCTCTAGCAGCTCTAGCAGAAACAGACCATGATCCGAAACCTACTAAAGATACTCTTCCACCTTTTTTCAAAGTCTCTCCTACATTTCCTAAAAATGATTCTAAAGCTAATTTTGCTGCAGCTTTTGTAATTCCTGCATCAGCAGCGATAGCATCGATTAATTCTGATTTGTTCATAATAAATAGTTATTAATTGTTGGTTATACAAATTGTTAATACACAAATTTAGTAGGAAATACGTTCCTTGCAAGCGTTTTGTGTTAATTTAATTTATTTTGTTGATAACTTATTTTTTTTGTTGATAAATGAATGCTTTTTTTCTTAATAAAGTTAAAAAAATCCCATTTTTATTGACTTTAGTGCACTTTTGCCTCTTCAGAAAATGATATTCCATTCAGTAATTCTGAGGTGCTCATTTTCTTCTTTCCTGGAAATTGTAATTGTAAAATTTGAATAAATCCATCTTTAACTGCAATTTTCATTTCTTTTTTAGTGCAAATTATGCTTCCGATAGCGTACTGGTGTTCCTCGTTAATAAGATTAGCTTCGTATATTTTTACGTTCCACTCTTCGTTTTTATCTGCAAAAAAGCACCAAGAACTAGGATATGGACTTAAACCTCTAATTAGATTATTAATTTCTAATGCAGATTTTGTCCAATCAATTTTGCAGTTTTCCTTATTGAGTTTGTAGGCTGTTTTAATATCTGAGTCTTCTTTCTGAATGATAGTTGCTACATTTCCTTTTTCAATTAATTTTAAAGTGTCAATAACCGTATGACTTCCTAGTTCCATAAGTCTATCATGCAAATTACCTGCACTTTCTGATTCCTGAATCGCTAATTCGGAACTCAAAATCATTGCGCCAGTATCAATTTTATCATCTATAAAAAAAGTAGTTACTCCAGTTTTTGTTTCACCATTTATAATTGCCCAATTTATGGGTGCTGCACCGCGATAATTAGGAAGTAGTGAGGCGTGAAGGTTAAAAGTTCCTAGTGAAGGCATTTCCCAAACTACCTTTGGTAACATTCTAAAGGCGACTACAATTTGTAAATTGGCTTGTAGCGCTTTTAATTCGGATAAAAAACCCTCGTCTTTTAAGTTTGTAGGTTGTAATAAAGGGAGATTATTGGCTAAGGCGTAATCTTTTACTGCTGAATATTTTATTTTTTGTCCACGGCCAGCAGGTTTGTCTGCAGCGGTAATAACCCCTACAACTTCATAGTTGTTTTTAAGTATAGTATCTATAATTCCTACTGCAAATTCTGGAGTACCCATAAATACAATTCGTAATTTTTCCATTATGATTTTAGTGTGTATTTGTTATTTGGCTTTACCAAAATTGTGTTATTTTCTAATAGATCTTGAAGTACAAATATAACTTCCTCTGGACTATTTTTAGTCTTATTTTGAATTTCTCTTGAATTTAAATCTTCCGATTGTAATAATTGAATTATTTCTTTACCAAGAGATGTAAAATCTTTTTTCTGAATTTTCTTAGTGATGCAATACGAGCAAATACCACAATTCACCATTGTTTTTTCTCCAAAATAATCTAAAATCAATTTGTTTTTACAAACTGTTTTCTCGTTAATATAATGAACTATGGCTTGAAGTTGCTCTTTTTTTAACTGATTTTGGTTTTCTAAGTGTTTCGAAACCCGACTGATAGTTCTCTCATCTTCTCGAACTTCATTAAACACTATAGTAGCATCATTATTTTTAGAATGAAATGCTATGATATCTTTTTCTTTCAATTTATGTAAAACAGCTAATACTTGAGATTCTTTATGATTCGATTTTTTTGCAATTAATTGTAAGTTAAAAGCCGTTTGCATTTCATAAATTCCAGGATAGGTTCGTAGAATAGCCAAAATAATTTCTTCATCATTTTGATTCAAACTCATGTATCGAATTACTTCTTTGGACGGAATAAGGAACTGTAAAGTTATTTTTTCTGAAAATTCCTGTGATAAAGTGATGATTCCTTGGCGGTCAAGAAATTGCAATGCGTTATAGGTTTTTAGTGTAGGAAATTCATATTTTAAACAAAAGTGATGCAAATTAAAAGTAAACTGCTCATTGATTCCTTCTCCATAAGCAATTTGAAAATAATTGTTAAGCTTGATGTAAACTGAATTTAAAAATTTTTTATCTGGAAGTACATTTATAAATTGACTTTCAGCTTGGATAATATCCGAGGAACTAGTTAGCAATACTGCAAAAGCTCTTTCTCCATTTCGGCCTGCACGTCCTGCTTCTTGGTAATAATTCTCCATATTTTCGGGTAATTGAATATGGATAACTGCTTTTACATTGGCTTTGTCAATCCCCATTCCAAAGGCGTTTGTTGCTACAATAACCTGAACTTCTTCATTCATCCATAATTGCATGTTCTTGTCTTTTTCTTTAGACGAAAGTCCACCGTGATAATAGGTAGCTTTAAATCCTAAAGATTGCAATTGTGAGGAGATGTCTAAACATGATTTTCTGTTTCGAACATAAATTATAGAAGGTTGTGGGTTTTTTTTAAGAATTTGTTCTATCCTAAAAAGTTTATCTTCCACTTCAAAAACCATGTAGGCGATATTCTCTCTTGCAAATGATTTTTCAAATAGTTTTGGCTCGTGTAATCCTAACGCATTGATAATGTCTTTTTTTACTCTTGGAGTTGCGGTTGCTGTAAGGGCTAAAAAAGGTGTTTTTGGAAAATGTTTTTTTAGTGCTGAAATTTTTAAGTAAGCGGGGCGAAAATCATGACCCCATTGTGAAACGCAATGCGCTTCATCAATAGTAATTAGATTTATAGGTAAAGATTTTATACGTTCTAAAATCCAATCTGATTGTAATCTTTCTGGAGATAAATACAAGAATTTATAATTACCAAACTGGCAATTGTCTAGTAAATCGATTAATTCTTCGGAACGTATGCCACCAGTTAATGCAATTGCTTTTATATTGCGCTTTTGCAAATTTGCAACCTGATCTTTCATCAGCGCAACTAATGGCGAAATGACTAAGCATATTCCATCATTCATTAAAGCCGGAATCTGAAAACAAATAGATTTTCCGCCTCCAGTTGGCATTAAAGCAAAAGTATCATTACCGTCTAAAACAGCTGTGATAATTTCTTTTTGAAGCGATCTAAATTTGTCGTGTTTCCAATACTTTTGGAGTAAGGCTAGTGCTTCGGGCATATAGTACAGATTTCAGTTCCTTTAAAAACACCTTAAAACATAAATAACTAAGAAAGTTAGATTATTTAGAAATTTCATCTAATATAAAAATAATTCTGTTATCCATGGTGTCTTTTGGAACTTCTATTAATTCATAACCGTAATTTTTATAGGTTTCTATAAGATGGGTATTGATCAATTTTGCCTGTTCAAAGTTTTCATAACGCGCTTCGTCACTGATGTAAATTTCTTCCCATGGTGGAAGAATAAAAATTTTAGAGTAAGTATGTTCTCGGCACGCAGTATCAAAGCTAGCTGGATAACTATCTCCAATATAGTGCATGTAGGCAAGCACATCAGGAATTCCTCTGTCTATAAACACCACATCATGTGATTCATTGTAGGCATTTACGAATTGTTTTTTTCTTCCCTCCAGCAATAACTCGCTGAATAATAAAGGTTTTTCTAAAAACAACTGTTCAATTCCTTGTTTTTTTGCTTCCAAAGTAACTTCCCGAGAAATTTCGGGATAGCAACAATATCCTTTCGCGACTAATCCGTCGATAATAGTAGATTTACCTGTTCCAGGACCGCCAATAATAACTATGATTTTTGTTTGCACTTTTAAAAAATAAGGCGCAAATTTACTTAAACTAATTGGAATTTGAAAAAATCATTTGTTTTAAATGGGATTAGTTAAAAAATTATATTTCAAAATTCATAATATAGGTTTGAAACAGTATCTTTGCTAATATTTTAAAAACACTATGGATAACAAGACTAAAGAGTTCTATGATAGGTTAAAAGTAGAGTTGGATTTGAGTAATACTTGGCCAGCAATCTATTTATTCAAATTTATTGTACCTACAGAAAATGATAATATAGCGCGTGTAGAAGCTGCTTTTGATTGCATGGGCGCAGTTATCAATACCAAAAAATCTAAAACTGGAAAATTCACTAGTATTTCTGTTGATGTTACTATGAAAGATTCTCAAGAGATAGTAGATAAATATCTAGAAGTTTCAACTATTGAAGGTATCATTTCCCTTTAAATAATTAAGATGATTTAATTGGCATAACCGATTTTAATTCATAAATCGTTTCAAAAGTCAGTTGAATAAAAAACATAAATTCCAATATGAATTCAAAGTACATTAAAGAAAATGCAAATGATATTGTTCATCATTTGGAATACAATGCAGAGCGATCGCATTTAATTATTCCAGAATACGGTAGACATTTGCAAAAATTGATTGATCAAGCAACTCAAATAAAAGATGATGTAGAGCGCAACAAAGCGGCCAAATACATTATACAAGTTATGGGAAGTTTGAATCCTCATTTGCGTGATGTTCTTGATTTTCAGCATAAATTATGGGATCAGCTTTTTATAATGTCTGATTTTAAATTGGTAGCAGATTCTCCTTATCCAATTCCATCTCGTGAAGTTTTACAACTAAAACCAGATGTTTTAAACTACCCACAAAATTTCCCAAAATACAGGTATTATGGTAATAACATAAAATACATGATTGATGTGGCAAATAAATGGGAAGATGGAGATATGAAAAGTGCTTTGGTCAAAGTGATTGCCAATCACATGAAGAAATCTTATTTAAGTTGGAACAAAGACACCGTTAAAGACGATGTGATTTTTGAACATTTATACGAGCTCTCTGATGGGAAATTGAATTTGCTTCAAAGTAGTGAGGAGTTATTAAATACCACAGATTTATTGAGAACTAATAAACGAGTTTCTAATAAAATTTTACCGGTAGGTCAGCCTAAAATTCTAAGTAATAAGAATTCAAAAACGGGTAAACCTAATCCAACGCATAAAAATCAAAATAGAAAACCTTTGTAACACAGTTTAGGCAAAAATCACTCTTAATTTAAGTAGTAATATAATGCCTTAAACAATAAACTCATAACCTTAAAAAAATGGGAATTTTTAAAATAGAAGGCGGTATTAGTCTAAAAGGTGAAATTACACCACAAGGAGCAAAAAATGAAGCTTTGCAAATATTGTGTGCTGTTCTTTTGACACCTGAGAAAGTAATTATTAATAATATTCCTGATATTATCGATATTAATAAACTAATCACTCTTTTGGGTAATTTAGGAGTTAAAATCCAAAAAAATGGTTCAGGTTCTTATATTTTTCAAGCAGATGAAGTGAATATGAGTTACCTAGAAACAGAAGCATTTAAGAAAGAAGGCGGCTCGTTGAGAGGTTCAATTATGATTGTTGGGCCACTTTTAGCACGTTTCGGTAAAGGATATATTCCAAAACCTGGAGGAGATAAAATTGGTCGCAGAAGATTGGACACCCATTTTGAAGGATTTATTAATCTTGGTGCTAAATTTAGATACAACAGAGAAGATCATTTTTATGGTGTAGAAGCTCCAGAAGGATTAACAGGTGCGAGTATGTTACTCGATGAAGCATCGGTAACTGGAACTGCTAATATTGTTATGGCAGCCGTTCTGGCAAAAGGAATGACTACAGTATATAACGCTGCTTGTGAGCCTTATTTACAACAGTTGTGCAAAATGTTAAATTCTATGGGTGCTAAAATTACTGGCGTAGGATCTAACTTGTTGACAATTGAAGGAGTAGAGCGTTTGGGAGGTTGTGAACACCGAATTCTTCCTGATATGATTGAAATAGGAAGTTGGATTGGTCTAGCGGCTATGACAAAATCTGAAATTACTATCAAAAATGTAAGCTGGGATAATCTAGGATTAATTCCGAATACATTTAGAAAATTAGGGATTACATTAGAACGCAGAGGAGATGATATTTACATTCCTGCTCACGTAAATGGGTATGAAGTAAAAACGGATATTGATGGTTCTATATTAACTATTTCAGATGCACCTTGGCCTGGATTTACGCCAGACTTATTGAGCATAGTTCTTGTAGTAGCAACTCAGGCAAAAGGAGATGTTTTAATTCATCAAAAAATGTTTGAAAGCAGATTGTTTTTCGTTGATAAATTAATTGATATGGGAGCTAAAATTATGTTGTGCGATCCGCATCGTGCTGTAGTTATGGGCCATGATTTTAAATCACAATTAAAAGCAACTACAATGTCATCTCCGGATATTCGCGCTGGGATTTCATTATTAATAGCGGCGCTTTCGGCAAAAGGAACGAGTACTATTCAAAATATTGAACAAATCGATAGAGGATATGAACTAATAGATGAACGATTGAGAGCTATTGGAGCTCAGATTATTCGTGCCTAAATAACATTAATTATATAAAATTTCGTTTAAGTAAACCTATAGAATTTGAATTTAAAATCGAATTCGGTTTACTTAAACGATTTTAGTTTTAATACCTCATATAATACAAGCATGTCAAGCGAACAAACTGCAATAAAGGCTACCTATTTTAGTATCATTGGGAACACTTGTATGGCCATTATTAAAGGTTTAGCTGGTTTTTTTGGAAATTCTTATGCCTTGATTGCAGATGCAATTGAATCAACTACTGATATTTTTGCTTCTTTCTTAGTATTGTTTGGAATTAAATATTCTAGTAGACCAGCAGATAAAAATCATCCGTATGGACACGGAAGGGCAGAGCCACTAATAACTTTTTTGGTTGTAGGTTTTTTAATCACTTCGGCTACAATTATTGCTTACGAAAGCATTATAAACATTCAGACGCCACATGAGTTGCCGAAACCTTGGACGTTAATCGTTCTTGGAGGCATTATTATTTGGAAAGAATATTCTTTTAGAGTAGTCATGAATAGAAGCGTGCAAACCAATAGTTCGTCTCTTAGAGCTGACGCTTGGCATCATCGTAGTGATGCCATAACTTCTGTGGCAGCTTTTCTAGGAATTTCAATTGCTTTATTTTTAGGCAAAGGATATGAAGCTGCTGATGATTGGGCAGCACTATTTGCATCAGGTTTTATTTTGTATAATAGTTATCAGATATTTAGACCTGCATTAGGCGAAATAATGGATGAGCATTTATATGATGATCTAATTATTCAAATTAGAGCTGTCTCCTTAGAAGTTGAAGGAATTATTGATACTGAAAAGTGTTTTATCAGAAAAGCCGGAATGCAATATCATGTTGATTTGCATGCAACCGTAGATTCTACAATTACGGTTAAAGAAGGGCATTTCCTTGCTCATAAATTAAAAGACACATTACGAGAAAGAATACCAGAATTAGGCCATGTGCTAATACATGTAGAACCTAATGATTAAAGCAAAATTCTACCTAGATTTTGAAAAAACATCCAATTTTATTTTAATAATTTATTGTATTTTATAAGTAATAATTTATAAAAAAGATTGAATTGCTAATTGGTAACTTTTTAAACCAAAGCCTAGAATAACACCTTTGGCATTTCCAGAAATGTAAGATTGATGTCTGAAGCTTTCGCGAGAAAAAGTATTAGAAATGTGAACTTCTATAACTGGAGTTGTAATTGATTTTACAGCGTCACCTATTCCAATAGAAGTATGAGTATAGGCTCCAGCATTCAGTATAATACCATCAAATGAAAATCCGTACTCTTGAATTTTATCGATCAATTCGCCCTCAATATTACTCTGAAAATAAGAGAAGTCAATAGTTGGAAATTGTATTTGAAGCATTGTAAAATATTCTTCAAAAGTTTGGTTTCCGTAAACGGCTGGCTCGCGTTTTCCTAACAAGTTTAAATTGGGTCCGTTGATAATGCATATTTTCATAGAAAGTGTTTCTTGTAAAAGTAAAAAAAAATATCTCCATTACTAAAAAAAAAATATTTTTTGAAACATTGATTTCTTAATAAATTAAGTAGCATTCTTAGAATGTTAAATAAAATTAAGACCTAAATTGTAATCTCTCTTAATTGTTCCTGCTTTAATTATGAATAATGTCTAATCTTTTTTTCTTAGGAGGATATTAATTGTTTATATAAAAAAAATCCCGTTCTGAATTTTCAGAACGGGATTTAATATAATGATTGTTAGGACTAGAATTGGTATCCAAGTCTAACTCCACCAAAAACATCAGTAGCTAACGTGTTCCCTTTACTACCTGGAGTAGTTGTAGTGTTTGTAACGTTACCAACTTTTGTTGAATTTTTAGCATCTTTTAAATTTTCAGTCATAAAGCTTAATCCAGCTTCAACTCCTAAGTATACTTTTTTAACGATGTAGTAATCTGCACCAGTAAAAACGGCAACTCCAAATCCTGATCTTTTTTGTTCCAATTTGTTGTAGTTCCCATTGTCAAAAATAGCATCTGTAGTGTTTTTTCCAAAACCTAACATTAAATCAGCTCCACCATAAGTAGACAATCTGTTTGTTCCAGCAAAATGCTTTTCAACACCTAATTTTACTGTGTTTGCTGCCGTTTTTGTAGTAGTTGTAAGTGTATTAGCAATAGCTTCAGTTTTTTTGTTATCTAAACCTAAACCAACTCTAAAAGCTAAATCATCTTTTAAGAAATATCTGAATTTCACACCACCACCATTTAAATCAAAATTAGCTGCGTTTAATCCACCAGTTAAAAGTACTTCAGTTGTAAGTGTACCAGTTGTTGGTTTGTAAGAAGCATCTTCTTGTGCGTTAGCTGCTTGAAAAGCGAAAAATCCTACTGCGATTAAAAAAATCTTTTTCATCTTAATTATTAATTTTTGTTATTTGATATCTTTTGCTCTGTGCAAAATTTTTGCAAAGGTAGATATAAAGATCTTATTTTTATTACTTTTTAATGTTAAATCTTCAATTTTTTGAAAGTAAAATACTATAGTATTTTTAAATCATTGATTCATAACACATAAGGTTACTGGTATTGATTTCTTTTTTAATCTAATTTTATGTTTTTTTTTATTTACACGATTAATCTTTCAAAAAGTAATTCAAATAATTTTTAAATTCATAAATAGTTACATCCTTTAATGTAATTTGAATCTTTTTTTTATATCTGAAATCCATTTAATTATCATTATTAAAGAATTAGTTGTTTTCTGAAAGATATTAAAAACTTGCTTGAAATTATTTTCTAAAAGTTATTCCTTATTTTTATCAAATTCATTTCATTAAAAATTAATCTTTAATAAAGAGCATTATTAATACAATTAGAGGATTATTACTGTTATCGATAAAAAAAAAGCCGTTACAAATTATCTAACGGTTTTATCTATATTTAAATATATTTTATTAGAATTTAAAACCTGCTGAAACTTGAAGTACTGAGTTCTTAACTTGAGCCTCTTTCGAAGCATCTGTAAGTCCTAATACATAACGTCCTTGCAGAAAAAAGTTTTCAGTAATGTTTAAACTTAATCCACCAGCTAAGCCAAAGTCAAAAGTTTCTGCATTTTTTGCATCAAATTTATTTTTTTCACTTACTAAAAATGAAGCTTGTGGACCAAGATCTAAACTAATGGCTTTATTTAAGCTTATTTTAGCCATTACTGGTATAGACAAATAACCTAATTCATTTTTAAAATCTTCAATGGCATTTTTGTAGGTAGCGCCTTCAGTGGAATATAATAATTCTGGCTGTATTGCAAAACCATCTGTTAGTTTTAATTCTACTAGCAAACCTACATGATAAGTAGTTATAGCGTCTGTTTTGTAATTTTTGCTATTTACTGTAATATCACTTCCGGTTTGATTGGCGTAATTCAAGCCTGCTTTAAAACCAAATTTGACTGCTTGTGCATGTAAAGCTGTAAAACTGAATGTTAATACAGCTGCTAAGATGATTATTTTTTTCATAATTTGTTTTTTAATTTATTAAAATTTCGATTCGAGATTAAAACTCTATAAACTTAAAATTATTATGTTTTTTCTATTTCTAAAATCACTATTTTAATGTTGTTTTATCTCTTTTTTATCATAATTTGTTTCAATAGAAAGAATTAGTTTTTTCTTTCTAGGTTTAATAACGATAAAATATAATTATTTTTTAACAGAGTTAATTGAAAAATTAACAAGATTAATTATATATTTGGCCTATTAAATTTAAAAAAAATAAAATGAAAAAAATTATTTTAGCTGCTGTAGCAGTTATGGCATTTGGTTTTGCAAATGCACAAGAAGGTCAGTTTAAGATTGGTGCTCATGTTGGTTTGCCAATGGGGGATATCAAAGATGCGTATTCTTTAAACGTAGGTGCAGATGTTGCTTATTTATGGAATGTAGCAGATGGTTTTAAAGTTGGAGCTACTACTGGTTATAGTGCTTATTTGGGTAAAACAACAACAGTTGATTTGGGCCCATTTGGTTCAATAGAAACAAAAACACCAACTGCTAGTTTTGTACCTGTAGCAGCAACAGCTCAATTTTCTGTAGCTGACAACCTATTTTTAGGTGCAGATTTAGGGTATGCTGTTAATGTTGGTAAAGGTGATGGTAATGGTGGTGTATACTACCAACCAAAATTTGGTTTCCAAACTGAAAAAGTAGAAGTTTATTTAGGATATAAAGGAATTTCTGTTGATGGTGGATCATTTTCTTCACTTAATGTAGGAATGAATTTTAAATTCTAATTTTCCTAGAAATTATTTTAAAAACCTCTCAACTGAGAGGTTTTTTTATGCCTTAAAAAAAGTGTTTCTTTGTATTTATGGATTGGAAAAAGTACATAAAGAAATATCAGTCGTATTTAAGAATCGAAAGAGGTTTGTCTAAAAATACACTTGAAAATTATTCCTATGATATAGAGCGACTTTGTCTTTTTCTAAATCAGAACGAAATCGAAATTTCACCAATTGCAATTAAGGAAGAAACCTTGCAACAATTTATTTATAGTGTTTCAAAAGAAGTTAATCCACGTTCGCAAGCCAGAATAATTTCAGGTCTTAAGAGTTTTTTTGATTACTTAATATTTGAAGATTTGCGAGTTGATAACCCTTTAGAGCTTATAGATTCTCCTAAAACGGGTCGTAAACTTCCAGATACATTAACCGTAGAGGAAATAGATACGCTTATTGAGGCTATTAATCTGAATTCTAATGAAGGAGAGCGCAACCGTGCTATGCTAGAAACTCTTTATGGTTGTGGACTTCGTGTTTCTGAACTTATAACATTAAAAAATTCAGATTTATTTTTTGAAGAAGGTTTTATCAAAATAACGGGTAAAGGAAATAAACAACGGTTCGTTCCAATAAGTGAAATTACACAAAATTACATTCAGATGTATAGAGAAACGAGTAGAAATCATGTTACTATACAAAAAGGATTTGAGGATACTTTATTTTTAAATCGCAGAGGAAGACAGTTAACGCGTGCTATGATATTTACTATTATTAAAAACTTAGCTGTAGTAGTGAATTTAAATAAAACAATAAGTCCTCATACATTCCGTCATTCTTTTGCTACACATCTTTTAGAAAATGGTGCCGACTTGCGGTCTATTCAATTAATGTTAGGGCATGAGTCTATTACAACTACAGAGATTTATGTGCATCTGGATCGTAGGTTTTTAAAAGAAGTGATGAATACCTATCATCCTAGAAAATAAAAATTCCAAAAACCATTTGACTGGGATTTGGAATTTTTAAGTTTCAATAAATGAAATTATAATTTATTTAGCAATATTCACAGCTCTTGTTTCACGAATTACTGTTACTTTAACCTGCCCTGGATACGTCATTTCTGTTTGTATCTTTTGTGATATATCAAAAGATAAGGTAGCCGCATTATCATCTGAAACTTTTTCGCTTTCTACAATAACACGTAGTTCTCTACCAGCTTGAATAGCATAAGCATTTTTAACGCCGCTAAAACCGTAAGCAACTTCTTCTAAGTCTTTTAAACGTTGAATATAAGAGTCTAAAACTTGTCTTCTTGCACCTGGTCTTGCACCAGAAATCGCATCACATACTTGTACTATTGGTGATAGTAAAGATTTCATTTCGATTTCATCGTGATGCGCTCCAATAGCGTTGCAAACTTCTTCTTTTTCACCATATTTCTCAGCCCATTGCATTCCTAATAAAGCGTGAGGTAAATCACTTTCTGCATCCGGCACTTTACCAATATCGTGCAATAAACCAGCTCTTTTAGCCAGTTTAACGTTTAAACCAAGTTCGGCTGCCATAATTCCACAAAGTTTAGATACTTCGCGAGAGTGTTGTAATAAATTTTGTCCGTAAGATGAACGATATTTCATACGGCCCACCACTTTTATTAATTCGGGATGTAAACCGTGAATTCCTAAATCGATCACAGTACGTTTTCCTACTTCAATAATTTCATCGTCAATTTGTTTAGCCGTTTTAGCAACTACTTCTTCAATTCGCGCTGGGTGAATACGACCATCTGTTACTAATTTGTGTAATGCTAAACGGGCAATTTCTCTACGTACAGGGTCAAAACAAGAAAGGATAATGGCTTCTGGCGTGTCATCAACAATGATTTCTACTCCAGTTGCGGCTTCTAATGCACGAATGTTTCTACCTTCACGGCCAATAATTCGTCCTTTAACATCATCAGATTCGATGTTAAATACAGAAACGCAATTTTCTACCGCTTCTTCTGTACCAACGCGTTGTATGGTATTAATGATGATTTTTTTAGCTTCTTGTTGTGCTGTAAGTTTAGCCTCTTCAATAGTGTCCTGAATATGAGACATTGCAGAGCTTTTTGCTTCCGCTTTTAATCCATCTACTAATTGATTTTTGGCTTCTTCTGCAGACAAACCAGAAATTACTTCAAGTTGTTGCAATTGGCTTTTGTGTAAACGATCTACTTCAGCTTGTTTTTTATCTAAATTTTCAATTTTTGCAGTAAACTCAGCAGTTTTAGATTCAAAATCGTCATTTACTTTCTTTGCTTTTGATAATTCATTAGAAATTTGGGATTCCTTATCACGTACTCTTTTTTCTATTTCAGCTACTTTTTTATCGCGGGATAAAATTACTTGTTCGTGTTCAGACTTTAACTCGATAAATTTTTCTTTGGCTTGAAGTATTTTATCTTTCTTTATGTTTTCTGCTTCAAGGTTTGCGTCTCTTAGGATAGATGCTGCTTCTTTTTTAGAATTTTTAATTAAGTTAGAGATATTGCTTTTTTCTATTAATTTGGCGATTGCAAAACCCGCTACAATACCTATAATTCCTGCAATAATAATCGTTAATATGTTGTCCATGTTTGTTAAAATTTATATATAAAAAAAGCCTACATTAATTGCTTGAATAAACTCGAAAAGACAAGTTTTGAGCTAACTCACTGTTCAAGTTTCCTCGCCGAAGCGTGGCATGCTTTAGTAGTGATGATTTGCTCATTCTAAATTGTTAGTGTTGAGTTTACCAAATGTGAACTAATGTAGGCAGTATCTTAGTTTTTGTAAAGAACGTTTATTTGTCGAGATATTGATCTAAAACAGCATTGATTTTTTTAATTCTTTCAATGGTTGCTTCTCCATCAATGGCGTTATCAATTTGTTTTTGTTCTGTTTGTGAAGCAAATTGTAGGGCACACATTGCCAAAACATCTTGTTTATCACGAACAGCGTAATTTTCTTCAAATTGCTTTATCATCTTATCAATTTTTTTCGAAGCACTTCGAAGTCCTTCTTCTTGAGAGGGATCTACCGTTAACGGATAAACCCTGTCGGCTATTGATATTTTAATTTTAAGCTTTTCGTCCATATCTTTTATTAATCTGATAGCTGTGCTATACAGTAATCAATTTCGCGAATTAATGAATTTATTTTAAGCTTTGTATCTCTTTTATTATCGTCACTGCCTAATAATGAATTGGCTATCTTAAGTGTTTCATACTGCTTTTTCAAAGCTTCAATCTCTTCTAATTGAATTTGTATTTGGGATGCATTTTTTATTAATTCCTTTTCTAATTCTTGATTGTTTTGTTCCAAATTTTTCATTTTAATGAAAAGTTTTTCGACTTTATTTTCAAGAGTATCAATAATTTCTGCAATTACACTCATTATATATCTTAATTCATTACATAATCATACAAAGTTAGTATTCCTTTTTAAATTTACAATATTTTATTATTTTTTTTGCATAAAATTAGTTAAACATCAGTATTACAAATAGTTGTATTCTTTTTTTTTTAGTGGGGTTTTGAATACTTTTTTTATCTTAGCAAAAATGTAAAACAATGAAATTTTCTGTATTAATTTTATTTTTTGGTGTCTCTGTTTTTGCACAAGTAGAGTATCCTAAAGACTATTTTAGAGCGCCTTTAGATATTCTGATACAATTGTCAGGAAACTTCGGTGAATTACGTCCCAATCATTTTCATGCTGGTTTTGATTTAAAAACACAGCAAAAGGAAGGTTTGAATGTATATGCAGTAGCTGATGGTTATATTTCTAGAATTAAGATATCTACTTTTGGAAACGGAAAAGCAATTTATATTAATCATCCCAATGGCTATACCTCTGTTTATGGTCATTTAAAATTAGCGAATGATGAAATAGAAAAATTCATTGAGGCTACACATTATAAAGAAGAAAATTTTGAAATTGAAATGTTTTTAAAGCCTGGTGAACTGCCCGTTAAAAAAGGCCAAATCATTGCTTTCTCTGGTAATACTGGATCTTCAGAAGGACCTCATTTGCATTTTGAATTTCGAGATACAAAAACCGAATTTGTTATTAACCCAATGTTTTTTGGTTTTGATCAATTGACTAAGGATACTAAAAAACCAATAATTTCTAGTGTTTATGTATATCCTTTAGATTTTAAAACAGCTGTGAATCGGGCTAAAAGGCCTTTGCTGCTAAACTTAACTCTTCAAAATGATGGCACTTATTTATCTGAGAAAGTGGTATCCAATGGCGCAATAGGTTTTGGAATTACTACTTATGATACCGATGACGTTTCGTTCAACAATAACGGTGTTTATAAGGTGCAATCTTTTTATAATGGAAAACCTAATTTTGGATATGAATTTAACACCTATTCATTTGATGAAATGCGATATATTAACGCATTGATTGATTATCCAAGATATAAGAAAATGCAACAAAGGGTTCAGAAACTTTTTATGAAAAACCCCTATAATTTAAGTATTATCAAAACGGATGAGAATAAAGGAATTTTACAAGTTTCTCCAAATTTAAACTCCTCGTATCGTATAGAAGTATCCGATTTTTACGGTAATAAAAGAAGTGTTACTATTCCGGTACAATATGATTTATTATCGACTATTATAGACGCAGAACCGTCACAATCTAATTATTACATAAAGGCGAATAAAGATATGAATTTTGCTCTAGGTGGGATGTCCGTGTTTTTTCCTGCTGGAACTTTTTATGATGATTTTGAATTTAATTTTGGGGTAAAAAATGACACTTTAATTTTACACGACGATACTGTTCCCGCTCATACTAATTTTACGGTTAGTATTGAAGACACTAAATCTACATCAGTTCAAAAAGAAAAAATGTTTATTGGTAGAATAGATGGTAATAAAATCAGTTATAATTCGACTTATAAAAAAGACAATGTTTTTAGTGCAAAAGTTAAAACATTAGGTAAATATAAATTGGCAATTGATACTATTGCACCAAAAATTAGTATAGCAACTCCAATTGAAGGGAAATGGATAAGTGCTCAAAAAACACTGCAGTTATCTATATATGATGAATTGTCTGGTATAAAATCCTATAACGGTTATTTGAACGGAAAGTGGATTTTGATGGAATATGATAATAAAACTAGAAAATTAACTCACTTTTTTGCTGATGGAATCGTTGCCGAAGGTGCAAATGATTTAAAAGTTGTTGTAATAGATAATGTAGGAAATTCGACTACCTTTGAAACGCATTTTTTTAGAAATCAAAAAAAATAATCACTTTTGAGTACAAAACAATTCTTTACTATTTTTTTATTCTCACTAAGTCTGATGATTTTTGGTCAGACAGCTAGGATTAAAGGGATTGTTTTGGACAAAAATAATCATCCAGTAGAGAATGTTAATATTTCTTGTCTTTCAATAAATACAAAATCGAATTATGATGGATTTTATGAGCTAAAAGTTCCTGCCAATCAAAAAGTTACAGTTGTTTTTTCTCATGTGTCTCTAAAAAAAGTTACAGTTTATCTTACTTTAGCTACCAACGAAACTAAAGAGTTTAATCCTGTAATGAGTGATCAAGAGGAACAAATGAGTGAAGTTTTGGTTGACGGTAGTTCTAAAAAGTTATTTCAAAATGGGATTTATATTGAGCCAGAAATGCTTAAAAGAATTCCAGGAGCTAACCCAGGAGTCGAAAATATTTTGAAAACTTTACCAGGTGTCAATTCTAATAATGAATTAAGTACTCAATATACAGTTCGTGGAGGAAACTATGATGAAAATTTAGTTTATGTAAATGAAATTGAAGTCTATCGCCCTTTTCTTATTCGATCTGGTCAACAAGAAGGTCTTAGTTTTACCAATACTGATTTAGTACAAAATGTAGATTTTTCTGCGGGTGGTTTTCAAGCTAAATTTGGAGATAAATTATCCTCAGTTTTAGATATTACATATAGAAAACCTATAAAATTCAGCTCTGGTATTGAAGCGAGTTTCCTTGGCGGAAGCGTATTTGTAGATGGCGTTTCTCAAAATAAAAAATGGTCTGTTATTACGGGGGTTAGGTATCGCAATAATAGTCTATTAGTCAAAAGTCAAGAAACACAAACCAATTTTAAACCCTCTTTTGCGGATCTTCAAACGAATATTAATTATGTAGCATCTGCAAAATGGCAATTTAGTTTTTTAGGAAACATTTCTCAAAATAAGTATCAATATCAACCCTTGACGCGACAAACTAATTTTGGAACAATTGATAAACCAATGGTTTTGACTGTATTTTATGAAGGTCAAGAAAAGGACAAGTACGATACTTATTTTGGAGCTTTTAAGACCACATACAACGCCAATGATCACTTTACTTTGAAATTTATAGGTTCTATATTTCATACAATTGAACAGGAATATTTTGATGTTTTGTCACAATACAAACTTGGTGAAGTTGATTCGAGTTTGGTTTCCGGAAGTTTTGGGAAAGTGGGTTATACAAGAGGGATTGGTTCGCAGCTCAATCATGCCAGAAATGATCTGGATGCATTAATTGTAAATACAGAAATTAAGGGTTTTCAGGATTGGAAAAATAGTCAATTAGAATGGGGAATTAAATATACTAGAGAGTCCATAAGAGATCGTATCATAGAGTGGGAGGTAATCGATTCAGCAGGTTTTTCTATAAATCCTCCAATGATTAATTTGCCTAAAAATGATCAACCTTATTCTTCCTACACCGGACCACTTATTCCGTATCAAAATGTAAGAGCTACTAATTTTAACTCTATTAATAGATTTTCTGGTTATTTTCAATGGAGTTTAAAAGGAATGATTGGTTCGAGTGAAGTTTTTTATAATGCTGGCGTTCGGGCGCAGAGTTGGAATGTTTTAGGAGATTACGAAATAGGGAAATTTCAAACTACTTTTAGTCCAAGAGCACAAATTGCTATAAAACCGAATTGGCAAAAAGATATGGTATTTAGATTATCTGGAGGATTGTATCACCAACCTCCGTTTTACAGAGAATTAAGAAATGCCCAAGCCGTAGTTCAAACCAATACAAAAGCACAACAATCCGTACATATTGTGTTAGCGAATGACTACAGTTTCAAGATGTGGAGCCGTCCTTTTAAACTAGTTTCCGAGTTGTATTATAAATCATTAACCAATGTCAATACCTACACAATAGACAATGTTCGAATTCGATATGCCGCAAATAATGATGCTATAGCTTATGTACAGGGTTTAGATCTAAGGTTAAATGGCGAGTTTGTCCCAGGTACGGAATCTTGGATTAGTTTTGGTTATTTAAAAACCCAGGAAAATAGTCAAGAAAAAGGATATATTGCCAGACCTACGGATCAAAGATTAAAATTCGGATTGTTATTTCAAGATTATATGCCAACAATTCCAAGTTTAAAATTATACTTAAATTTAGTTTATAATACAGGATTACCAGGAGGATCACCTTCATACACGGATGCTTATTTATATCAAAATAGATTGAATGACTATCGTAGAGTAGATGTAGGTTTTTCTAAAGTTTTGATTGATTCTAACACTGAAAAAAGAAAAACACTTTGGCTGAATAATTTTAAAGAATTGACTTTAGGTTTAGAGATTTTTAATCTTTTTAACAATCAAAATGCGATTACAAATACTTGGGTAAGGGATGTGTATTCTAAAAATCAATATGCCATTCCAAATTATATGACTACCCGTGTCTTTAATTTAAAATTGACTGCAAAGTTATAATAAAAAGAAAAAGAACGTAAGTTAGCAAGCCGTACAGCTATTTATTAAGTTAAATCAAGTTTTAATGCACGTACCATTTTTTAAAAATGATTACATTTGAATATTAATAGTATTACAATATGAAAAAAATACAATTTACATTTATAGGAATAGCAGTTTTACTTTTAGCAAGTTGTAAGGAAGAGGTAGAAAAGCCTAAAGTAACTTACGATCAAACCGCTAAAGCAAAAGATCCAGTTCGAACAGATTCATCTCAAATTCAAATTGCTGATTTGCCAATACAAATGGATGGAACAGATTACTTATTGCATCCAGTTGCTGATTTAAGCATTCGTGAAAAAGGAATTAAAGCACGCTATGGTTCGTCAAATGTAAATGACTTGAGTTTTACGATTTCTAATTATGGAGAATTTGAAATTACGGGTTATTTACAAAACATTAAATTCCAAAAAATTGATTCTGATTCTATTAGGAAGTTAACTGACAAACCAGTTTTAATACAAACTGCAACTTATTTAAAGTCTGTAGCTGATAAAACTAACAATCATGTCATGGTATATACTATGGTAGATATGGATACTAACAAAGATGGCAAATTAGATACCAGTGATATAAAAGCATTGTATTTGAGTGATATTAGCGGAGAACGATTTACTAAAATATCTACTGATTTTCAGGAATTAATCGATTGGAAATTAATAACCTCTAAAAATCGATTGTATTATAGAACAGTTGAAGACACTAATAAAAATGGTGAATTTGATAAAAATGATGCTGTAAATTACTACTACATTGATCTATCCAATAAAGAATGGAAGATAGTAAGCTACGAACCGGTTTAGAATTAATTCTAAATTAAAATATCACTTTCTAAATCTGATTTTTCTATTGTAAAATCGAAATTCAGCTTTTTTACTAATTGTATAACTAGGTTTTTATACCAGTTTTCAGATTTAGGATGAATGTATATTTTTTCAATGAGCTCGTTAATATTAACATTGATTTTCAATCCTTCATTTATCCTTAATTGATTGTCGCCAATATCAGTAATAACACGTACTTCACCTTCATATTGAAAGCTTTTACGTTTGAATAAAAAAGGAAAGAACATATCGTCAAAAGGAATATGTTCTTTCTTGTAATCAATATAGTTTACTTCCCCAATGTATTGGTTGAAATTTGTTTCGGGAATAAGCGATTTTTGTAGCCTTCCTATAGTAGATTGTATGGCTAAACCTTCACTGTTTTGAGTGAAAATTTGCCACATAGCAAACGATTCATACTCATTAATATGCCAACTGCTAATGGCTACTTTTTCTCTATGACTTTTATAAAAATCTAAAAAAGAAGGATTGTCAATAGAAAGCTTCTTTATTTCTTCAAATGTAGGCTCGCTGAAAGTACCTTCGTACTGATCTTCAAATTTATCAGATCGAGACATGAATAGTTTTTGCGACATCAGTAAATCCAGAAACTTTGACAAATCGAGATACTTCCAAATAATAGTATTTGGATCCTCAGGTAGTTTTATGTTTGTATTATGGATGTACATGGTATTAGATTTTAATTAAATAAAAAAAATACTTCTTAAAAATAAGTTATTCAAAAGATTGCATAGAGACTAACTTGTTATAATTACCATTCATTGCCATAAGTTCGTCATGTTTGCCTTGCTCAACAATTTTTCCTTTTTTCATTACCACAATCAAATCGGCTTTTTGAATGGTCGAAAGTCGGTGCGCAATTACAATAGATGTTCTGTTTTGCATCATATTCTCTAACGCAATTTGAACAAATTTTTCGCTTTCCGTATCCAAGGCTGATGTAGCTTCATCTAAAATCATGATAGGAGGATTTTTCAAAACGGCACGAGCGATAGATAAACGTTGTTTTTGTCCACCAGAAAGTTTGTTTCCGCTATCACCAATATTGGTATAAATTCCAAGAGGTAGGTCTTTTACAAATTCGTAAGCATTAGCAATTTTTAGCGCTTCCATAATTTCATAATCTTTGGCATCGTGCTTTCCTAAAGCAATATTGGCTTTAATAGTGTCATTAAACAAAATGCTATCTTGTGTAACCAGTCCCATTAAATCACGAAGAGAATGTAGATTCATGTCTTTAATATCAACTCCATCAATACATATAGTCCCTTCATTAACATCGTAAAAACGGGTTAGCAAATTAGCAATAGTACTTTTTCCGCTACCCGATTGGCCTACAAGTGCAATGGTTTGTCCTTTTTTTACTTCCAATGAAAAATGTTTCAAAACATTCTCATTTTCGTATTTAAAGTTGATGTCTTTGATGACAATGTTTGTGTCAAAAGAATCTTTCTTAATCGCATTAACTTTACTAGTAATGGTATTTTCTTGTTCTAAAATTTCTAAAACTCGCTCTGCAGCTGCGTTTCCTCTTTTTACAGAATATGAAGCCTTAGATATTGATTTTGCTGGTGTAAGAATGTTATAAGCAAGTCCCATGTAAGCAATAAAGGAAGCTCCATTTAAAGTTTTTTCTATCAAAACCATTTGTCCGCCATACCATAATAAGATCGCAATAACCATAATTCCCATAAATTCACTCGCAGGTGAAGCTAGATTCTGACGGTTTCCAATGCTGTTTGATAAATTAAAAAAACGTTGGGTAGATTCTTGAAAAACTTTATAAAAATGATTCTCTGAGTTGTATCCTTTTACGACTTTTAATCCCCCTAAGGTTTCTTCAATCGTAGATAGGAAAATACCTTGTTCTTGTTGTGCTTTTGTTGATTGTTTTTTTAATTGCTTTCCTATTAATGATATGATATAACCCGAAACTGGAATGAAAATAAATACAAATAAGGTTAATTTTACACTTATTGAAAGCATAGCAATTATGGTAAAAACAATGGTCAGAGGTTCTTTTACCACAAGTTCTAGTATAGACAAAAAGGAAGTTTGCACTTCGTTTACATCAGCAGAAATTCTAGAGATAACATCACCTTTTCTCTTTTCAGAAAAAAAGGATAAGGGTAAATTGATGGTTTTTTTATACATAGCATTTCGCATGTCTTTTAGAATACCATTTCGTAAAAAGGTAATAAAAAACATAGCCAGATAATCAAAAAGATTTTTCAATAAAAAAATCGAAATAATAACCGCAACCATTATAGACAATGTATAACCTACGCCTTGTGTTGCTGTTGTTGTGGTAATAAAGTAACTTAGATAGTTTTCTAAAAAGAGTTTTGTACTTTCAAAATAGAGTTTTATATCCTCAAAAAAATGATTGGTATTTATAAAACCGTTATAAATAGGAACGATAGTATTTTTTTTTGTTTGGTCAAATAAAACCTGCATCATGGGTATCAATGCCATGAAGGAAAGTGTGCTAAAAAGCGCATACAAAACATTAAAAAATATATTTAAGTAAGCGTATTTTTTATAGGGAATTATAAAAGGAAATATCTTTTTGAAATTGCTCATTGTTTGTTTTTTACCATCAAGACCCGACCTTTTATAGAATGGGTCGGGTCTGTCAGAAAAATTAATATTTTATAATTAATTCAGTTGCATTGCTGCAATAATGTCTTTTATTTTATTGTCTAAGATTTCTTCTACTTCCTTAAAATCTTCTACCGCATGTAATTCCGTGTTTACACTAATGTAAAACTTTATTTTTGGTTCTGTTCCGCTAGGACGGGCGCAAATTTTAGAACCGTCTTCGATATAATAGATTAAAACATTTGATTTTGGAATGTGTAATGTAGTAATCTCGTCGTCTAGTAAGTTTTTAGCAGTTGATGACTGATAATCCTCCACCATTATAACGCGTTGTCCGTTGATCTCTTTTATTGGATTCTCTCTCATATCAATCATCATCTGATTGATTTCTTCTAAGCCATGCATTCCTTTTTTGGTCAACGAAACTAAATGCTCTTTGTAGCATCCATTATCTACGTATAATTTGACTAACTCTTTGTAAATGGTACTTCCTTTTGCTTTTGCTTGAGCTGCCATTTCGCAAATTAATAAAGTAGCGGCAACAGCATCTTTATCACGAACAGCATCACCTACCATAAAACCAAAACTTTCTTCACCGCCACCTATGAATTCTAGTTCTGGAAAATCTTTTATCATTTTGGCTATCCATTTAAAGCCAGTCAATCCTATTTTACATTCTACTTCATAATTAGTCGCTAACTCCATCATCATAGGAGTAGAAACGATTGTAGAACCTACAAATTGTTTTCCGTTAATTTTTCCCGCTTTTTTCCATTGTTCTAATAAAAAAGCAGTCATCAAGATCATAGTTTGATTCCCGTTTAACAAAATCATTTGACCTGCATTGTTTCGAACGGCGACGCCTAAACGATCACAATCTGGATCTGTTCCTATAACAATATCCGAATTGGTTTTTTCTGCCAATGCAATCGCCATAGCCAATGCTTCTGGCTCTTCTGGATTTGGAGATTTTACGGTAGGGAAATCGCCATTAGGAACCGCTTGTTCAGGTACGATATGCACATTGGTGTATCCAGCTTGCGCTAAAGTATCAGGAACCAAAGTGATAGAGGTTCCGTGTAAGGAGGTAAAAACGATTTTTAAATTTTCTTTGGCTGCAGCATCCGTGTTAAAGCTCGCATTTTGAATAGATGATTTTATAAAAGCTTTATCGACTTCTGTGTCTATATAATGAATCAAATCTTCGTTAGCTGTAAAGTTGATTTCATTGTAATTTAAATTTTCAATACTCGTAATAATACCTTTGTCTTCTGGAGGTACAATTTGGCCCCCATCTTCCCAATATACTTTGTAACCATTGTATTCAGGCGGATTGTGTGAAGCTGTTAAAACGATTCCTGCTTGGCAACCTAAATATTTTACGGCAAAAGATAATTCTGGCGTAGGTCGTAAATCTGAAAACAAATACACTGAAATTCCATTAGCAGTAAATACATCTGCTACAAGTTTTGCTAAAGTTTTACTGTTGTGGCGACAGTCATAAGCAATAGCAATTTTTAATTTTTTGTTAGGAAATACTTCATGCATGTAATTGCAAAGGCCTTGTGTGCTTTTTCCAAGCGTATATTTATTGATACGATTGTTTCCAACTCCCATTACACCACGCATTCCGCCTGTTCCAAATTCTAAATTTTTATAGAAACTCTCTTCTAATTCCGCAGGTGATGTAGTCATTAACTCTTTAATGGCAATGTGAGTTTCATTATCAAATGTTGGTGTTAGCCATTCATTTACTGCGTCTAATATATTTTGTTTAATCTCCATTTTTAATAATTTTTAGTTCAAGAACTATTTGTAATTCCCAAGGTTTTTAGATTTTTCAATCTTTGGTTGAAAAACAGTAAATAGTTTATTCAAACCAATCAAGACTTGCTAGGCATTTATGAACTTTTTGTATAACTTTTTTTCTCTCTTTATTTTGTTGGTATTGTCTGTGTTGTCAGCAAAATGTTTGTTGATAATTAGATACTGATTTTTAATTATTTGAATATAATACAAGACAAATAGTCTTCAAACTTAGATTCAATACTAGCAAAGCTACAATAGTAATCTAAAACTCTATTTTACACTTTAGGAAAGATATTAGAAAAAATTTTAGCTTTTTATGTAATAGGAAACAATCATCACTATAGAAAATATATTTCATGCAATCCTATTTTCGATCATAAATAAACGAAATTCTGTATTTAAAAAAAAACGATAATTTAGTGCTAAGTATGCAAAAAGCATTTGTTTCTAAGTTTCAGTTGTATGAAATTAACTAAAAATTCACTTCTCTAGATACTTTGTAGCGCTCTTCGTTGTTTTTGGTTCGTAATATTATTTCTCCAAGGAAACCAGCTAGGAATAATTGAGTTCCTAAAACCATTGATGTTAATGCAATATAAAACCAAGGATTACTTGTTACAAGGCTGTATCTCATGTCATTGTACATATGGTATAATTTAGAGATACCAATAAATCCTGCTAACATAAATCCAATTATGAACATCAAAGAACCTATAGCACCAAATAAATGCATGGGACGTTTTCCAAACCGAGAAAGAAACCAAATCGTAATTAAATCCAGGAAACCATTGATAAAACGTTCCATACCAAATTTAGTTTCACCATATTTTCTGGCTTGATGTTGCACTACTTTTTCACCAATTTTTCCAAATCCGGCATTTTTAGCTAAAACAGGAATATAACGGTGCATTTCACCAGAAACTTCGATGTTTTTTACGACAACATTTTTATAAGCTTTTAGCCCACAATTGAAATCATTGAGTTCTACTCCCGAAGTTTTTCTTGCAGCCCAATTGAATAATTTTGAAGGTAAGTTTTTGGCAACAACGGAGTCGTAGCGTTTCTTTTTCCAACCAGAAACCAAATCATACTTACCGTTTACGATCATTTCATATAATCCCGGAATCTCTTCTGGACTATCTTGTAAATCGGCATCCATCGTAATAATTACATCGCCTTTAGCTTTTGCAAAACCAGCATGTAGTGCTTGCGACTTGCCAAAGTTTTTCATGAAACGAACACCTTTTACAAAGTTGTTTTCTTGAGCAAAACCTTCAATAATTGCCCAAGAATTATCCGTACTACCATCATCTAAAAAAATAATTTCATAGGTATAGTTGTTTTCTTGCATCACTTTGATGATCCAAGTGTATAATTCTTGTAGCGATTCCTCTTCGTTAAGAAGCGGTATAAGTATGGATAAATTCATTAATTTATATGCTTTGCGGGTTTTGGTTCTTTACAAATGCACCAACAATCAATGAATATATTAATCCGAAAAAGGAATACATTGCAAGAGTAGCTGGAAAAACAATATATGGGTTCATGAATTTTTTAATCATTCCTAAACCTAATTCTAATTGTTCACTTGTAATATTTGGAGTTGTTTTGATCATTTCGCTTCTTGAAATGGAAATCATCTCATCTATGAATTCTGGAAAAATCAAATTGAAGATAATACTAAAAATAGCATATATAAGTGCTGCGATAAAGGTGATTGACACACCAGTTTTCAAACATTCACCAAAAGAAATAAATCCATTATTGATGTTTTTTTTATAATTATTACATCCTATATAAATAAAGACAAATGGCAGTATTAGATAATTGGCAATATTTACAATCAAACCTGCACTTGTTCCTACAAGGGCTTTCATGCCGATAATGTACATTATAACAAACTCTAATACCATTATTACACCGAATAAAACGCCATATTGGAGTCCAGATTTCGCAGGAGATATTTTCTTTTCCATATTTATACTTATATTTATTAAGCTACAAATATAACAATTCCCAATATATGGCGGTGCAAAAATCTCTTTTTACAATTATATAAAAAAAGTCATGCATATAGTTGATTATTGGAAATAAATTGTAAATTTGCAAACTCAAAATAATATTGTAAAACAAAAAGTTATAATGAGTTTATACCTTTTCTGTTAGAGGAAAAGCTTCAAAACAAGTTGTAGCCAACAAATAAAAAAAGATTAACACGATGAAAAAAGGAACGCACCCAGAAAATTACAGATTAGTTGCATTTAAAGACATGTCGAATGACGAAGTTTTTATTACTAAATCTACTGCAGATACTAAAGAAACAATTACTCACGATGGTGTTGAATACCCAGTAGTGAAAATGGAGATCTCTAGAACTTCTCACCCTTTTTACACAGGTAAATCTAAACTTATCGATACTGCAGGACGTATTGATAAATTTAAAACTAAATACGCTAAGCACGTTAAATAATTTTAATTTGTTTATCTATATAATTAAGCCATGCTGGGAAGCGTGGCTTTTTTTATTAATAATAAGTAATGTGAAGTGAATTTTAGTACTAATTTTATTAAAATAACGCATTTTTATAATTATTTTTGCATTTAAAAAGTTTAAAACTAAGAAATCTATAAATAAATTCGTTTTATGAATTATATCCTTTTTGACGGACCTGCACGAAATGCCTTATTACCTTTTACTTTTACAAGACCTGTTGCTGATATTCTTATCGGAATCGTGACCATTCGTCAAAAATGGGAAATGCGTTTGGGTTCTACTACAACGACATTAACCGAAGAATACTTGTCTGAAAAATATCCTATGGTAGAGTTAGAAGAAAATGTTATGATAAACGCCTCTTTTCTTCCTAATGATGTTTTGGCTGAAATGGTTAGTAATTTAGAGGTGAATCAAGCTATTTTTAAAGGAGATGAAGTCATTGCTTTTTATACCAGCGAAGAGCAGGAAGAAGTAGATTTTGATACTTACGAAATTATAGAATACCACGACGAGTGTATTACGATTAAAAATACTTGGGAGATTTTTTCTAAAAATGATTTGGCAATTCAGGAGGATTTTAAATATTTAACAGAAGATAGAAAATCACAACCTATTCCTAGAAGTGTAAATGTGATTGCTCCTGAAAATATATTTATTGAAGAAGGTGCAAAATTAGAATTTGTTACTCTAAATGCCTCTGCGGGACCTATCTATATAGGTAAAGACGCCGAAATTATGGAAGGTTCTATGGTTCGTGGTCCTTTTGCGCTTTGTGATAATGCCTCTGTTAAAATGGGATCTAAAGTTTATGGTGCTACAACTGTAGGACCGCATTCAAGAATAGGTGGTGAAGTAAAAAATACCGTTCTTTTTGCACATTCTAATAAAGGACATGAAGGATATTTAGGGGATTCTGTTGTGGGAGAATGGTGTAATTTGGGTGCAGATACTAACAATTCAAACCTAAAAAATAATTACGAAGAAGTAAAATTATGGAGTTATGAAACAGAAGGATTTGCTAAAACGGGTCTTCAATTTTGTGGATTAATGATGGGTGATCATAGTAAATGTGGTATCAATACCATGTTTAACACTGGAACTGTTGTGGGTGTAAGTGCCAATATTTTTGGTACTGGTTTTCCGCGTAATTTTATACCGAGTTTTTCTTGGGGAGGTGCTTCTGGATTTACAACCTATCTTACTAAAAAAGCATTTGAAACTGCTAAATTAGTAATGATTCGTAGAGGTGTTGAATTCGACGAAAGAGAAGCTGCTATTTTAGAGCATGTTTTTGAAGAAAGTAAAAAATGGAGGAAAGACTAATTTAATTTAGAAAACTCATCGATCTAGAACTGCCTTATTTTTGTAAAAGGGGCAGTTTTTTTTTAGTTCATTTTTGCCGATTTAATTTTACATAATGAGTTTTATATGTTAAAAAAACAACTTTAAACTAAAATAAAGGTGATCTATTAGATGTTGATTTATAGAGAATTAATTATTTTTTTAGTTTTATTACTGCACATAGTTAGTTTTTATTGTCTGTATGTTATAGTTTTATCGAAAATTAATAATAAAATCAAACCTTTATTGGTTTTATGATAATTATAAATGAATTAATTATATGGAGAATTTTGTAAGTGTCATCAATGGACTTGTTTGGAGTAATGCATTAATCGCTTTGTGTCTTGGAACAGGACTTTATTTTTCTGTAAGAACGCGTTTTTTACAAGTACGTCATTTCAAAGAAATGTTTCGTTTGTTATTTGATGGTAAGAGCACTGATTCGGGTGTTTCCTCTTTTCAAGCTTTATCAATGTCTTTGGCGGGTAGAGTAGGTACGGGAAATATTGCAGGAGTAGCAACAGCAATTGCTTTTGGAGGTCCAGGAGCCATGTTTTGGATGTGGTTAGTGGCTTTTTTAGGAGCGAGTACAGCGTTTATTGAAGCTACTTTAGCTCAAATTTATAAAGAAAAACATTTAGGTGAATTGCGAGGTGGTCCTGCATTTTATATCGAGCGCGGATTAGGAATTAAATGGTTTGGAGTTTTATTTGCTATTGTTTCTGTAATTTCTGCTGGAGTTCTTTTGCCAGGTGTTCAGGCAAATTCTGTTGCAGACGGAATCAAAAATGCCTTTAACTTAGAAACATGGGTTACTGGTGTTGGTCTTGTTTTGATATTTGCTGCAATTGTTTTTGGAGGTGTAAAAAGGATCGCAAAATTCACTGAATATATTGTTCCTTTCATGGCTATTGGGTATATGTTAATTGCGGTGATAATTATAGTAGTTGATTTCAAGAACCTTCCTGATGTAATTGCCTTAGTTTTTAAAAGTGCCTTTAATATGGAAGCTGGTTTTGGAGCTGTTTTTGGTTTAGCAGTTCAGTGGGGAGTAAAAAGAGGAATTTATTCTAATGAAGCTGGGCAAGGAACAGCTCCACATATTGCAGCGGCTGCCAATGTTTCTCATCCCGCGAAACAAGGTTTAGTTCAGTCCTTCTCTGTTTATATTGATACTTTATTAGTGTGTTCTGCAACAGGATTTATGTTATTAATGACCGGTAAGTACAATGTGCATAATCCAGATTTTGGAATCGCAGGTGCCTCTGAATTCTTATATTCTGGTGCTCAAAATATTGCAGTAGGTCCAGGATACACGCAGAGTGCTATGGATAGCGTTTTTCCAGGTTTTGGTTCTTATTTTGTAGCTATTGCATTGTTTTTCTTCGCGTTTACTACTATTTTGGCTTATTATTATATTGCAGAAACAAATATTTCTTACCTAACAAGAAAATTTGAATCTCCTTTTTTTAATTATGTTCTTAAAATAATTATGATGTTAGTGATCATGTATGGTTCTATAAATCAAGCTAAACTAGCATGGGATATTGGAGATATTGGGGTTGGATTGATGGCATGGTTTAATATTATTGCAATCATTTTACTTCAAAAACCAGCATTAGCAGCGCTAAAAGACTATGAAAAACAGAAAAAGCAAGGTTTAGATCCAGTTTTTAACCCGGAAGATATTGGAGTCACTAATGCGCATATTTGGAACACTATTCAAAAAAACGAGCAAGTCTAAACCTTTTTTTTATTTGCAAAAGCTTCTAAAAATAGTAATTTATTACTGTTCTTAGAAGCTTTTATTTTATAAAAACTAATTACTTATTTACTCTATATTTGCACCTTCAAATTTTAGGCACTATTTTGATTCTATTTTTTGATTTCTAATCTCTAACTTATAAAAATGATTACAGTTAACGATATTTCTGTGCAATTTGGAGGCACAACACTTTTTAGTGATGTTTCTTTTGCTATAAATGAAAATGATAAGATTGCCCTAATGGGTAAAAATGGAGCGGGAAAATCGACGCTGCTTAAAATAATTGCAGGTCAAAGCAAACCATCAACTGGAAATATTTCGGCACCAAAAGAGGCGGTTATCGCTTATTTGCCACAGCATTTATTAACTACAGATGGCGCAACTGTTATGGAAGAAACTTCAAAAGCATTTGGAGAAATTTTTTCTATGAAGTCAGAAATAGATGAAATCAATGAACAATTAACGATTCGTACGGATTACGAAAGTGATGCTTACATGAAATTAATTGAAAGAGTTTCTGATCTAAGTGAGAAATTCTATGCTATCGAAGAGGTAAATTACGAAGCTGAGGTTGAGAAAATATTAATTGGTTTAGGATTTGTTAGAGAAGATTTTAGTCGTCAAACTTCTGAGTTTTCAGGTGGTTGGAGAATGCGAATAGAATTAGCTAAAATCTTGTTGCAAAAACCAGACTTAATTTTGTTAGATGAGCCTACCAATCACATGGATATCGAAAGTATTCAGTGGTTAGAGGATTTCTTGATTAATTCAGCCAAAGCGGTTGTAGTAATCTCGCACGATAGAGCTTTTGTAGATAATATAACCAATCGTACTATTGAAGTGACAATGGGACGTATTTATGATTATAAAGCGAAGTATTCTCATTATTTAGAGTTGCGAAAAGACCGTCGTATGCACCAACAAAAAGCATACGATGAACAACAACGTATGATTGCGGATAACAGAACTTTTATTGATCGTTTCAAAGGAACTTTTTCTAAAACAGATGCCGTTCAATCGCGTGTAAAAATGTTAGAAAAGTTGGTTATTGTTCAAGTCGATGAGGTAGATACATCTGCTTTAAAATTGAAATTTCCACCAGCTGTCCGTTCGGGTCAATATCCTGTAATTGTAAAAGATTTATCTAAATCGTATGGCGATCACGTGGTTTTCAAAGATGCTAATATTGTTATCGAAAGAGGCGAGAAAGTAGCATTTGTTGGTAAAAATGGAGAAGGAAAATCGACAATGATAAAAGCTATTATGAAGCAAATCGAAATCGATGGCGGAAGTCTAGAGATTGGTCATAATGCACAAATTGGTTATTTTGCTCAAAATCAAGCGTCTTTATTAAACGAAAATGCTACGATTTTTGAAACTATTGATGATATTGCTGTGGGTGATGTTCGAACAAAAATCAAAGACATTTTGGGTGCGTTTATGTTTCATGGCGATGACGTGACTAAGAAAGTGAAAGTGCTTTCTGGTGGAGAAAAAACACGTTTGGCGATGATAAAATTATTGTTAGAGCCCGTAAACTTATTAATTCTGGATGAGCCTTCCAATCACTTGGATATGAAAACTAAAGATATTATCAAAGATGCGTTGCGCGATTTTGATGGAACTTTAATATTAGTTTCTCACGATAGAGATTTTCTTGATGGTTTAGCAACTAAGGTTTTCGAATTTGGAAACAAAAGAGTAGTGGAGCATTTTGAAGATATCACAGGTTTCTTAGCGCACAAGAAAATGGATAGTATGAATGAAATAGAGAAATAATCCTTTAGCTCTAACAGGCAAAGTACAAAAGTAAAAGGCATAAGTTAAATTCTTATGCCTTTTGCTTTTTATATATCAGGATATTAAATTTCTTTTAAAACACTTTTTCTTTTTAAATACAAAGCAATATAGGATAGAATGCTGCAAATTGTTCCAATGATAACCATATTCCAAATGGAACTAGTAGTTTGGGATAGCGTTCCGTCTTCAATAATTAAAATGCGAAATGCTTTTAGGAAATGAGTTAGCGGGATACAATTAGCAATGCCTTGAACCCAGACTGGCATTTGACTTAAAGGCCAGGTAAATCCACTCAAAATAAAGCTTGGCGTAGCAATTACCATTAAAATCTCGGTTGCTTTTAACTGGTTTGGAATCATAATACTGACTAAAATTCCGATAAAGCACACAGAAAGTACAAATATTCCTGCCACAAATGTAAGCGGAAGCAGGTTCTCATAGAAGGGAATTCGGAACCAAAAGGTAAATAACCAAAACAATAGCCAAAGTCCGAAACTCATCATCAAATAGGGAATAATTTTTACACTCATCAATTTTAGTAAAGAAGGGCTTTTTTTTACTAATTTTTTGAATGTGCCGTTCTCGTATTCTGACGCAAAAGACAAGGCTAAACCCAGCAAAAGAACTTGTTGTAAAACGGCTGCTAATACTCCTGGCCAAAGGAAATACATATAGTTAGTGCTGCGGTTGTTCTTTTTTATAAAGGTTGTTTTAAACGGTTCATATTGTGTCGCTAGTAATTTTTCGGGTATTCCTTGTTTGCGTAATGTTTCCATTTGAACCCCTGCTTTTAATGTTCCAAGACAAAGTTGCAAAGCACCAGAAGCGTAATTAGCCGTTAAAACATTTGAGGTGTTTACGATAGTTACAATTTCTGGATATTTTTTGGTCAACACCATTTTCTCAAAACCCTTTGGAATAATTACAACGCATGCTGCTTCTTTTTCTATGGCAATTTGGGAAAGATTATTTTGGTCGTATAATAATGAGGTGATATTAAGCACTTCATTATCATCAAACATCTGCAATGCTTTTGCGCTCATTTCGCTACGGTCTTCATCCACTACAACGATCGGTAAGTCGGTAACTTTTCCTTTTCCATAAACGTAGCCTAACAAAATACCATAAAGTAACGGTGCTCCAATAAAAAGCAATCGGAGTACTTTATTTTGCCAAAAGAGTTTGAATTCTCTTTTAAGAAGTGACCAGAAATTTTGCATAATTTATAGGGATAAAGTTACGGTGGTTTTTGTAATCAGGTCTTTTGCTTCCTTACTATTCGAAGGCGTTATTTTTATTTCAAACAAGCTTTCCTGCATTTCATAATCGGGATAGGCAGTTGCAATGTTTCCATAGGCGCCCAATTGTTTTACGGTAGTAACAATTCCTTTTATGTCTTTTTTAGTATAGGGGATATGAACTAGTATTTCCTGCCCTTTTTTTATTTTGCCTAATTGGTTTTCTGCAACCGTAAAACGAAAATAAACACTATCGGCAATATAGCCATTAAACAAGGTATATCCAGGCAATGCAAGTTCGCCTAAGTTTAGGGTTATGGTTTCGATGCTCATGTCTTGAGGGGCAATAATGTAACGCTCTTTGTCTGCGGTTTGTACTTCTTGCAATGCGCCAACAGCTCTGTCTTGTTGACCAAGAGCCATCGTTTGTTGCTCGATTCGGCCACCTTTCTTTGCTTCGTTCAATTCTGCCTGAACAGCATTGTATTGTGCTTGTGCTCCTTGATATTTAGCAAATGTTTCATCATAGGTTTGCTGTGAAACTAAGGAATCTTTGAGCATATTACTCAATCTTTTGATGGATTTTTGAGCAAATTCATACTGTTCTTTCAGGCCTTGTTTTTTTGCTTCAAGTTGTTTAATTTGGTTTTCAGTAGCCCCTTTCACAGCCATATTGTACTGTGCTTTTGCCGAAGTAACCGCGCCTTCAGCCTGCTGTTTTTTGGCGTCAACTTCTGGAAGATCCAGAATAGCAAGTGTATCTCCTTTTTTTACCAAATCGCCTTCTTTTACAAATAGTTGGACGATTTTTCCAGGAACCTTACTAACTATCGAAATTTGTTCTTTTTCTACTTTCCCTTGAATTTGAGCTTCTTTTTTTGATTTTCCACAGCCAATTAGCAAAACTACGATTGCCACTAAAGTGATTATTTTTTTCATGGATTCTGGCTTTTAATTTGTTATATATTTTGTTAATTCGCCCGTAGCTATAATGGTTTCAATAGCTGATAGACGCTGTTCTATTAGGATATTTATTTTATTTAAAGATGCTTTATAAGAATCGTTTTCGGCTTCTAGACGTTCAGATATGTTTATCAAACCTTCTTTATATTGTTTAATGGCTAAATTCAAATTGTTATGGGCTACTTTCTCTTGTTGTGATGCTATTTCTATTTTTTGATTCAAAACCGAATAGTTAACATAATTGTTTTCCAATAGCAATTGTAATTTTTCTTTAGTGTCATCAATTTGGTTTTGTACTTGTTCAATATTTATTTTGGCTTCATGAACTTTATGATTTCTTTCAAAACCGGCAAAAACTTCCCATTTTATTCCTGCACCAATCATCCAATTTGGACTTATCGTGATCTCATTTAACTGTAAATGAAGAGGCGTATTTAGGCCTGGAATTACAGGAGTTGTTGAGTTTGCATCAAATACACTGCTGTGGGTTACGCCCCCAAAAGCACCTAAAGTAGGAAGAAAAGTTCCTTTTTCTTTCTTTAGCAAATATTCATAGGCTACTTTAAATGATTCTAAGGCTTTGATTTCTTTTTTGTTTTCGGTGCTTAAATTCTCTTCCAAAATTAAATAAGGAACTAAATTGTATTGAACATTATTTATTTCTGAATCGGAATAGCCGGTTAAATAGCGTATTTTTCTATATACTAATTTTCGTTTTCCCTCTAGTTCAATTCTTTTAGATTTCAATTCTAATGAGGCCAATTTTATTTTATCTCGATCATAAGGAATAGCAAGACCTTCTTCGATTGCTTTAGAAATTCTTTTGGTTTCTGTTTGCAATCTCTTTTCACTGTCATTCAAAAGTTTTTCAACTTCATTTAATAAAGTGATTTGGTCAAAGGTGTTAATTACGTCTTTTATAATAATGTCCTTCTCAGATTCTTTTAGGTATTCTGTTCCGATTGCTTTTTGCTTCAATGCCTTAGCACCATTAGGAATTTGCATACCGCTAAATAAAACCGTTTTTGCCATTATACTTCCATTAAAAATATTTCCGTAATTATCAAAAGTCGATTTTCCACCAAACACCGGAATGTTAATTATAGGTAGGGTTGTGGCAGGAAGATCAACTGTCAATTTATTGTCAAAATAGGAGTAAATGGCACTAGCTTCTACCGTTGGGATATATTTATTCCAAACGCTTTTTTCCTGAAGTTGCAGTTTTTCAATTTCGAGTTCTTTATTTTTTATCGAACTGTTTTTTTCAATAGCTTTATGAATCGCCTCTTGTAAAGAAGTTGAAATTTCTATTTGCGCATAACCAGTAGCAAATGTAAAAAGCGAAAAAAGGGAAAGTAGTAGATATTTTTTCATCTTATTTTTTTGTTTCTAAATTATTATAAATTTGAAGAAAAGTCTCCTTTACGATTTCGAGCCTTTCTGGTTCAATGTCTCTTATCGCATTTTTAAGAGTTTCATTGACAACAATCATTACTTCCTTTTCAATTGATTTCCCTTTGGGAGTCAAAAAAATTAATTTTAATCGTTTGTCATTTGCGTCAGGATGCCGTTCTACTAAATTTTCTTTTTCCAAATGATCAATTAAACGCGTTATTCCGGGTTTGTCAGTCGAAGTTTGATCTGCTAAGGTTTGTTGTGTACAGCCTTCATTTTTCCACAAAACACCTAAAATAGTCCATTGCTCTTTTGTTAGCGAAATATTGTTTTTTCTAAAATTAGTCAACAACGCTCTGTTAAAAGCGGAGTGCGTCCTTCCAGACAAAATAGTATATAAATTTTCTGTTGAAAAAATTGTTCCCATAAATATAGTTGTTTAAACAACTACAAAGGTATTTAAAATTTACTTGTAAATTACAAGTATTATTTTTTATTGTAAAAGAGTGTCTTATTAACGATTTTAGATGTTGATTTTATCAAATAAATAACAGCTACAATGATTTTTCAGCAGCATACAGAATGAACGAACTAAATGGTGCGATAACTGGAACTGATTAGTAAAAAAGGATATTGATTTTGTTTTAAACAATTTATAAAAAAAAGGTGCAGCTCATTCGAACGGCACCTTTTTACTAAAGTCTAATTCCCGGTGGAAGTAATTCTTTATATACTGGGTTTTTCTTGAAGAAAACCACTATTTTTGGAAGAATTGGAACTACTTTGAACTTTCGCTCTATCGCAATTTCCATTATATTTTTTAGAAAATTAGTGATAAACTCTTCATTTTCATACGATTCTGGAGTATTAATTTTCGTTAGAAATATCTTCTTCTCTTGAAAAGAATATTCAACAGTAACTAATCCTTCCTCTACTGTAGTTTCAAATTGTCGTGCAAATGTGTTGTCTTTAATGTCAATAGTGATTAATCCATCCATGATAATTAACGCTAATTCATTGGTACTTCTACCAAAAGTATTTTTGATTTGGAAATAATCTGAATTTCAACGGAATCAAAATCCGTTATTCCCATGGCATCTCTTGCCTTCAAAACTTGGTTATTAATTAGTATTTCGCCTTCAATTAAAAATAAATAAACACCATTTTTAGTAATCCTAACCGAATAATTGGTTGTAGTGTTACTGTCAAAAATTCCTAAATGGAAAAAGGTTTTCTGGTAAACCCAAAGTGCATTGCCATCATTTTGATCGTTTGGCGAAACAATATTTACAAAGGTATTGATTTGATTTTCAATATCAAATGATTTCTGGTCGTATCTTGGAGCTACATTTTCTCGATCAGGAAATACCCATAATTGTAATGTTTTTGCTTCTTCTAATTTGCTTGCGTTCATTTCAGAATGTTCTACGCCAGATCCAGCGCTCATAACCTGAACTTCTCCAAAGCGAATTACTCCTTCATTTCCCATGCTATCTCGATGTTCTAGACCGCCTTCTAAAGGAATAGTTATTATTTCCATGTTAGCGTGACTGTGTGTGCCAAAGCCAGTTCCTCCGTCAATAGTATCGTCATTTAATACGCGTAACATTCCAAATTGTACGCGATCGGCATTGAAATAATTGCCAAAAGAAAAAGAGAAATTTGCCTTTAGCCAACCAAAATTAGCAGTACCTCTTGTGTCTGATTTAAAAAGTTGTGTATTCATAAATTATTGGTAATATAAGGTGTGAAGTGGGATGAATCTAAATAAAAAAAATTAATTTTATACAAAAATCGAGATAAAAAATCAGAATGTTGTTATAAAATCGTTAAAACAATTATGAGTAAAATACCTGTTTATCTAATGCCAGGATTGGCCGCAAGTACTTCAATTTTCGAGCGAATTAAGCTTCCAGAAGCTGATTTTGAAATTTACTTATTAGAATGGGAAATCCCTTTAGATAATGAAACTTTGTTGGATTATGCTAAACGAATAGCAGCTAAGATAAAGCATCCTAATCCCGTTCTCATTGGTGTTTCATTTGGTGGAATTTTAGTGCAAGAAATGGCTCGCTTTATACAGGTAAAAAAAGTTATTATTATATCCAGTGTCAAAAGTAATTTAGAGTTTCCTCGTAGATTTAAGTTAGCCAAAACGACTAAAGCTTACAAGTTAATTCCAATGAGTTTACTAATGAATCTAGAGAATTTAGCTAAGTTTTCCTTTGGTGAAACTATAAATAAGCGTTTAGAATTGTATGAAAAATTCCTTTCCGTTAGAGATATTCGATATTTACAGTGGTCGGTAGAGCAAGTAATTCTTTGGGATAGAACTGTGGTTGATAAAAATGTGATTCACATTCATGGCGATGCAGATGATGTTTTTCCTATAAAATACATCAAGGATTGTATCGTGGTCAAAGGAGGAACGCATATTATGATTTTAAATAAATACAAATGGCTCAATGAAAATTTACCTGAAATAATATTGGGAACAAAATAGGGTAGCCGTTAATCAGTAATGATAAAACATAGAAAATATGAAAGGAATACACAAAACCATAATAATTGTTGCAGTAATTTTTTTGAGTGGCTTGTTTGTTTTTGCAACAACTAAAAAAACAAATTTTACAGTTGACAGTATTGATACGTCTGCTTTTCCAAGTAAATTAGACTTTGCTGGCGAGCCCACTCCATTGCATATTGCAGATGTTAAAGAGCGATTTGATCGAGAATTATTGGTCAATGTAAACTTACATGCTTCTACAATTTTAGCAATAAAAAGAGCCAATCGTGCTTTTAAAATTATTGAACCTATTTTGAAAAGAAACGGTATTCCTGATGATTTTAAATATTTAGCTGTCATTGAAAGTGGTTTAGTAAATGCGGTTTCGCCAGCTGGAGCGAGAGGAATTTGGCAGTTTATGCCAGAAACAGGAAAAGAACGCGGTATGGAAGTGAATGAGAATGTTGATGAACGTTATGATCTGGCAAAATCTACACAAGCTGCTTGTAGTTATTTTTTGAGTGCTAAAGGTAAATTAGGTACTTGGACTTTGGCTGCTGCTTCCTATAATGGTGGAATGGCAGGTGTTAATAAGCAAATTGCAATTCAGAAAATATCGAATTATTATGACTTGTTACTTACTGAAGAAACTTCTAGATATGTTTTTAGGATCTTAGCTTTAAAAGAAATTATGAATAACGCCTCAAAATATGGATACAACATCGCTTCTGAGGATTTATATACGGTGTTGCCTACTCGAAAAATTGAAATTGATAGTGCAATTACAGACTTAGCTGATTTTGCAAAAGGACAAGGTATCAATTATAAAATTTTGAAAATTCATAATCCTTGGTTGAGAGAAGCAAAATTGATTAATTCGGAGGGCAAAAAATATCAAATAGAAATTCCACTTAGTGGTTATTAATCTTAAATGACATGAAAATGACAATGCAAACTATAGTTTTATTGATGTGTATAGGTTTAGCTGCTGGTATTCTCAGCGGATTAATAGGAATTGGTGGAGGCATAATTATGGTTCCTCTTTTATTACTGATGGGATTTACACAACAACAAGCACAAGGAACGAGTTTAGCGGCTTTATTGCCTCCAGTAACCATGCTTGCAGTGATTAATTACCATAAGGCTGGATATATTGATTGGCGATTTGCAATAATTATTTCGATAGTATTTGTAGTAGGTGGTTATTTTGGAAGTAAATTAGCGATTAACATTGACCAAAAAATATTAAAGAAAGTTTTTGCGGTTACTTTGTTATTTATAGGAGGATTTCTTCTTTTTGATAAGAGCTGAATTAGATTATTTTGCCAATCTAACCAATCTAAGTTTTATTTTTTGTTTTTTTTTATTCCTAGAAAAGAAGGTTTTATAACAAATTATCTGCTGTAGAAGAGGGAAGTAGAAAAGTAGAATACTGTTAGGTTCTATATTTTAAAACCATTTCGGACATACTAATTTTATTCAAAGACAAATATTTTATCAAGTAATTCTGTTTTTACAATTTTTGCATTTTCTTGATCATAAAAATTTTTCATTCCATTTATCGTAGTAAAACCAAACCATTCTGTAAATCTTTCAAACGTTCTCACAGTATAACAACTATTAAATTGTTTTTCAGGGGAAACGTAATCGTCGTTGAATAGAGTTAAGAATTTTTCGAAAACTTGTAAATATTTTGAAGCATAAAAGCTTGTTGCATTTTCTTTATCTCCAAATATCTTCAATAAGTAGATTGAAAATAAACAGCCATATTGACCAACAGGTTCTTTCGTATAACCATCAATGTAAGCCCAATTAAATTTTTCGGTAAAAATTAAATAAATTACTTTAAATAATTCAACGCGATTTTCAGCTTTCAAACATCTTTCTCCATTTTTTGTCAAGAGTAATTTTCCTTTACTTTTTTTAACAAGATTGGTAGATTCGCAAACTATTCGAGCTGTTTTTAAAGAGATGCATTCGTCCTCTCTATAAAGCTTGTTTATACCAGAGGCTATGTGTTCGTCAGTGATAAAGTTGAAGTCGTATAATTCTACGAGAATTTTTTTAGGAAGTGCGCCAAGTGGAGTAACTTTTAGGAATCCATCACGTTTAATAATCTTTAAAAGTTCTTCTGCAGTTCTAAAAAAAGGAATTTGGTCTAGAATTTCATTAGTGATGTGTGAACTAAATTTAATACAAGAATTTTCGCCTAATGGATTGTGAATTAATTCATGAGTTTGAGAAGGAGAAAGTCCAGATAATTTTTCTTGTGGAGAATTATTGTATTTGTTAATGGCCTCTTCGGTCTTAAAATGATCCATGTTCAACGTGTTTAAAAGTATTGTGGTGAATTACTATTTTCAGGAAAAAATATGCTAAAAGTAAAAACAGAAAAGGATGCGATATTCTTTATGTGAATTAAAACAAAAAAGGACCAATGAAATGCATTTGGCCCTTTTTGTTATTTAGATCTTTTTCATCTGATCTTTCATCATCGTGATCTGTTCTTTTAACATATTTTGTTTGTCTAGCTTTTTAGCTTCATTCAATAAGGTGGTTGCTTCTAGCTTTCTTCTTCTTGACATGGCTACTCCGGCAAGGTTTAATTTAGCAACAGCTAAATCCATATCCATAGACAATCCCAGTTCGATTGCTTTTTTAAAATATTTCTCCGCTTGATTGATATTTGTTTGTGACAACATGATACCCTGTAAATAATTAAAGTATCCTTGTTGTTTTCTTACCAAAGCCGTATCTGGATTTTTAATGTATGCTAGCCATTTTTTAGCTCCTTCAAAATCTTGTTTTCTTAGTTTTAAGAAGGCTAATAAGATGAATTCATTTTTGAAGTAAAGAAAAATAGGAATTGCACTTAATAGTATAAGGAAAATTCCGTTACCAATATTACTTTCTGTAAATTGCCAAAAGCCAGTAGCAATGATAAGTCCGGCGATAATAAGTTTAATATTTCTGTGAAACATAGTGTGATTATTTTAAGATCACAAATATAGTAAAATGAATTGAAAATATTTTTACAAAACTACTTGTGAGGAAAAAAAGTCTTTGTATATTTGCACTCGGATTTCGGGTAACAGGTATCCGAATTAAGAAAGATATAAATAAGTTTTTAAAGATACAAAGCAATGAGCAAAAGAACGTTTCAACCATCGAAAAGAAAAAGAAGAAATAAGCACGGATTTATGGACAGAATGGCTTCTGCTAATGGAAGAAAAGTTCTTGCGCGTAGAAGAGCTAAAGGAAGACATAAATTGACTGTTTCTTGCGAACCAAGACACAAAAAATAATGTTTGTATAAACATAAATAAGGCGTTACTTTCTTTAGTATCGCCTTTTTTTATACCTAATCGGTAAATAAAGCCTAAAGAGCAGCGTTTAAAGTCGTATAATTTAAGTACTTTAAACCCTTAAAAAATAACTACACAACACAATAATTACTACAAAATGCCAAAAGATACATCGATAAAATCCGTCTTAATAATAGGTTCAGGTCCTATTGTAATTGGTCAAGCGTGCGAATTTGATTATGCAGGATCTCAATCTGCTCGTTCTATTCGTGAAGAAGGAATTGAAGTTATTCTAATCAATTCTAATCCTGCAACCATCATGACCGATCCAACTATGGCCGATCATGTTTACTTGAAGCCATTAACGACTAAGTCTATTATTGAAATACTAAAAGAACATCCTCAAATCGATTCTGTTTTACCTACAATGGGTGGACAAACTGCTTTAAACTTGTGTTTAGAGGCGGATGAAAAAGGAATTTGGAAAGATTTTGGTGTAAAAATGATAGGTGTTGATGTAAACGCCATCAATATTACCGAAGACAGAGAGCAGTTCAAACAATTGCTTAAAAAGATAAATGTACCTTCTGCACCTGCAGAAATTTGTACATCATATTTAAGAGGAAAAGAAATTGCACAAGAATTTGGTTTTCCATTAGTAATTCGTCCTTCGTTTACCCTTGGAGGAACTGGAGCTGCAATTGTTTATAAAAAAGAAGAATTTGACGAAAAACTAACCTACGGTTTAGAAATGTCACCTATTCATGAGGTTTTGATTGACAAAGCTTTGATGGGTTGGAAAGAATATGAGTTGGAATTGTTGAGAGATAAAAACGATAATGTGGTAATTATCTGTTCTATCGAAAACATGGATCCAATGGGAATTCATACTGGAGATTCGATTACTGTTGCGCCAGCGATGACTTTATCTGACACGACTTTCCAAAAAATGCGTGACTATGCGATTTTGATGATGCGTAGCATCGGAAACTTTGCTGGAGGTTGTAACGTGCAGTTTGCTGTTTCGCCAGACGATAAAGAAGATATTGTAGCGATTGAAATCAATCCTCGTGTATCTCGTTCTTCTGCTTTAGCATCAAAAGCGACGGGTTACCCAATTGCAAAAATTGCTTCTAAACTAGCTTTAGGATACAATTTAGATGAATTACAAAATCAAATTACCAAATCGACTTCTGCTTTATTCGAGCCGACTTTGGATTATGTGATTGTGAAAATTCCACGTTGGAACTTTGATAAATTTGAAGGTGCTGACAGAACTTTAGGACTTCAAATGAAATCCGTTGGTGAAGTAATGGGAATTGGACGTTCGTTCCAAGAAGCGTTACACAAAGCGACGCAATCATTAGAAATCAAAAGAAATGGTTTAGGTGCTGACGGAAAAGGATACACGAACTACGAACAAATTATCGAGAAACTGACTTATGCAAGTTGGGATCGTGTTTTTGTGATTTATGACGCAATTGCAATGGGAATTCCTTTGAGTCGTATTCATGAAATCACTAAAATAGATATGTGGTTCTTGAAACAATATGAAGAACTTTATACTTTAGAAAAAGAAATTTCTAATTATAAAGTAGAAACGTTGCCAAGAGAATTGTTGTTAGAAGCCAAACAAAAAGGGTTTGCTGACAGACAAATTGCGCACATGATGGGTTGTTTAGAAAGTCAAGTACACAGTTTGCGTGACGTGATGAACATTAACCGTGTGTTTAAATTAGTAGATACTTGTGCGGCAGAATTTAAAGCAAAAACACCATATTACTATTCTACTTTTGAAGCGGAAATAGAAAAAGCAGACGGAACACGCTACGTAGATAACGAAAGTGTAGTTACAGATAAAAAGAAAATTATCGTTCTTGGATCAGGTCCAAATAGAATTGGTCAAGGAATTGAGTTTGATTATTCTTGTGTACACGGAGTTTTGGCTGCAAAAGAATGTGGTTACGAAACAATTATGATCAACTGTAATCCAGAAACAGTTTCGACTGATTTTGATACAGCAGATAAATTATACTTCGAGCCAGTTTTCTGGGAGCATATTTACGATATTATCCAGCATGAGAAACCAGAAGGGGTTATCGTGCAATTAGGTGGTCAAACGGCTCTTAAATTAGCGGAGAAACTATCTAAATACGGAATAAAAATTATAGGAACTAGCTTTGATGCTTTGGATTTAGCTGAAGATAGAGGAAGTTTCTCTGAATTATTAACCGAATTAAACATTCCTTTCCCACAATTTGGAATTGCTGAAACGGCTGACGAAGCTTCTGCTTTAGCGGATGTTTTAGACTTTCCATTATTGATTCGTCCTTCTTATGTGTTGGGTGGTCAAGGAATGAAAATTGTAATCAACAAACAAGAACTGGAAGAGCACGTAATCAATTTATTGAAAACAATTCCAGGGAACAAATTACTTTTAGACCATTATTTGGATGGAGCGATTGAAGCAGAAGCGGATGCGATTTGTGATGGTGAAAATGTGTATATCATAGGAATTATGGAACACATTGAACCTTGCGGAGTGCACTCTGGAGATAGTAATGCGACTTTGCCACCTTTCAACTTAGGGGAATTTGTAATGCAACAAATAAAAGATCATACTAAAAGAATTGCTTTAGCGTTGAAAACAGTTGGTTTAATCAACATTCAGTTTGCCATTAAAGATGATACGGTTTACATCATCGAAGCGAATCCTAGAGCGTCTCGTACGGTTCCTTTTATCGCAAAAGCATATGGAGAACCTTATGTGAATTATGCAACTAAAGTAATGTTAGGTCACAATAAAGTAACTGATTTCACTTTTAATCCACAATTGAAAGGATTTGCGATCAAACAACCGGTTTTCTCTTTCAGCAAATTCCAAAATGTAAACAAAGCATTAGGACCAGAAATGAAATCAACCGGAGAAAGCATCTTGTTTATTGATGATTTAAAAGACGATCAATTTTACGAATTGTACTCTAGAAGAAAAATGTATTTAAGTAAATAATACTTGGATTGTATATATTGAAAAAGCCCCGTTTGGGGCTTTTCGTTTTTCTAAATCAGTTTTATCTGCGCTGGTATTCTTATTAGGAACAAGCTATTTATTATTTTTGTTCTGTAATTGTCATATTATCTCTTGTGTTTTTTTGAACTGCAATCGCTCCAAAAATCGCCAATAAAAATGCAAAACCATAAAATCCTTTTTCACTTGGTAATAAAGTTGCATTCCAAAGTCCAACGATTAATAACACGATAGATAAAATTGTTCCAAACCAACAAATACCATAATAAATATCGGTTACAGGAAAGCCTTCAATTCTATCTCTAACACTTTTTTGAAGTGATATTACTGAAAAAAGACCAAACATTAGAACTGTAAAATAGTAGCCTATTTCATTTAGTAACATTTCTGAACGCCATAGTCCAACTAAGTAACCGATCATTCCCGCCCCTAAGGCCACCCAAGAAGCTGCTACGAAAGCATTTGAAGTTTTTTGCATTGTTTTTATTTATTTAATATGTGAATTATTATCTGTTGCTACGATTATTGCAACACTTAGTTTTTAGTAAATGACGTTTTTTATCTGCTTCTTTTAAACCTTTTGTTACCTGCTGCATTACATAATTGAATGCAAAAAGATTACTTTCAAGTTCTAAAAGCAAAGAAGTAAAACCACTTAAAATTTTTCTAAGACTTATTTTTTGGGTAAATATAGTCGATTTATCGTACAAAAATAAATTTTTAAATAATTTCTTGAAACTCATTGATTTGAATTTATTTATCCAAAAAGTTATAGGCCTAACTTACTTTTAATTCAGAAATTTCATGAGTTATATCATCCTATTTACGCATGTTTTAAAATGTAAACAAGTAGTAGGACCAGAAATGAAATCAACAGGAAAAAGCATCTTGTTTATTGACGACTTAAAAGACGATCAATTCTACGAATTGTAGTCTAGAAGAAAAATGTATTTGAGTAAGTAATACTTGAATTATATATATCGAAAAAGCCCCGTTTGGGGCTTTTTTTGTTGGTTGAAACTATATGATTTTGTTTTATGACGTATTCAACAGTAGTTTTTAATGAAATAATTATTTAGAACTAATAGCAGTTTTTCAGTTATTTCAGCCAAATAATAGAATTCAATTTATAGGTAAACATCACCCTTAGTTTGTCACGCTGGAAGCGTCTCAACAAACATGAGCAACTTTGCTGCTAAAGCTCTAACGAAGAAAATTGTACAATGAATTGTTAGTTAGAGTTTTTGCATTATGGTTTTTTACGTCTAATTGCAATACTGTTTTACATTTTTAACCATTAAGTGATTTAAGTAAAATTAAGACTTAAACAAACTTAACTTTGTTATTGCTTTTAAGCACTATTTCCTAGACCATTCGGTAATGGTCTGTAAGCGTAATAATGCAAGACTTCTTCTATGGCTGTTGCCAAAGCTTGGTTTATAGGAAGTAGTGTAGTAGCGAGTCTATTGTCTATTTGTGACAGTTGCATATAATAATCGGTAAAAACAGGAACGTAAAGTCCTTTGCTGATCGCTACTTCGGCGGTGTTGTAGTTTTCTTGTTGGCCTTCTTTAATTATCTTACAAGTGGCTAAACGGAGCTGTCCATATTTATCTCTACTGGCTGCATATCCAAAAAGTCTACAAATTAATCCCCGATAACGATAGTCGCTACAACTTCCCATACTTCTATCAATAAAAGAATGCGGACGATATAAATGACAGTTGGAGTCTGATTTTTGTTGGAGTTGGAGCAAGATATCTTCGGCTTCTCCATTTAAAAATAAATGAAATGCCCAAGGCAAAAACTCTAATGGCGAGGCATCTATTTCTGGAGTCGAACAACACTTACCGCATCCAGCAATACAATGCAAATGCGTTTCTGACTGGAATACAGCAATTTCTTTTTCAAGACGGTCGAACAACTCTTCAACCAATCGAACCTTGTGCTCTATAGCCATTATTTTTTTTGAAAGGTAGTTTATTCTAATTCCTTACAGAGAAAATGAGGTTTTTTGTGATAATTTTATTTTTTGTGGAGAAGATTGGATTTTAAAATTATCCTACAGACATTTTAGCAGATTTAATGTAATAATATTTAAAATTTTAATTGTATTTATATTTACGATAGCTAAATTTCTCGAACAAGATTAATCCAATCAGATAATTCCATTGATGGATATTGATTTTGATAGTAATTGCCAACTATCTGAGCCGCTGAAAGTAGTCGGTTCGACTTAATGTATGGTTCTATTTCGTTTATTAAATCTGAATTATTTATTTTTAATAATTTACCTATTCTACAGTATTCTTCATTTATATCATTTACAATAGTAGCATTTTCTTCAACCTCATACACATAAAGGTTTTTTATGAAATTAATATAATTATCAAAAGCACAAGAATACATGTTTTTCCCTGTTGAATTTAGTGCTTTATATTCCTCTTTTTTAAAAATTTGAATTTTTAATTCCTCTAAAATTAAAAGGTTTTCAATAAAATATATCGTTTCTAGAGTTGGAATAAAATATTTTCTAATGCCTTCAGAAATTCTACTTTTAAGTGCATTTGAATAATTTTTTATTGATTTATCTGATAGGTTTCTATTTTCTTTTAAATAGACTTTAAATTTTTCTTCATAGTTAATTTTACCGACTGCATTAATAAATTCATTTTTTGGAAAAATGCCTGGTGCAAAAAAAGTATCAATATTTGTGAAAAATTCAATTAGAGAAGACCTTTTAAATAATATAGGTAAGTCACCATTTTTCAATTTTTTTCTAACTAACTCACCTTCTTTAACATCAGACTGAAAAAAAGTACGCGAGTAGAAAGAAACACTTTTACCAAGATTTAATCTTTCTTTAGCAACGTGAAAATTCCAACATACAAAAACATCATTTATGCCGTCATAACCTAAAAATATAAATGGATAAGGTGATGATTTTATTAAATTAAACTCTTTCTTAATTGGTAATTGTGCTCTTGTGGTTTTATCTCTATCTGAAAAATACGCACTCGAAATATTCTTTACATATACATAAAACTTTTGACCTTCAAAAGACATGAAAAATGGTTGAGTACCATTAATATATGAAAATTTAGAAGATTGATCTAGTACTTCGCGCATTAATGCGAGCAAAGTTTCTGGTTTTATTTTTTCTATGTTTTTATATTCATTCATATTCCAAGACTTTCAAATAATAAACTATCTTTTACCTCTAATACGTCTGGAACATTCGTAAGATCACAACTAAACGTGACATTTGAAATTTGGGACGGAATTGCGTCAATATGGATACTGGGTATATCCTTAATTTTATAAAATGATAATGAATCTGATGCTTGTTGATAATCAAAAAAAATATCTCCTAGCTTTTCATAATCACTCCCCATCGTTTTATAAATTATTTCATTTAAGCGAAGTTGAACTTTTATGTTACTTATTTTAGAAACTATGTTGTCCCTAAGGTTTATAATACTTTTACCAGAGCCAGTCTCAATTGTAAAAGCGGAAGCAATTAATAAATCAGAACCAGGATTATTGTTTAATTGTTCAATAGAAAAATTGTGAACTCTTTTTGACTTAGTCGTAGATTTTACTTCAAGTTTATCTATTCCGTCATTGAAATCAAATTTATCGAAAGGAGAAATGTGCCAAGCATTAATTAAATATTCTGGATTAATTGCTTTTTCAATTACTAATAACTCAGTCCAAAGACCTTGTATTGATTTAAGAGGAGGTTTGTTAATTGAACTAAATAAATCAATAACCTTTTTTACCTCCCTGTATAAATCTCTTTCTGATGGAATTGATTCAATATGTTTAAGAATAATTGAAAAAACATCCGTAAAGTATTGTTGTAAGTCTGAGTTATATGTTTTTAATAAAACAATAGTATAAATTTCAGTAGTATTATTTTCATTTTCTTTTATACTACATTCTTGAGAAAAAAAAACCGAAATTAATTCTAAATTAATATTAATAGCTTTAGTAAGGCCATCACATTTAACAAAAAACATTGGATATCCTTCAGATGAAATACCAATTTTATGATGCTTAGAGAAAGGTACAGACTCAACAGAAACATATTCTTTACTACTTGAATCTCTTCTTAATAGTTCTAAAAAAACTTTATATCCAGAATTTTCCATATTATTCGTCATCTTCAAAAGTTAATATTTCTGGTTGAGCTGATACGTATCCAGTTGCAAAATCATCAGGATAATATATAGCTATTGTATATATTATTTTGCCGACTAACTTATGAACTGCATGGTTTTTTAATTTAATTTTATGAATTTGAATACAAATAGTATCTTCGCCTTTAATTCCTCTATCACTAGGATATACCTGGCTACCTGTGGTTGAACGACCAGAAAATAATTGATCAATTTTTAAATTTAATAAGTTAAATGAACGCTCACGATACTCTCTTTCGTAAGCCATTTGAATAAATTGAACATTAGTAATTGGGTATTCAGTTTTTTCGCTTAAGTATTGTAAATATCTGATGGTTGCCATTTTACGAGCAGTATCTCCATAGTTACCAAACTTGAATTGCGTCAAAAAATCAATTGCTTTATCAACATCTACTCTTACCGTTTTATGATTCCTATCCGTTGTATCATATTGAGGTTCATATAGCGAAAAATTATTGACTTTTAGAAAATCATCTACAACCAATTTATTATTTTCAATATACTGTAAAGCATTCATAGCATGCCATCCTTTCATCTTAGCCTGAACAATACCATATGGTAAAATATTTTTTCTAGTAGGACTTAATTTTTCGGATAAAATAAGTTGTTGTTGGACTTTAGCTAAACTTTCTGTACTTTTTAACCAATTACGCATCTCTTCTTCATGAATTACATATTCAACATATTCAGCAATAGAGTCTGTTGGTAGGTAAACACGACATGCATTAAGGTATTTCTGTTTGTAGCCAAAAAAACGACACCTTTGTTGAATTGTGTCAGCATTAGATTTGCTTTTTGTATATCTTGGCATATACGTAACAGCAAGGTTTTCCACTGTAAATCCACGATTAAGCATGTCAGCACCGACTAATATATGGGACGATGCACTATCCCAGTCTACTTCTCTTGTGGCATCAGTTTCGCTTATTATTAAATATAATTGAGAGTCATTTATAGCATCAGCAATTAGAGGCTTAATTTCTGAAAAATTAGGTACATTATCCTTTTCAGAATAAAACTTAGAAGTTTCTTTATTATATAAATTTTCAAATTCATTATCTAAGTCAATTCTAGCTATATCACCATCTTCCAGATTTAATATAGTAGCCCATCTACTAATTAATTCTTCAACCCAACCATGAAATAATCTACTCACATCCTTTTGTCTATCTGCATGTATCATCATGGACAAAAACTTAACTTTATTCCAATGGTTAGTAATAAGTGCTACATTTAAAATATATAATTGTAATGATTCTTTTAAAGATTTTGGTGGACTTGTCAATGGATTATCTTTGTAATGATAGACCTCATCGTCAGGAATAGAGATTACTAAATCAGGGAAATCTTGAAAAAACATTTTACCTCCTGTATACTTTTTTCCAGGAGTCAATATTGTATGGCTTTTAGGAGAAAGTAAGTCCATAATACTTATAAGTAAAGGCCCTTGAGGAGTTGCTGTATACTGAACATACGAATGGTTAGGTATTGAAGCTCTTAAGTTTAAAATACTAGAATAAGTACTCGATTCTTTATTATCTGTCTCTTCATCCCATTCATCTGAAACACTTGCCTTTTTACTGTTTGCATAAGAAAAACCATTTAACGAAGCTTGGTCTGCTTCATCATCAATTATTAATACACCTTGTTTTCCTAACTCTTGTTGGATTATTCTTGACTTAAATATTTCTGCAAGCTCATTTACATACTTATAGTGTTTAAGTAAAGTAATCAAGATAGTTGGTTTTGTTGACAATCTCATTTTACCCCTAATTTCAGAAACTTTTGCTAAGCCTGGATTTTCTAAAATTTTATAAATGTTGTTTAGAGAACTATCTTTAATTAAGTCTTTAGTTAATCGTTTAGTTGTTTGTGAAAGTAAATTTGTTTTTGTACCTGCTAAATAAATTATAATACGATAGCCGTTATCCGCAGACAGTGCAGTTAATGCAGTAAAAGACATTGTTTTACCACTTTGCACATACCCAACAGACAGATGTGTTGTGTCTTGTTCCTGTAGTAATTTTGGATTAGTACAATTAGATAGAATGTGATAAGTTTCAGTAATTAAATTATCAATCTCATCTTGATCTAAAAACAATTCAAAACGAGATATTATATCATTCATTTTTTCGCCAACGGTCGGCTTAAAAACTTCTGTAGTCTTTTCAGTAGGTATAATTTTTATTTCCATTGCATTAATTTTATTCTTGTACTATATAATTATTGAAAAGCGTTCTTAATTCAGAAGGATACTGCATACTTTTTTTAGTAGCAAGAAACTCTGCTAATGCAAAAGATTTAAAAATGGCCATAATTGGTTCATAATCGTTTGCCTTTCTGAACTGTTCAAAACGATTAAAAAAAGGGTGTGCTAGATTGATTTTACATATTACACATGGTACTTCAAACATTCCTTCATGAATAATAATCTGTTTAACAGAATAAAGAGCATCTGATTCATCTTCATTAATTAAATCTACCTGAAATTTATATGCCACTCCCTCATAATCAAAAGAATCTAAAACTGAACCTAAAGAAAGTGCTTCTTCAATTATTTGTTCATCTTTTAAAGTGTTTATTCTGTCTGCGCCTAAGTCTTCAACTTTTTTAATTTTATCTGTTATTGGCTCATTAACAATATCTTTCTTTTGAGAGTTAATTATCTTTTCTGCTATTTTGGAGTTTTCTTCTTTTGTTTTAACTCTAAAATTATCTGCTTGACTTAGTAAATTTAAATTAGGATCTTTAAGTTCATCTCTTAACGCGTCAATAAAAGCATTAAGATTTTCCTCGTCGGTAAAGCCATTTTTATTAAAAGTCACATCAAATCCTTCTAATTCAAGTTCACCAAAAAGACGTTTATATCTAAAATTACCTGCTGCTCCAAAAATCGAAGAAGGAAAGAAGCGATCCTCGTCTCCTCCAACAATTACACGTCCTCTTCTTAGCAAAACTAACCCATTTGCATTGTTCTGAATTGCTTTTAATATTGCAATGAATCCTTTAGCTTTGTATTTTCCAATTTGAAAATCAATATCTTTTTTCCATAAAATATCTTTTCCATTAGATTCTTTGAAAAAAGGAACGTTTAGGATTTCATATTTTGGAGCTTGAAGGTTTTCTCCATTTACAATAATTTTAATTTCTTCATTCCTTAAAAAAATTCTATAAATACTTGCTAAATGTCTTCGGACTTTATCCATTTGATGTGCTGAAGGTGCATTATGTGATAGTTCTGATAATATTATCTCTGTGTAATGCTCAACTTCATCTTTTGGGGTTTCTGTAACAATTAACTCTTCTTTGTTTTCAGCTATTACCTTTTGCAAATCAAATTCAGTAAATCTTTCAATGGTTTCTCCAATAGCTTTAGTATTAACTGACCATTTATTAGCAAGCCAAACTGAAGCAGTTTTCATACCCATACCAAACTCATTTAGTTTTGTATTATCTAAAGGAATATTGGCTGGTTCAAAAGCTCTTAAATAATTCAGTGAATCAATACCTGCAGCATTATCTTTAATTATTATTTGATTTGCTTTTTGATCAACTTCAATGCTAACTTCAAAAAAATAATCTTTATTAATTTGTAATAATTTTTCCTTATTATCTAAATAAGATTGTACTGAATTATCTACATACTCACTTAAGGTGAGAGCTACAGTATTGTTTAAAGCTCGAAATGTATTATATACACTCGGTTGCAGTGCAATTGATACTTTTTCTATTTTGTTCATGTGTTATTAATTTCTCAGCTATTATTTTTACTAAATCAACATTTACAGCATTCCCGAACGCTTTAAACGCTGCAGGAATAGTTTCTGGATATTTTTTTAACCTTTGCATTCCTTGTAATGAAGCCGCTTCATCTTTAGTCATATAACGACCTTTTAGACCTTCTCCTTCTTCCAATGATTCGTTTGGAAGATTCACCCATGGGAAAATTGGAATTTGTGTTGTAGTTAAAACTAATGCAGGTGAAAATGTTGGTTTTTTAACTCTAATACCAGATGGTCTGAATTGAATGATTTTATTAAAAATTGTTGGATTCTCTTCAGTACCACAATTCCACTCAAATTTTTGATGACTATTTTCAAAATTTTTTATTTTTGGAAGCCATAAATCTAGCCATGTTTTATTTAATTTATAAAATTCTCTATTTCGCTTAATAAATTGAATTTTCCAATTTGGAAATTTTTCACTTTTATTAGTTACAGCATAATTCGGTAAAAATGATAGGCAATCATCTTTTGAACTTCCATTAATTGTAGTTCCAAATTTACCTTTCTTGTTTTTCAATTGATTAATTGATTGAAATGCTGGAGCTATTTCTTCGAAATCATAATCAGCGCCAAATTCCATTGCCCAAATTGGGAAAGTAGGTAATTTTCCACCATGTTTATAAAGTTCATCTACGAATTCTTGCCAAATTAATAAATGATTTCTTGTTTCATTTCGTAAATGCATAAAGTCGGTTGCAGATTCATCAATTATGTTTCTAATATCACATTCATAGTTTTTAGGTTCGGGAAATTCAAAATATTGAAGAGGATTATAATTGATTTGACTTTTTAGAATACCAACTATATAAATTCTAAACCTATGCTGAGGTGTTCCAAACTGATGTGGTGACAATATAGACTCTTTAACATCGTATAACTTAGAAAGTGTCTCATTAATAACTTTCCAAGTATTACCTTCATCATGATTTTTTAAATTTTGAACATTTTCTAAAATAACATATTTAGGTTTATGGTAATCAAGAATTTCCATAATGTTTCCAAATAAACTTCCTCTCACTTCTGTAAAACCTAATCTTTTTCCAGCTTGTGAGAACGGCTGACATGGAAATCCACCACATAAAATATCGTGACCAGGTATTTCATTAACTGGGATCTTTGTAATATCCCCATAAATTGGAGTGTTTGGAAAATTTTCAGTATAAAGTTTTTGTAACTCTGGTTGAAGTTCACTTGCGAAAACACATTTATGCCCTAATTCTTCTAAAGCTAAATGGAATCCGCCAAGGCCTGCAAATAAATCTATGAACGTATATTTTTCTTTATTCTTTTTTGACATTATTTTTTTATTAACCTTTTACTTTCATGTTTTTGTTCAGTTTAATTTAGTTTCTCAATTTTTTTTGAAAATATTTTTCAAATCATAATAGGTGTTATATTTTTTATCCTCATTTACTTTTTAAGAAACCATTATTTTTATGATATTTTTAAACTTTCGTTGTTATATGGAGGTAAAATTCGTCCGATTAAAAATATAAAAATTGTCATTTAAGCAAATGTAATAAATTGACTTGTATTAGACGAGAAGTATGAAACAGTTGATGGTAATATTTTGTACTAAAATTATTAAGTTTTAAAAACATTTAAATACTTCTAATACAATAATACACAATCCTTTTGAAAGAAAAATACGTAAAACCGTAAAAGACTAATTATTTACAACATTACTTTTTTCATAACTTAATTACATCTACACAAACAACTTGTTTACCACTTTTTTTAAAATCGTCAACAATAAACTAAATCCTCATTTCACCACAATTTTGCGTTAGGGATTATAGCAGAAATCCTTTTGTTTTTGAGAAAAAACAAAAGATTGTAGCGGAAAGCCCGACCTTTAGGGAACGCCCAAAAGAATTTAATCGCAATGTTCTGAGGTCTTGCGATTACTTCTTTTTAATCTTCCTCCAGATCATTGTACATCCTTTTACGACTATAAAAGCGAGGATTCCGCCGATTAATCCGGCTAGAAATTCACCAATTATCGAAGGTAAGTTTTGTAGTAAATGATGTAGCGGTTCTATCTTGTGCATGAATATTCCTCCGGCTACTAGAATCAGCGCGATGGTTCCTATAAATGCCAATCCTTTGATAACCATAGGAAGTAAGCCAATTAGCATTTTCCCGATTTTTTTTCCGATTTTAGATTTTTTAGTAAGGAGTAGCATTCCGAAATCGTCCATGCGTACAATGGCTGCAACAATTCCGTAAACGCCTATCGTGGCTACTAATGCAACAAATGAAACTACAATAATTTGGGTAGTAATTGGTTTTCCGACCACGCTGCCTAAAGCAATGATTACAATTTCTATAGAGAGGATAAAGTCGGTTACTATGGCGGCTTTTACTTTTTGTTTTTCTAATATTAAGAGTTCTTCTGGCGTGAGATCTAAATCTTCAGTTGTAGTTTCTTCTTTTGGATGTGGTACAATGTATTCGTATATTTTTTCGGCACCTTCGTAAGCTAAATAGACAGCACCTAATAAAAGAACTACCGTAATTAACCACGGTACAAAATAGCTTAGTAAAAAAGCGAGTGGTAGTATAATTAATTTGTTTAAAAGTGAGCCTTTGGTAATGGCCCATAAAACGGGAATTTCTCGTGAGGAAACAAAACCTGATGCTTTTTCGGCATTTACGGCTAAATCATCGCCTAATATTCCTGCCGTTTTTTTGGTGGCTATTTTACTCATCATTGCAACATCATCCATAATTGCTCCGATATCGTCTAGTAATGCAAAAAATCCTGTAGCCATAATTTATTTCTTATTTAGTTTTTCGTTAAAAAATTGTAATGTTCTTGTCCAAGAGAGTGTTGCGGCTGCTTCATCATATCGAGGTGTGGTGTTGTTGTGAAAACCGTGATTGACTTCGGGATAAATATAGGCTGTGTTTTCGACTTGGTTTTTATTGAGAATGGCTTGAAAAGCGGGCCAACCTTCATTTACGCGAGTGTCTAAACCGGCGTAGTGTAGTAGGAGTGGTGTTTTGATATTTTGGGCTTCTTCTGCAGTGGGTTGTCCTCCATAATACGGAACAGCGGCACCTAATTCTGGGATTTTGACTGCCATCATATTCGCTATCCAACCACCAAAACAAAATCCAACAACACCAACTTGTCCGTTGCAGTTTTTATGGGATTTTAAATAGTGATAGGCCGCAATAAAATCTTCGAGCATTTCCTCACGAGAACGTTTTTTTTGTAATTCCCTTCCGTCATCATCATTTCCGGGATAACCACCCAAAGGCGATAGTGCATCAGGTGCGAGAGTGATGAATCCTTCAAGAGCTGCTCTACGACCTACATCTTCAATATATGGATTAAGTCCACGGTTTTCATGCACGACTATAATTCCTGGTAATTTGTTTTTTGTTTTTGATGATTGTGATAAAAGCCCTTTGATTGAACCACCGCCTTGTGGAGAATCATAAGTTATGAAAGCTGATTTCAATCGAGGATCTTCGGGTTTTATCAAAATAGAATCCAAGTAATTAGGCGTCATAAAACTGAGTAACGAAGGAAGTGTAAGCGTTCCTACAGCAAATAGTGATAGTTTTTCGACAAACTGTCTTCTTCCAATTTTATTGTGCGCGTAATCATCGTATAAATCGAATATTTCCTGACTGATCTCTTCTTTAGTGAGCTTTTTCATGCGGTATTTTTGAGACACCTAATGTAAGAAAAAAAGTTTTTTTTGAAGCAATCTCTCTTTTAATGTTGCAATTAAATTTCATGACTGAATTTGAAATAGTTAATCGCAATTTGGTTTTGGATAGTGTTTTTAGTTGAAATTAAAACTACAAATCGCAACTAATTAGAAATGAGTAATTTGTATTTTTTATTTGGTTTTGTTTAACCTTTTTCAAAAAAATAACACATTTTTATAAAGTTTGAGGTGGAATGTGTCGTTTATAAATAAAAATTATTTTACATTTGTTTAATAAATATGAAGTAATGATAAACAATAATATAAAAAACGTGTTCAGTATTAAAGATCTAGAGAATCTTTCTGGTATCAAAGCCCATACCATACGTATTTGGGAGAAAAGATATGATATTTTGCAACCCATGCGTACTGATACTAACATTCGATTATATGATTTGGCGAGTTTACAAAAACTGCTAAACATTACCTTATTGCATGATTATGGTTATAAAATTTCAAAAATAGCTACGTATCCACAAGATAAAATTCCTTCTTTGGTGCGAGAAATAATTTCTAACAAAACTGCCAAAAGTCATGCTATTAGTGAGCTGAAAATGGCAATGATGAATTTTGATCAAGAGCTTTTTTTTAATACATATAACTGGCTGATTGCTGAAAAGTCATTCAAAGAAATTTTTCATCAAGTTTTCATTCCGCTGATGAATGAGTTGGGATTATTATGGCAATCAGATACGATTACTCCTGCTCACGAACATTTTATAAGTTATTTGATTAAACAAAAATTACTGATAAATACAGAAAAACTGCAGGTTTTAAAACCGACCAAATTAAATAAAGTGTTTGTTTTATCACTTCCAATGAATGAGATACATGAGTTGGGTTTAATGTATCTGAATTATGAAATTTTATTGCACGGTTACAAAAGTATTTTCTTAGGAGAAAGTATGCCAATAGACAATCTAAAAGACATGAAAAAGCATTTTGATTCTATCGTTTATGTGTCTTATCTGACAGTACAGCCAGAAAGAGATATTTTAGATTCCTATGTTCAAAAAATGTCAGAAGAATTAGTGGATGATACTACAGAATTGTGGTACATTGGGAGAATGGTAGAGTTTATAAATCGAGAGGGACTTTCGGATACTATTTCTATTTTTAATTCAATCGGTGATTTAGTAGAACAACTTTAACTTTTTTTTTGTCTAATCTTTTTGTATATTTGCTAAACAAATGAAACAAACAATTTCTATTATAGGTTCGGGATTTTCAGCTATGGCAGCATCTTGCTATTTGGCTAAAAGCGGACATCAAGTTACCGTTTACGAAAAAAACAGTAGTATTGGCGGTAGAGCCAGACAGTTAAAAAGAGAAGGATTTACATTTGACATGGGGCCAAGTTGGTACTGGATGCCGGATGTATTCGATCGTTTTTTTGCTGATTTTGGAAAAAAAACAAGCGATTACTATGAGTTAATAAAATTATCACCAGCCTACCGCGTGTATTACGGTATAGACGATTTTATTACTATTGCCGATAATTTAGAAGAAATTGTTGCCTCTTTTGAAGCGATTGAAAAGGGAAGCGGTACGCAATTGAAAAAATTTATGGCTGAGGCCAAAAGTAATTATGATATTGCTATTAAAGAATTGGTGTATCGTCCAGGTGTTTCTCCATTAGAACTGATCACGCCAGAAACGGCTATGAAAGTAGGACAGTTTTTTAGTAACATTAGTAAAGATGTTCGCAAGAAATTCAAAAATAAAAGACTGATTCAAATTCTAGAATTTCCTGTTTTATTTCTTGGAGCAAAGCCATCAGACACGCCTTCTTTTTATAGTTTTATGAACTATGCCGATTTTGGTTTAGGAACTTGGCACCCAAAAACAGGAATGTTTGATGTAGTTCGCGCTATGGAAAGTTTAGCTACAGAATTGGGCGTTCAGTTTGTTACCAATGCCAATATAGAAAAGATTATTGTAACGGATAAAATTGCCAAAGCAATCGTAGTAAATGGTGAAACTATTTATTCTGATTTGATTTTGAGTGGTGCCGATTATCATCATACCGAAACGCTTTTGGATCAAGAACACCGTGCTTATTCAGAAAAATATTGGGACAGTCGCGTTTTTGCACCTTCCTCCTTATTATTTTACGTAGGATTCAACAAAAAAATTGAAAATATTTCGCATCATGCTTTGTTTTTTGATGTTGATTTTTACCAACATGCAAAGGATATTTATGATGAGCCACAATGGCCTGCGGAGCCCTTATTTTATGCTAATTTTCCATCTGTTACCGATAAAACAGCTGCTCCTGAAGGAATGGAATCAGGTTTTTTTCTAGTGCCATTAGCACCTGGAATTAATGATACAGAAGCACTTAGAGAAGAATATTTTGATAAAATAATAGATCGTTTTGAGACTTTAACCAAGCAAAGTGTAAAAAATAGTATTATATTTAAGGAGTCGTTTTGCAAAAATGATTTTGTATCTGAATACAATTCTTATAAGGGAAATGCTTACGGCATGGCAAATACGCTATTACAAACTGCATTTTTAAGGCCTAAACTGAAGAGTAAAAAAGTAAAAAACTTATATTTCACTGGACAATTAACGGTTCCAGGACCAGGAGTTCCACCTGCATTAATTTCTGGAAAATTAGTGTCGGAATTAATTAATAAACAATTTTCAGAGCAATAATATGAAGCAATTATTTGATGATGTATCTTTTAAGTGTAGTAAGCTAGTTACTAAAAACTATAGCACTTCTTTTTCTTTGGCGGTTTATATGTTATCGCCAAGCATTAGAGACGCCATCTATAGCATCTATGGATTTGTTCGTTTTGCGGATGAAATAGTAGATAGTTTTCATGGTTTTGATAAGGAAGATCTTATTACTGAATTTGAAGAGGACTACTACAAAGCTTTTGATAGAGGAATCAGTTTAAATCCCATATTAAATTCTTTTCAGCAAACGGTCAAAGAATATAATATCACTGACGATTTGATACAAGCGTTTTTACGCAGCATGAAATTAGATTTGATAAAATCGGATTATCATAGTAAAGAAGAATACGATGCCTACATTTATGGATCAGCAGATGTGGTGGGTTTAATGTGTCTAAAGGTATTTGTTTCTGGAGATAACGAGCGTTACAATCAGTTAAAAGACGAAGCCATGAGACTCGGCTCTGCCTTCCAAAAAGTGAATTTCCTTCGTGACTTAAAGGATGATAATTTGGTTTTAAACCGAAATTATTTTCCTGGCGTAGATTTAAATTCATTTGATGAGAATGCTAAAACGGCTATCATCAACGAAATAAATGAGGATTTTAGAGTCGCTTATGAAGGTATTATCAAACTTCCGCTCGAAGCTAAGTTTGGTGTTTATACTGCTTTTGTTTACTACAAAAAATTGCTAAAAAAGCTAGAAAATACGCCCTATCAAGAGATAGGAAATGCAAGAATTCGGGTTTCAAATTATACAAAAGCAGGATTATTAGCCAAGTCATTCGTGTCTTATAAATTAAATTTAGTTCAATAAAAGACTTGTTATTAAAGGAATTTTTAAATTAAACAGCGCATAAAAATGATATTTTTTTTGATATTTTTCGGTACTTTTCTACTAATGGAATGTGTTACTTGGCTTACCCATAAATACGTAATGCACGGATCTATGTGGTATTTTCACGCCGATCACCACCAACCTAAATACGCAAATGTTTTCGAACGTAATGATATTTTCTTTGTCATATTTGCCATTCCTAGCATCGTACTTTTTTATTATGGGGTTGAAGGTGGCTTAAACTACTTATTTTTCATAGGCTTGGGAATCATGTTTTATGGAATGTGTTATTTCATGATCCATGATGTATTGATTCACCAACGTTTTAAATGGTTCAAGCACACCAATAATAAATATTTAATTGGACTTAGAAAAGCCCACAAAGTACACCACAAACACCTTGGCAAAGAGCACGGAGAATGTTTCGGAATGCTTTTCGTTCCTTTCAAGTACTATAAAATCTAAACGGTTTTTGAGCTAGTCATTTTAGTATAAATTACAGTTTGTGACTTAATTTGCGCAATTTGTGGTTAAATTATTTAGCAAGTTTGGATTTGCAATACTATAAAGTTTTATCAGGGCGTGACCCCGCTTTCACTCCCCGAAAAATCGGGAGTTAAAGCGAGGTCGGGCTATCCGTTCCCGCTTTTTTATACCTGGCAAAAAGCCAGTTATAAAAAGAGCTCCACTACTATCCCTCACGCAAATTGCGTATTTCATCAATATTTTTCTTAAAAATTAATCATGAAAATATACAAACAAGAAACCGTTCAGCACGTAAATGCAAGTCTTGAAGAATGTTGGTCTTTTTTTTCAAGCCCTAAAAATCTTCAAAAAATAACACCAAAAGAAATGGGTTTTCAAATCACCGATTTTGATGATAAAAACATGTATCCAGGTCAGATAATACAATATAAAGTAACGCCACTTTTAGGGATTTCTTTATCCTGGATGACTGAAATTACGCAGGTCAAAGACCATAGTTACTTTATCGACGAACAGCGTTTTGGTCCTTACAGTTTTTGGCACCACAAACATTTTTTTGAAGCTACACCAACAGGAACTAAAATGACTGATGTGGTACATTACGGATTGCCTCTCGGTTTTTTGGGTAGAATCATGAATACTTTAGTAGTACAAAACAAGTTGAAATCTATATTTGAGCACCGTCGTGTAGTCATTGACAAAATGTTTAATTCGAAATAATGAGCAAGCAACCAGTTTCTTTTTTTTGGTTCCGACGTGATTTGCGATTGGAAGATAATGTAGGATTATTTCAGGCCTTACAGTCTAAATATCCGGTAATTCCGCTCTTTATTTTTGATGATGCTATTCTGGATAGTCTGCCAAATAATGATCCAAGAGTTGGATTTATACACGAAAATCTTTCTAAAATTAATGCGCAATTACTAGAACAAGGAAGTTCCATTTTAATAAAAAAAGGAAAGACTTTTGAAGTTTGGGAAGCTCTTTTAAAAGAATTTGATGTCAAAGAAGTTTTCTTTAATAAAGATTATGAACCGTATGCCATTCAAAGAGATACTGCTATTTGCGAACTTTTAGAAAAAAACAATACTATTGCTTATTCCTTTAAAGACCAAGTAATTTTTGAAGAAAAAGAAATCACAAAAGCCGATGGATTGCCTTATACCGTTTATACTCCGTTTAAAAATAAATGGTTAGAAAAATACAAAACTTTAGCTCCTGTTCCTGAATACGACTGTGCTGCTTCGTTTTCTAATTTTTATAAAAGTATTTTTATTTTCCCCACTTTAGAACAAATAGGTTTTCAAGAAAGTACGATAAAAGTAAAGGATCATAATCTCAAATTTATTACCAATTACCAAGAGATAAGAGACTTTCCAGCTTTAGATCAAACCTCTTATTTATCTCCACATTTGCGTTTTGGAACCGTAAGCATCCGAAAATTAGTGAACTGGGCTTTTCATAAAAACGATGTTTTTTTGAGTGAATTAATCTGGAGAGAGTTTTTTATGCAAATTCTTTTTAGTTTTCCAAAAGTTGTGACTCAAAACTTCAAAGCGGCTTATGACGGAATTCAGTGGCGCAACAATGAGGAAGATTTCAAACGTTGGTGCAACGGAACTACTGGATATCCTATGGTCGATGCAGGAATGCGTCAACTTAATGAAACAGGCTATATGCACAACAGAGTACGTATGGTGGTGGCGAGCTTTTTATGCAAGCATTTATTGATTCAGTGGCAATGGGGCGAAGCGTATTTTGCTGAAAAACTATTAGATTACGAAATGTCTGCTAACGTAGGAAATTGGCAATGGGCGGCGGGAACAGGTTGCGATGCGGCTCCTTACTTTCGTGTTTTTAATCCTGAAATTCAACAAAAGAAATTTGACGAAAAAGGAATGTATGTTCGTAAATGGATCAAGGAATTCCAATTAGGATACGGAAAACCAATGGTTGATCACGCTATGGCGAGAGATCGTGCAATTGCCACTTATAAGGCTGGAATTTTAAAGTAGTATTTTTTACTTCAATTATTTTATCGTATAAGTCATTTAAGTTTTTTTAAATAATGAGTAAGTTTGTGAAGCAGGATTTAAGAATTACAAGTTTTTTTAAACACGGATTTAAAAGATTACCGCAGATTTTAATGTATTCTTTTGATTAAATAATTCGTAGTTCAAGAAATCATATATTAAGAATATACTACTTCTAAACTTCAATCTATATTTTTTTCCAAATTAGAGTTAATTAAATTCATCTCTAACGCTCGAGCCTCAAAACTTTTTTAAAAACTTAATTGAACTTTCTTTTTTGGGTGGTAAAAAATCACATTTATGCTTATTTGTCTTATATGTTTAATAAATTTTGGCAGTTCATTTCCCTTTCAATATAATTACTAAATGTGTTTAAGTTTACCACGTAAATAAACCCAATCTTGTTCATTGAATTAATTACTTGATTAACTTCTCTAGCATTCCCTTAAAAATAAACCCATGGAAAGGTAACACAGAATACCAATACACTTTTCCCCAAAAACCTCTAGGTCTAAAAGTCGCTGCTTGGTATAAGGTATTGTGAATAATCTTAAATTCTAGCCAAGCTTCGCCTGGCAGTTTCATTTCTGCAAAAAGAATTAATTTGCCTTCTTCTTTATTGGCATATAACACACGCCAAAAATCTAAAGCATCACCAGAATGAATATCGTGTCGGTTTGTTCTTCCTCTTCTTGAACCAACGCCACCATATAATTTATCTATAAATCCTCTTAAATCCCACAACCAGTCGCCATAATACCAACCCGTATCTCCACCAATAGACCAAATTTGGTTAATGGTGAAATCGCGATCTATAATTTCCATTTTGCGACGGTCTATGAAACAGTCTTTTTTAGGAACTTTTAAATATTCCGACATATTACTCGTGAAACGACCGCTTACTAAGGAATCTTTCCAACTCGATGCTACTTTATCTTCATCTACTTTTATCAAAGCACGAGATAGCGCTTGTTTGTACGACATTGGAGTCACCTCCAGTAATTCATTAATTCGGGTATCGCTACAAACTACTTCTACTTTCATACTGCTAACTAATGCGGAAGCCAATCTATAGGAAGTTGAGGTCACAAAATACAGCCAATAGGAAGATAATTTGGGTGTCATTATCGGAACGGTAACAATCCAACGTTTTAGGTTTTTTGCTTCGGCAAAACCAAGCAACATTTCTTTATAAGTCAAAATATCAGGACCACCAATATCAAAACTTTGATTGTAAGTCGCTGGATTAAATAATGATTTAGATAAAAACTGGAGTACATCTGTAATTGCAATAGGTTGGCATCTTGTGTTTAGCCATTTTGGTGTAACCATTACAGGTAATTTGTTCACTAAATCCCGAATGATTTCAAACGAAGCACTTCCTGAACCAACAATGATTCCGGCTCTCAATGTAGTGGTGTCAAATACACCTGAATTTAGTATTTCCTCTACTTTTTTTCTAGAAGATAAATGTTTGGATAATGAGGTATCATTCACAATACCACTCAAGTAAATCACCTGTTTTGCGTTAGTTTCATTCAGTCGGTTTACAAAATTTAATGCAGATTGACTCTCTAACTCATCAAAATTAGAGGCAGAACCAGACATCGAATGAATCAAATAATACGCTGCATCAATACTATCTGGAATGTTGGTTAATGTTTCATGATTTAAAAAATCGACTTCGACAACACTAACTTTATCTTTAAACTCAATAGGAAAATAAAATCTATTTTTATCTCTTACACAACAGATTATATCGTGTCCTTGAGCTACCAATAATGGTAAAAGTCGCTTTCCGATATAACCTGTTGCGCCTGTTAAGAGAATTTTCATAGTAATTTTATTTTCAATATTGTAAAGCGATTTTCGATTCTATAAATTACAAATTATCAGAGCAATATGCATTGAATCTTTTAAACAAGCAAAAAAAGAGTAGTGTTGTGCTACTAAATTAGCTTAATTTATTGGAAATTAAATTTATAAATTCTTTTCTAGTTTTGTTTTTTTCAAACGCACCTGTAAAAGAAGAAGTGGTAGTAACCGAATTTTGTTTCTGAATGCCACGCATTTGCATACACATATGTTGTGCTTCGATGACAACAGCTACTCCAAGAGGATCTAGTGCTTCCTGAATACAATTTTTAATCTGGTCTGTCAATCGTTCTTGTACCTGCATTCTTCTTGCAAAAGCATCGACTACTCTTGGTATTTTGCTTAAGCCAACAATTTTACCATTCGGGATGTATGCAACGTGCGCTTTCCCAAAAAAAGGTAACATGTGGTGTTCACACATCGAATATACCTCAATATCTTTAACGATAATCATTTGACGGTGATCTTCTGTAAACATCGCTGATTTTAAAATTTCTAAAGGATCTAAACCATAACCATGTGTAAGATATTGCATTGCTTTGGCCACTCTTTCTGGTGTTTTTTCTAGACCTTCTCTATTTACATCTTCTCCAAGCGTACCAATTACCGTTTTATAATTGCTGGCCAATGCTTCTGTTACTTCAGTATCGTATTGCTCTATTTTTTCGTAGCTTTTCATTTCTTTAATCATGGTTTTATTTTTTATTTTTAATGTGGTTTATTTAGATTTTGAAGGTTACAATTCCGTAATCCATTTCAAATACTTGTCCTGAAATTGATTTTGCATTTTCTGATATAAGAAAGTTTGCCATATTAGCTACTTCTTCGGGTTTTAAATACCCTTTCATCGGATGGCGTTCTACCATATTTTCTTTCATGCGATCGTTTCTCAGAATTCCTGCAGCTAGAGAAGTTTCTGTGATTGTTGGTGCAATGGCATTGATGCGAACCACCGAAGCTAATTCTGCTCCTAATGACTTTACCAATCCTTCTACACCCGCTTTTGCAGTAGCAATACTGGCATGAAAAGGCATTCCTAATTTGGCCGCTACGGTGCTGAATAAAACAATAGACGGATTATTTCCTTTTTTTAAGACAGGTAAATATTTCTGAATCGTCTTTACCGCTCCAATAACATTAATCTCGAAGTCCGTTCTGAAATCATCAATACTTAGACTTCCTATTGGTTTTAAATTAATAGAACCAGGACAATAGATCAAAGTGTCTATGTTTTCAATCTCCGGAAGTGTGTCTTTCAAAACATCTAAAGAGAAGTGTATTAAATTAGGATGTGTTATTTCTGGCGCATTTCTACTGATGTTAAACACTTTATTGCTTTCTAATTGTTGCAACAAAATGGCACTTCCAATTCCTTTGCTTCCGCCAATGATTACTATGTTTTTCATCTTTATTAAAAATAGTTATTATAAATATAATTTGGTTTTATTATTAGTTTCCAGAAGTTTAGCGCTTAGCAATCTTATTGTTATTAATTTGTCTTTGCATGCTACACTTAAAACGTCCTTCTCTAAAATCTCTTAATTTTTCATGTTTTGTTTTACGTCCTTGAACGCGTTCGCGCCACATTCTAAAACTCGACGGTTTCATTTCCGTACGCATCAAATCGATTACTTCTTGCTCTTTTAAACCAAATTGCAGCAAAATAGCATCAAATGTGGTTCGGTCTTCCCAAGCCATTTCTATAACTCGGTCTTTTTCTAAATCAGTTAGTTGTTTCTTTTCTGTCACAATTTCCTTTTTTTATTTAAAATGTATTTTTATATCTCTGTAAAATTTATTCGCTATCTCCAATATCAGCCATGGTATGTAATTTTAATATGCGCAAACCCTCTTCTTTTACTAATGGATTTTTTTTCATACTCCATAAAAAATCACTTGCATATTTTCTAGTTCTTTCCATGTTTACGATCGGTTTTGGATAATTTATACCTATTTCAAAATCATTAAATTTTTGATCTAAATAAGTCATTTTATAAGGTTCGTGTACAAATGCTCTAGGCAAGTTTTGTAATTCAGGAACCCATTTTTTTATAAATTCTCCTTCGGGATCGTGTTCGTAACTGTTTTTTATTGGATTGTATATACGTAACATATTAATTCCGGTTTCTCCTGCCTGCATTTGCAATTGCGGAAAATGAATTCCCGGTTCAAAATCCAAAAACATTTGTGATAAATGCGAAGTAGCTTCTTGCCAAGGTTGCCATAAATTATGGGTAAAAAAGGACACTAACATCGCTCGCATTCTAAAGTTCAAATAGCCCGTTTCATTTAAACATCGCATCGAAGCATCGATCAACGGAAATCCAGTTTGCCCTTTTTGCCAAGCTTCAATGTAATTTTCGTTGGGTTTCTTTTTTAGAGAATGAAAACCTTTGTTAACACTTTCAAATTCCATGATTTCTTCCATTTCAAATTTTTGAATGAAATGGGCTTGCCAAGTCAATCTAGATACAAAGGAATCGATCTGTTTTTTATCACTACAAGTCAATCGGAACGTAGCTGCTTTTTGTAAAACTTGTCTAGTAGATACATTTCCCCAAGCAATATAAGGAGACAATCTGCTACAACTTTTTCTGGCTAATAAAGGTTTAGATATATGATAACTATATTGATGATAGCGTTCATCAAGAAAAGTTTTTAAATATTTTCCAGCCATGGTTGAACCACCTTTTTGAAAAATAGTATCTGGAATCGTTTCCAGATCACTTTTATCTAACATTTTTTCCAATTCAGAAATTTCACTGTTATTTATAAATTGTTCCTCTTTTGGATTAAAAACAAAAACCGGTTCGTTCATGTAATTTTCCCAACTCGTTACCCAATTAGTTCTGTTTTTTAACGCTCTAAAAATGCCATTGTTAATATTCTCTATCCAACTAATTTGGTTGTTTTTGCAAAATCTTTTGAAGGTTTTATCTCTTTCATACGTAATTTTCAAACCTGTTTCTTGATGCGAATAAACAGTTTCAATACGATATACTTCTTCAATAATATTAAATACCTGAATTACTTCTGAGGAAACACACAAAACTCTAGTGTTGTAATTTTCCAATTGTTTGTTCATGTCAACTAACGATTGCTTGATGAAATTCCAATGTCTTTCACTATAATGTGCATCGTTTTCTAAAGACTTTTCGAATACATAAAGTAATAAAGTAGGCGTTGCTGATTTTGTTGCATTGTAGATTGCCTCGTTGTCTTGTAAACGAAGGTCTCTCTTAAACCAAACTACATTTATACTTTTCTTATTCGTGTTCATATCTCTTTAAAATAACTGTTGTTGCAACCATAATTTCCTAAACTTAGATTCTCCGTCATAATTTGAAGCTTGTAAAGCAATATTGAATTTGCGATCTCTAGGATCGTTACCCACACCAGCAACATACATCCAATTTCCATAATTGCTGTGTACGTCATAATCAATTAGCATCGATTCAAAATAAGCCGCTCCTATGCGCCAATCTAAATGTAAATTCTTAGCAAAATAAGATCCTACATTTTGCCTTCCTCTATTGCTCATCCATCCCGTTTGTTGCAGCTCGATCATATTGGCATTTACAAAAGGTTCTGCTGTTGTTCCGTTTATCCAACTTTTAATTTGATTTTGATTCGATTTCCATTCGTAATCTTTATCCAAAATTCCTCCGATTTTAAAAATGGAACTGCCATTTTTTAACGAAATATATTTAAAATAATCCCTCCAAATCAATTCGAAAACTAACCAATAAGTCGAATCATTTTTTTGTACTTGTTGTTCATAATTAATAATTTCCCAATAAATCGTTTTTGCCGAAATACTCCCATTGGCTAACCAAGGCGAAAATTTAGAACTAAAATCTGTTCCTATTAATCCGTTGCGAGTCAATTTGTAAACGCCCAATTTATTCGTTTCCCAAAAATAATGTTCTATCCTTTTTAAGGCTTCATTTTCGCCACCCTTAAAAGGGAAAGCCGTTCTAGAATCAATATCAAAAGCAGTAAAGCCTAAATCTTTAAGAGTCGGAATCTGAGTTTTATTTGCTTCTAAATTTTCTTTTGGCATGGCTTGAACTACAAATTCTGTTCTAACCTTACTGTATTTTTCGCACTTCGTTCGGAATTGTGTAAAAACGTTTGGAATAAACTCGATCTCAAAAGGAACGTCTTCAGGATGGTATAAAAACTGGTTGAAAGTTGGTTTAAATTCTATTGTTATAGGAACTTTTAACTTTACGTTTTCCAAAACTGCTGTTTCTTCAGTTGTCCATTCTTGTTGAAAATAAATAGTTTGAATTTCATTTTCAATGACTATTTTCGCAATACAATCTTCCGGCATTTGATGATAAACCAAAAGTGGAATATTTAGTTTTTCTAGATTTTGCTTTAATTCGGTTACTGTTTCAATTAAAAATTGAGCTCTGTATTTTTCTGTTTTTTTAAATCCGAATTTCGTGGTTTCAAAATGGCGAGGATCAAAATAATAGATACCAATTACATTTTCATTTTCCGCTATTGCCTTGGTCAATGATTCATTATCATTGACTCTCAAATCATTTCTAAACCAAACTAACCCTTTTTGTTTCTTTTGCATTTTTCACTACAATATTTGACTTCGTCCCAAACTTTTTCCCACTTTTTCCGCCAAGTAAATGGTCGGTTGCAAACCAAACACATTTTAGAGGGCAGATTTTCCTTTTTCACTATCTGTATTTTTCAAACTCATTTACCACAATCTTGGCTTTCAAGTCAAAAAGCAAATTGTATAATCCAAAGAAAGTTCGGTTCATGTAAATAAAATGTTTCGAACCTCTATTACCATTCATTTTTCTCAAATTGGTGTCCTTAGAAAAACGTTCTCCTAATTGAGCAATACTTTCAAAAAAACTTTCGTCTGAAAAATCAAAATTTTCTTCTTGAAAAGGCTTCGTAAACAAAGACAATAAATCGTAGAACATTTCAGTGAAATAAGCAATTTCTTCTTTAGAATCATCGGTTCTCAAAATCTCCAATTCAAATAATTTTGTATTGAATAATTCTGCATTATTGATTACTTTTTTGTCGATTAATTCAAAATAAGGAATGTAAAAATCGGTTGGAATTGTTTTCATACAACCAAAATCCAATGCAACTAATTCGTTGTTATCATTTACTAAGAAATTTCCAGGATGCGGATCGGCATGTACTTTTTTCAAAATATGAATTTGGTACATATAAAAATCCCATAAGGCTTGTCCCAATTTGTCAGACACTTCTTGATTGGTGTTTTTCTTGGTGAATTCAGAAAGGTGAAGGCCTGTCATCCAATCCATGGTAATGATTTTCTCCGATGAAAATTCAGGATAGTATTCTGGAAAAACGAGATTTTTTATTTTTTTGCAAGCAGCAACCACTTCTTGACTTTGCTCTAATTCCAATAAATAATTGGTTTCTTCAATTAGTTTATCCTCAACTTCTTTAAAATACTTATCAGAATCCTTTCCTTGCAAATTAAACATTCTAATTGCAATAGGTTTTACCATCGCTAAATCAGACGATATGCTGTTAGCCACACCAGGATATTGAATTTTCACCGCTAATTTTTTACCATTTTTTGTTGCTACATGCACTTGACCAATACTGGCTGCATTTACCGATGTGGCATTAAATTCATCAAAAATCTCGTAAGGAGTTTTTCCGAAATTATTTTTGAAGGTTTTTAATACGAGTGGAGCAGAAAGTGGTGGTACAGAAAATTGCGAAAGCGAAAATTTTTCTACGTATGCTTGCGGCAAGAAACTTTTGTCCATACTTAGCATCTGTGCGACTTTTAGCGCACTTCCTTTCAGGCTTTTTAAACCATCATAAATGTCCTCAGCATTGTCCTCGTTGAGTTTGTCTCTAGTCAAATCAGAATTGACCATTTTCTCACCGTAATATTTCAAGTAATTTACGCCCACTTTTGCACCAGTTTGCACCAGTTTTGTAGCTCTTTCAATTTTTGACGTTGGTATGTAGTCTATCGTTTTCATTATTTGTTGTATATTTTTTCTTTGAAAATAAATTTTCCAAAGTCGATTAAGCTATCTATAGGAGTAATATTCATCAATTCAAAAGTCGCTTTGACTGATTTTTCAATATAGATGTCTGTTTTTTCAAAAGCAGGAGAAGCATCTTCTATCCAGAATTTTAGCGCTAATAAAAGCTGAATCCAGGAAGCTTCTTGAAATGCTTTCTCTTGAAAGTTTTGTAGTTTTTCCTGTTGTGTTCTAAAATCATCAGTAATGATTTCTGTTAAATAATTTTTAAAACTATTTCTTAATCCAGAAAGCTGCATCAATTTTTTTAGTTGATCGCCTTGATTTTTTAGAACGAGAACGACATAACTTCTGTTAGCGGTTAATATTTCGAAGAATGTAAAGTAAAAGCTTAGCATTTTGCTTTTCATATCATAGTTTTCATAATCTGCATTTTTAGAAAGTAACTCCACTGTTTTTTCAACAAACATTTTGAAGATTTCTTTTTCGATATTTTCTATTGTACCAAAATAAGCGTAAAACTCTGTTTCTGTAAAATCATTCATTTTTGTAAAATGATAAACTGATTTTGGTTTTTCGCTATGCTCTAATACATAATCCATGTACATTGAAACTATTTTGTCTTTTGTAAGTATTGTTTTTTTAGTAGCCATATTTTTTGTGTTTCAAATTAAAGTATAAAGGTAATAAATGTTTAACTATATTTTAATAAAGTTAAACAAAATTTAATATAATTTTATAGTATTAAAAATCAGACGCTATATATTGGTATAAAATGGGCATAACATCCTATTTATTTTGTTCAGAAATGAAGTGTTGTGAATTAGTAAAAGCCAATTAAAAGCAATAAATTGCTAAATATGAAAAAGAACGTTTTAATAAGTGGTGGTTCAGGATTTATAGGAACTCATTTGACAGCATTATTACTAAGTAAAGGATATACTGTTTCGATATTGAGCCGAAGTGAAAAGCAAAACAAAGCAGATGTGTTTTATTATAAATGGGATGTGGCAACTCAGTTTATTGAAGAAGAGGCCGTTTTGAAAGCCGATTATATTATTCATTTAGCAGGAGAGAATATTGGTGAGAAAAGATGGACTGCGAAACGAAAAGCTGCTATCATCGATAGTAGAGAAAAATCATCTCAACTCCTATATATGGTTCTTAAAAAACACTATAAAAAATTAGATGCTTTTATTTCTGCTTCTGCCGTTGGAATATATGGAGCCGTAAATGGAGAAGAAATTTGTACTGAAAACGATGCGCCAGCCAATGACTTTTTAGGATATGTTTGCCAAAAATGGGAAGATTCTATCGATTTTATAGAGAATTTAAATATTCGTACTGTAAAAATTAGAACGGGATTAGTGTTGGGAAAAAATGAGGGTTTCTTAAAAAAACTGATTCCTCTTTTCAAATATAGATTGGGTTCTGCAATAGGTTCTGGAAAACAATATATGCCTTGGATTCATGTAGAAGATTTGTGTACTATTTATTTGCAAGCCATACAGAATGCTGAAATGTCAGGTCCTTATAATGCTGCAGTTACCGATAATACAAATAATACTATTTTTTCTAAAACCTTGGCTCGTATTTTTGGTTATTCTATTTGGTTGCCTAATGTTCCAGCTATTGTTTTAAAAATGGTTTTGGGTGAAATGTCAATAATTGTACTAACAGGTAGAAGAGTTTCATCAGAAAAAATACTTCAGACGGGTTTTAATTTCAAATTTAAAAATTTAGAGCAGGCGTTGAAAGATTGTTTGTAAATGAAAATTTATTTAAAAATACAAGCAATTTGCGTATTTACGGTTTTTGAAATTTTTGTACGCACGACAAATGGAATTTCTATATTAAAATCATCGGTGTTTAGAGGAAAAGCTGATATAAGTTCGATACCATTTTCGGTTTTTTTTAATGTGCCTTTGATTAGAATTTTTTTAGACAAACCACGTATAGTTATTTTGCCATTTATTTGATAAGTAGTTCGATCGGTGTTTACGTTTTTTAAATCAAATTTTTCAATTTTACCTTTGAATGTTGCTCTTGGATACCTATCACTTTCAATATAATTAGTATTGAAGTGCTCTTCCATTAAATTTCTTTTAAATTTAAAATCTTTGATCGAAACCAAACACATAATTTCTCCTGTTTTAGTAATTAAAACACAAGTTGTTTTATTATTGGTTGCTTTAACTTCTTCAAATAAAGGTATTGAAGCTTCGAAATTTATGATTCCATCATAGGAAACCATTTTTTCTTGTCCTGATGTTACTGTTGCAATGAGTAATAATGCTAGTATGGTAATTTTTCTCATAACAATCTATGATTTAGATTAATTAAAGTTACGAAAAATTAACTAATAGTATGTAATTACAACTTGATTTCTAGCACGTTATTGTAGTGATGATTCAATTTGAACGTTGTAGTTTTTTAAACTTTCTATAGATTCTTTTGAGTTGTAATCAAATGCTTCTTCATGAAGATTTTGTTCTTTTTTAAGTCCAATTTGTTTTATACAATTGATAAATCGTCTGATGTCATTTTTGTGAGATAAAATTAAACCAGGAACCGGTATATTTAAGCCTTCTTTATCTTTTGCAACCATGGTAAAATAGGAAGAATTACAATGTTTAATTGCTCCGGTTTGTATATTTTCTGCTTCGACTCTAATGCCAATAATCATCGAACTTTTGCCCACATAATTTACGCTCGCTCTCATGGTTACTAATTCGCCAACTTCAATGGGTTTTAAAAAGTTAACAGTATCTACTGAAGCCGTAACGCAATAATTACCTGAAAATTTAGACGCACAAGCAAAGGCAATCTGATCCAATAAAGATAAAATATAGCCACCGTGAATTTTGCCACTAAAGTTAGAATGGCTTGGTAACATCAATTGCGAAATACTAATATGCGAAGAGGCAACTGTTTTGAATAATGGATTCATTTATTTTATTTTAAAAGGAGAATTAACTTTCTTAACAGAGGTGATAAAAAACCTGGAATCTCCCCACCAAGGAAAAGTCTTGTAGAGTTCTTTATAGCTGACCTGAACATATTGACCTTCCATTTGGTTCAAATCGGCAATTACTTGTTTTTCGCTATCCATTACAGAAAACGAAAAAATTTGCGCCCCAGAAATACCTTGACTAATTTCGCCTTCCCATGTTTTAAAGAGGATTCCTTTATGACTTACTCTAATTAATTCTCCAGAACGAACGCCTTCGCTGTAATTAGTATTGTGTAAAAATCCAAAATAGGATGCTGTAATTAAAACCGCTATTGCGACTACTATTAATAGAAATTTTTTCATTTCGTCTTTAATTTAAAAGTTGGTTTTCATCTATTTCAGCTCTGTTTATAATACTTTCTGGAAGTGCTTTTTTAGCTTTAGCCCCCATTTTTTTTAGTTTTTCCACACTTACAATTAGGTTTCCTTTTCCTTCTACTAATTTGTTCATAGCGCCACTATATTCTGTTTTAGTTTCATCAATTTTTTTTCCTATCCGAATCAAATCATTTACAAAACCTTCAAATTTGTCGTATAAAGCTCCTGCTTGTCTTGCAATTTCCAAAGCATTTTCTTGTTGTTTTTGGTTGGTCCACATACTATCAATCGTTCGTAAAGTAGCCAACAAAGTTGCTGGAGTAACAATGACTATGTTTTTTTCGAAGGCTTTATTGTATAAAGTAGTGTCTTCATTAAGCGCCATTGCAAACGCGGGCTCAATAGGAATAAATAAAAGTACAAAATCTGGACTTTCAATTTGGTATAAATCGTGGTAATTTTTGTTACCTAATTGCTCTACGTGGCGTTTTATAGAAAGAACATGTTCCTTTAAATACCCTGTTTTTAGACTATCATCCTCTTCATTAATGTATTTTTCATAAGCAGTCAATGAAACTTTAGAATCGACAATCATTTTTTTACCGTCGGGCAAATTGATTACCACATCCGGAAAAACACGGTTTCCATCTGCTGTTGTAAAAGCTTGTTGCACTTCGTATTCACGCCCTTTTTCTAATCCCGATTTTTCTAAAACACGTTCTAAAACTAATTCTCCCCAGTTTCCTTGCATTTTACTATCGCCTTTTAACGCTTTGGTTAAGTTGATCGTTTCCTTGCTCATTTGAATATTCATTTCGCGTAAACCAAGAATTTGTTGGCGCAAAGCAGCATGATAATCTATACTTTCTTTGTGTGTATCCTCGACTTTTTTCTCGAATAACTGAATTTTATCTTGCAATGGAGTCAAGATGTTTTTCATATTTTCCTTATTCTGCTCTGTAAATTTATTCGATTTTTCTTCTAGTATTTTATTGGCTAAATTCTCGAATTCTTTTGTGAATTTTTCCTGTAGCTTTTCGACTTCTTCTTTTTGTTCTTTATTGCGTTCCCAAAGATTCTCAAAATCAACTTCTTTTTTAGAAAGCTGAATGGCTAAACTGTCTTTTTCAGTTCTAATAGTTTCTTTTTCTAGAATACTGTTTTCCAGCTGTTTTTGAAACACTATTTTTTCATTTGTAAGTTGTTCTCTCAATTGATTGATTTGTGAATTTGCAGCAATAAATTTTTCTTCTAAACTGATTTTTTCAGATTGAAATCGAGCGGCAAATATCAATTTTCCAATGAAAATGCCTAAAAAAAGGGCAATTATAAAAAGAAGTAAAAAGGGGATTAGAGTTGACATGAAAATAAATTTGAAAAGTAAAAGTAAGGAATAAAATGAATTATAGGATTTCTATAAAATAAGATTAATAGCTTTCGCTTTAAATAAAGTTCAAATTTGGACTTCATTAGTTTTAGAGTCATTTAAATTTGACTTCATAAACCTAATTAATATTGTTTTATGTAATTATCAAAAAAAAAAGCCAATAAAAATTTTCATCTCTATTGGCTCCTAATACAAAATATCAAAAGTTATTCATCTAACTTTATATTTCCTCTATCTTGATGATTGTCTGGATGTGAATTGGGATAACGATGTGCAGTAATGTCCGAATTTAAATCTTTATTTTCTACTGTTTTCATGGCTTCCTCTTCAGTAGAAACACCACGGCTTACACTTTCATTTTCATTCCAAGTTCTTTCTTCTTCGTCTGGCAATGGCGCAATACTACCATCTACATTTCGTGCTCTTTGAACAATTTTTTGATTGCCATTTGCATCAATTTCTATTTCTTCTTTAAGAATTGGTGCAGAAGGATTATAATCTTCTGGCAGGTTTCCCCCGCTAAATCCTTCATTTGTATTTTGCTTATTATTGGTCTTTTTAGATCCTAAATTGTTATTTTCCATACTATTTAATTTTAATGAATATCACTTTAATTAGTATAATATTACAAATTTTAGCCCGCTTTTGTTCATCATTTAACATCCTTTTGTGGTAAAATCATCAAATGTATAGCCATAGAACTTTAAATTCAGTCAAAACAAAACTATCTTTGTGGGCATTCCAAAAACAATACAATGTCGCATTCACATTTCATTATTCACAAACCCTACGGTTATTTAAGTCAATTCATTTATGAATTAAAACGCAAAAAAAAACTGTTAGGAGAATTGTATGATTTTCCAAAAGGTACTATGGCAATTGGGAGATTGGATGAAGATTCAGAAGGACTTTTGTTACTAACTACTGATGGAATGATGAGTGAAATCATTAGAAGTAAAAAAGTAGATAAAGAATATTATGTGCAAGTTGATGGAGTCATCAATCAGGAAGCCATTGAAAAACTGAAAATAGGAGTAGAGATTGGTTTTAATGGAACTAAATATATTACGAAACCTTGTGATGCGAGATTAATTACTGAAATCCCTGCTTTTGGTGCTCGTGGGAAAAAAATACGAGACGAACGTCACGGACCCACTTCTTGGGCTTCAATTACTGTTAATGAAGGAAAGTTTCGTCAAGTACGCAAAATGACTGCTGCAGTTGGATTTCCAACCTTACGTTTAGTTCGTGTCCGAATAGGCAATGTACATCTTAATGACTTACAAGCTGGCGAAGTGATAGAAGTCGAGGATTTTAATGATAATGTCAAAAATCAAGGTAACCAACTCTATCAAGAATCAGAAAGTGTTAATCAAAAATCAAAAATTTAAATGTTAAATATCGTTTTAGTAGAACCTGAAATCCCTAATAATACGGGGAATATTGGTCGTTTGTGCGTGGGAACGGGAAGTCGTTTGCACTTAATTCATCCTTTTGGATTTGTGATAAATGATAAAAACTTAAAGCGTTCCGGATTGGATTATTGGGTTCATCTTGACGTAACAGAATATCAAAATGTAGCCGAATGGAAAGCACAAATACCAGATTTATCGCGTGTTTTCCTAATGAGTTCTCATGCTACTACATCATATTTAGAAACGGATTTCCAAGACGGTGATTGGCTAGTTTTTGGTAAAGAAAGCAAAGGTTTAAGTGAGGAGGTTTTATCTCAATTTGAGCATCATCTTACGATTCCAATGTCAAATTTAATCAGAAGTTTTAATATTGCTAATTCTGTTGCTTTTGTAATTGGCGAAGCAAAACGTCAAATTTCATTGAAAAACTAATTTTTAAACAATTAAAAATTTTCCTTTTTCTGGGTCAAAAATAATATGTTCATCATTGAATAAATTGTTAAAACTTCCTTTTGAAATAAAGTTGCAAGGTTCGTCTTGAATCACAGTTTCAGGAGTCATAATAATCATTTCGTCACTTAATTGTATCGCCATATCAATATCGTGAGTAGAAAAAAGGATGCATTTCTCAGTTTCTTGTGTTAGTTTTTTTAGCAGTTTAAAAAGTGAAACTTTATGTAATAAATCGAGATGCGTGGTGGGCTCGTCTAGTATGATTAAAGGCGTGTCTTGTGCTAAAGCTCTTGCTATGAGAACCTTTTGTAATTGACCATCACTGATTTCGAAATGTTTTTTAGTAGCCAAATGACAAATTTGAGTGAGTTGCATCGCTTGCTCTACTTTTGCTATATCAAGATCTGTTAATTTTCCTATCCAATTGGTGTAAGGTTGTCTTCCCAAGGCAACCAATTCAAAAACAGTAAGATTGCTTGGTGGTAATTTTTCTGTAAGAACGACACTGAGATTTTGGGCTAATATTAAAGAATCTAGATTGTGAATACTAGTACCATTTAATAAAACAGTTCCTGTAATAGTTTTTTGAATCCCCGTTATTGTTTTTAATAAAGTAGATTTTCCAATTCCGTTAGCCCCAATTAAAGCGATTAATTTCCCTTTGCGCAAAGATAAATCAATGTTTGAGGCGATAATTGTTTTTTCTTTTTTATGAGAATATCCAATGCTAATTTTTGAAGCTTGTAATATGATTTCGTTTTTCATTAGTTCATCATTTTACGTTTTCTAATTAATAACCAAATTACGATAGGCGCACCAAAGATAGAGGTAACCGCATTAATTGGTAATGTAATATCACTTCCAGGAAGTTGGGAAATACAGTCGCAAATTAACATAATTAATGCTCCAAAAAGAATAGTGCCCCAAAATAAAATAGTGTGATTGCTCGTTTGAAAAACTAATTTTGCAATATGAGGAACCGCCAATCCAATAAAGGCGACTGGTCCGGCAAAAGCAGTAATACTTCCCGCTAATATACTGGTAGCAAAAATGATAATGAGTCTCGCTTTTTTATAATTCATACCTAAACTTTTTGCGTAATTTTCGCCAAGAAGTAAGGAGTTTAGTGGTTTCACACTAATAAGACTGAGTACTAATCCTATCAAAACGCAACTGGATAAAATAGAGATAGCCGTCCAAGATAAATTACCGAGATTTCCTAAAGACCAAAAAGTAAATTTTTGTAATTGCTCTGCAGTACTAAAATAAGTCAGTGTTCCTACGATTGCACTGGTGAGACTACCAAACATAAGACCAACAATTAAGATCGCCATAGTATCACGCAAGCGATGTGAAACCGTTAAAACAGCTAATAAAACAGCAAAACTGCCTAAGCTAGAAGCTAAAACAATTCCGTAGGAGGAGACTAAAAAAGTTGCTAAAAATGGAGGCATTAGTGCAGCGCCTAATATGACTATTGCAACTCCTAAACTCGCACCTGAACTGAGTCCTAAAACATAAGGACCCGCTAACGGATTTCTAAATAGGGTTTGCATTAATAAACCACTTATTGATAAACCCATTCCAACTAAAACCGCCGTAATCGCTTTAGGCATGCGGTAATTGATGATAATGTATTCCCAAGTGGATTTGCTTGCCTGTCCACCGGTTAAGCTTTTATATACTTCCTTCAAAGGAATGTTTATTGATCCAAAACTGATGTTTATAAAAAACAAAATGATGAATCCTAAACCCAGTAAGGAAAATAAAATAATATTACGTTGTTTATTGGCCAATTTAGTTCAGTTTTTGTGCAAAGGTAAAAGTATAATTGGGAAGTAATTCAGGATGGAAGATTTTGATATAATCTTTTAATACTAAATCAGGTCGGCTAGGTGCCGATTCATAATAAATTGTTCCTCCTGTTGCTCCTATTTTACCCTCAAAAGTATACACTTGTTTGGTTTTGAAAGCATCAAATTGACTGTAATGCGGATTGATATTTTCTAATTCCGCTACCGTTTTAAAAGGACCTGTTGCAATCCAATAATTGGCGTTTTTGGCTTTTTCTAATACTTTTTCGAATGATAATCCAATGCTACCTGTTCCTTCGGTATCTGCCCAAAGGTAATTCGACTTGGCATCTTTTAAAAATTGTGCAACCCAACTGTTGGCTTTAGCTACATACCATTGGTCTTGGTACATCGAGCCATATAATACGTTTGCTGTTGGTTTTTTGGTGGAAACTAAATTCATAGCTTCTTTGTAATTTTTTATAATATCGTCAAATTGAGTTTTGGCTTCTTTTTCTTTTCCGAAAAGAGCTCCGTACAATTTTATCCATTCTGCTTTTCCAAGCGGTGATTGTTCCATCCAGTCAGCTTGAATCAATACTTTTAAGCCACTTTTCTGCAGATTGTCGATCATTGGATTGTTATTGTCAATGCCAAAAGTGACAATAAGTTCTGGACTCATTTCGATCAATTGCTCCATGTTTAATTTTTCGTTTTGACCTACATTTTTAATCGACCCATTGTCAATTAATTTTCGAGTTTTTAAGGAAGAAATGTAATCCGTATGTGGGAATCCAACCAAATGATTTTCAACTCCAAGCATTTCTAAATAAGGAATAATAGTGGTTGAGGTAACAACTATGGATTGTAAAGGAACTTTAATTGTATTGTATTTTTGTAAACTATCAGGAACTACAACGTTCTTCTCTTTTAAGATGTAAGTAAAGTCTTTATCAGCATTGGGCCAAGGGTTGATTATCTTGACTATCGAATAGCCTTCCTGCTTGAATATAGCTAAGTTACTGGCGTATTCTATTTCATTTTTTGCGTTTGAAAATGATTTATTTGCTGATTTTTCGGTTTTTTTGCAACTAACGAAGGTTGAAAGAACAAGAAGTAAAAGAATTTTATAAGAAGTAAGCTTCATGATGCCATTTTATGATTAAGACAAAGGTAAAAGAAATTACAAAAAAATCTTGTTTATTTTTTAACCAAAAAAAATCAACAAATACTATCTTTACAACATGAATGGTAGTAAAGAAAAACAGTGTTCAAGCTGCGCTACCTACTTTGGTTGTGGAAATACAGCAGGAGGGAGTAGCTGTTGGTGTAATGATTTCCCACCTTTATTAGTTCCTACAACCGCAATTGATTGTCTTTGTCCTATTTGTTTCAAGCAATCCTGCTCAGAAAAAATTGATGAGTATATAGCGACATTGAATCCGGAGACCATTTTCCATAATAAGGTAGCATTGTTGCCTAAATCCAATAATTTGATTGAAGGAATTGATTACTATTTAGAGAAAGGGAATTATGTTTTTAAAGCTTTCTTTCATTTGAAAAGAGGAAACTGCTGTGGTAATGGTTGTCGTCATTGTCCGTATGATTTTAAAAACGACAAACCACAGAATAAGAACCTATCACAGGGATAAAAAAATCTATTGAATAATTAATAATTATTAACTATAATGATATATCTGATAACCGGCGGAGAGCGCTCAGGAAAAAGCAGTTATGCCGAGAATTTGGCAAAAGAATTATCGGCTAAGCCAATGTATGTAGCAACAGCGAGAAAATGGGATGATGATTTTCAAAAAAGAATTGATCGCCATCAAAAAGATCGTGACGAACGCTGGATAAACATTGAAAAAGAAAAACACCTGAGTGAAATTGATTTCTCCGGAAATGTTGCCATAGTTGATTGTGTTACGCTTTGGTTGACTAATTTTTTTATAGATACTAAAAATGATGTGGATTTGTGTTTAGAACAAGCCAAAGCAGAATTTGACCAAATCGTAAATCAAGAAAACGCTACTATTATTATTGTTACCAATGAAATAGGAATGGGTGTTCATGCTGAAACGCACATTGGACGAAAATTTACCGAATTACAAGGTTGGATGAACCAATATATTGCTAAAAGAGCGGAGAAAGTGGTGCTAATGGTTTCAGGAATTCCTGTAACAATAAAAGGATAATAATGAATTTTTTGACTTCTTGGAGTGGTGGAAAAGACAGTTGCTATGCCATGATACAGGCAGTTAATACAGGCTTAGTCCCTAAAGTATTGCTGAATATGATGAACGAAAATGGTCAAATATCCCGTTCTCATGGATTGCCTTTGTCAATTTTGAATCAACAAGCCCAAAAAATGCAATTGCCTCTGGAAGGCATTCCCACAACTTGGGGCGATTATGAAGCAAAGTTTATCAGTACTTTAAAAACGCATAAAATAAAATATGATTTGGATGCCGCTGTTTTTGGCGATATCGATTTACAAGCTCATAAGGATTGGGAAGATAAAGTATGTCAAGCAGCTTCTCTAAAAGCAATTTTGCCTTTGTGGCAGCAAGATCGGATTAAATTGGTTAACGAAATCATCGAAAACGGTGTCGAAACGATGATTGTTTCTTGCAATACAATAATGGGCGAAAGCTATTTGGGGAAAATCTTAACCAAGGAATTGGCATTAGAACTAAAAGAAAAAGGAATTGATCCTTGTGGGGAGAACGGAGAATTTCATACTTTGGTTCTCAATTGCTCTCTTTTTTCAGAAAGGATCACCCTTCCAAAGTTTTCGATTAAAACTTACAACGACTATTGTTTTGTAGTTTGGGAAGATTTCGTTTAGAAATTTAATGAATAATTGAGTATAAAAAAATTACGATGACCTATTTAGATGAAATTTTAAAATCCCGTCGCGACACTCGACATTTTACTACTGATGAAGTTCCTGATACCGTTATTCAAAAAGCACTTCAGGCAGGACATTGGGCACCTTCTGTGGGTTTAACAGATGCTACAAAATATTATCTGATTAAGTCGGACGAAATTAAGAAAGCTGTTAAAGAATTGTTTTTGGACTATGATACTAAAGCAGCAAATCAAACGGATAGCGCACAACAAAAGGAAGATTATAAGGCATTAAAATTAGAAGCAATTCAAGAAGCTCCGCTTGGACTTGTAATTTGTTACGATCGTTCGGTTTTGAATGATTTTAGCATTGGAACTGTAGGAAGTAATGAAGCAATTAAATTTAGTTCGGTTTGTGCTGCTCAAAATATATGGTTGTCTTTGACAGAACAAGGTTATTCGATGGGATGGATTTCGATTTTAAACTACTATCATTTCAAGCAGTTATTAGGATTGCCAGAACATATAGAACCGCTAGGATATTTTTGCGTAGGCAAACCTGCAACAGATTATGATAATCAACCGATGTTACAACAACTGAATTGGAAACAAAAATCAAAAGCTCCTTTTGTAGAAGAGATTTTAGTTCCAGTGAACTATCCAGAGTCATTGCGAGTAACTAAGCAAACTCACACAGAGTCTAGATCAATAAAGGATGCATTACAACATAAAATTGACCATAAAACCAAGCCTTTAGGTTCATTAGGGATTCTTGAAAAGCTAGCCCAACAAATAGGAGAGCTATTTCAAACTCTGGAACCAAAAATAATTCAACCCAATATTGTTGTCTTTGCCGCTGATCACGGAATCGCAGTACATGGTGTGAGTGCCTATCCACAGGATGTAACGCGTCAAATGGTGACTAATTTTCTTGAAGGTGGAGCGGCAATAAATGTTTTTTGCAAACAAAATAATATCAAGTTGTCAATTGTGGATGCTGGCGTGAATTATGATTTTCCGCCGAATGCCGATCTGACAACAACTAAAATTGCTAAAGGAACCCAGTCCTTTTTACACGGACCGGCAATGAGTGCGTCTGAATTGCGTTTGTGTTTTTCTAAAGGAGCAGCGGTAGTGAATGCTATTGCAAAAACAGGTAGTAACTGTATTGGTTTTGGAGAAATGGGTATTGGAAATACCTCGACAGCTTCGGTTTTAATGAGTATAATTACAAATATTCCACTTCAAGATTGCGTAGGATTAGGAACAGGAGTAAGTGATGAGAAGCTAATTCAGAAACAAAAAATATTACAAGCAGCGATAGCTAATTATTCAGGAACCGAAGAATTAGAGGAAAAACTGGCTTATTTTGGGGGATTTGAAATTATACAAATGGCTTCTGGAATGTTAGCGGCTCATGAAAATAACATGCTAATTCTAGTGGATGGATTTATTTGCAGTGTAGCATTTTTAATTGCTCATCAAAAAAATCCAGAGATAAGCAAAAATGCTGTTTTCTGTCATTGTTCTGCTGAACAAGCCCATGTTAAATTACTGGATTATCTAGGAGTTCAGCCCGTTTTACAATTGGGATTGCGTTTAGGTGAAGGCACTGGTTGTGCTATTGCATTTCCAATTATCCAGTCGGCGATCGCTTTTTTGAATGAAATGGCTAGTTTTGAAATTGCTGGAGTGAATAACAAATAATTTTAGGATAAGATGAAATTTGGTCAAAGCTATATTAAAAAATAAATTAAGAGTCGTCCCAATAAATCTGGAGGTAAATTAAAAATAATAAAACTGCTAACATCTTTATATGTTGCATTATAAATAGAAAATTTAATTGGCATTAGCCAAAAAGCAAAGAGATTTTTATACTAATATGAAAAAAGAGATACACATATTTTTTACAGCATTGATGTTTTACACCCGAATTCCTTGCCCCAAAAACATAGATCATAATCCAGATTATTTAAACAAAGCTTCTCGCTATTTTCCTATTATTGGATGGATTGTTGGCGCTGTGGCATTTGGTGTTTTTAGCTTGTTTAATTATTTAATGACTGTAGAAATAGCGGTGATTTTTTCTATGATTGCCTCTATTTTAGTTACAGGTGCTTTTCATGAAGACGGTTTTGCTGATGTTTGCGATGGTTTTGGTGGCGGATGGACTAAAGAAAAGATACTCTTAATCATGAAAGACAGCGCCATTGGGGCTTATGGAGCGATTGGGATAGTTTTATTGTTTTTACTCAAGTTTAAAACTTTGTCTGAAATAGTTTCTTCTTCAGAGTTCTTCAAAACTAAATATCAAATCCTAATTCTGTTACTTTTTGTTTCGGCTCATTCTTTGAGTAGATTAGCAGCAATTTCTATTGTTTTTACTCATGAATATTCGCGAGAGGATGCTACAAGTAAAAGCAAACCTATAGCACAAAATTATACTTGGCGTGAAGTGGCAGGTGCTTTCTTTTTTGGTTTATTACCACTTATTCTATTAGCTTATTTTCAATGGCAATTCTTATTGGTTTTAGTTCCTATTTTCATCACTCGTTTTTTCATGGCGCGTTATTTTCAGAAATGGATTGATGGCTATACAGGAGATTGTCTTGGAGCTACCCAACAAGTTTGTGAAGTAGTATTTTATATTTCAATTATTGTCTTATGGAAGTTTATTTAGTACGCCACACCGAAACGGTTTGTGAAAAAGGAATCTGTTATGGGCAATCCGATGTTCATATTTTAGAACCGTATTTAGAATTATTCGAATCAATAAAAAATCAAATTCCAGCCGGTGCAGTTGTCTATTCTAGTCCGCTGTTTCGTTGTACGGAATTGGCTAAATACCTTTCGAATGTTATAATTACAGATGATCGATTGATGGAAATGAATTTTGGGGATTGGGAAATGAAAAATTGGGATGCTATTCCTCCAGATGATTTTGCACCCTGGATGAACGATTTTGTCAATGTAGCTGTTCCAAACGGAGAATCTTTTGTGGATTTATACAATCGGGTAAATGATTTTTTAGAAAATGAACTTCAAAGAAAATACAATGCACCAGTTGTTATTGTTGCCCATGCGGGTGTTATTAGAAGTATTCTTTGTAAAATAGCTAGTTTACCACTAAAAGAGGCGTTTAATAACAAAGTTGGTTTTGGTGATGTGATAAAAATTGAATTGTAATTTACTAAAAATCAGTGCGTAACGATATATTTTTTAGTTTCATTTAAATAACCAGTCAATAGTTTCTACAAATTTGTTTTAAAACTGAATTAAATTTTACCTTTGCTGCCGTATTAAGGTTGTGTATTTGCTTTTTGTGAAACACATTAAAAGGGAATCAAGTGATTGAAGATTAGCGATTTTAGATTTCAGAATTATTCTGTAATCAAAAAATTGTAATCAAAAAATAAAAATCTTGAGCTGTTCCCGCAACTGTAAGCTATAAAGCTTGTTGTTAGCTACAAACCACTGTTCGCTTGTGCGAATGGGAAGGTAAACAACAAGACGCAAGCCAGGAGACCTGCCTTTTTTCATAACTAATATCGAACTTTCGGGAAAAAGGTTTAGGAATTATGGCAACTAAAAAATTTCGTTTACTTTCTATTATATTGTTAAGCCAATTCCTTTTGGCTCAAAATAAAACGGCAATACCTCTCAACGAAGTAGTGGTTTCTGATACGCAACTTAAAAACTTTTCAAGTTCCCAGTCCGTTTTAAAATTGAACGATTCTATTATTAGTAAAAATCAATCTTCATTAACCTCTCTTTTAAATTATAATTCAGTTATTTATTTCAAAGAAAATGGTTTAGGAATGGTTTCATCGCCATCTTTTCGAGGAACAACTGCGCAACAAACTGCCGTGGTCTGGAATGGTATTAATATTAATTCTCAGTTATTAGGGCAAACAGATTTTAACACTGTGTCTACAAGAGGCTATAATTCAATTGATGTAAAAGCGGGCGGAGGGAGTGTTGTTTATGGCAGTGGTGCAATAGGAGGCACAATTCACTTAAATAATGATTTGAAATTTAGAAACACTTTCGAAAATAACTTAGAAGTATATTATGGTGATTTTAATACACTAAGCACTATTTATGCGGTTACCGCAGCAACAAACCAATGGAGTACCAATGCTAGTTTTACCAGAAATAGTTCTGATAATGATTATAAATTTATTGGAAAACAAGGTAAAAACAGTAACGGAGAGTTCTATAATACTAATTTTAGTACTGCCATTGGTTATAAGTTGGATGCTAAAAATACCATTAAATTGTACAGTGAGAGTTATGATGGGGAACGTCATTTTTCTATAACCTCACCAAATGCTACTAAAACAAAATACCAAGATTTTAATACCAGAAATTTATTGGCGTGGACTAGTATTTTTGGCAAATCAGTTTCTAATATGAAACTCGCCTACATTACAGAGCATTATAAGTATTTTGATGATATCGAAGAGGAAGACTTTACTTCCGGAGGAGTAAAAAGTTTTATTGCAAAATATGATTTTGTATATGCATTTTCTTCTAAAATAAATCTGAATACGCTATTCGATTACAATAAAAGTAACGCATTTGGATCTGGAGTCGGTAATAATAGTAGACAAGTAGGAGGTATTAGTGTTTTAATGAAACAATATATTACTGAGAAATGGAATTATGAATTGAGTGCTCGAAAAGAGATTTCGGATGTTTATAAAAGTCCTTTGCTATTTTCAGCGGGTACAACTATCGATTTCTCTTCTCTTTACCAGTTTAAGTTTAATATTTCTCGCAATTTTAGGGTGCCTACTTTTAATGACTTTTATTGGGAAACGGGTGGTAATCTTGATTTAAAGCCGGAGAATTCCTATCAGTTAGAATTGGGTAATAATTTTAGATACAAAGATTTTAATGTAAGTGCTACTTTTTACGCTTCAAAAATTACGGACATGATTCGCTGGTTGCCCACTAACACCGGAAACTGGTCTCCTTTTAATACCGATAATGTTTCTATTTATGGATTTGAAACTTTGGGATCCTGGAAAAAGAACTTCAATAGTCACAACTTTGGGATTAACGCAACTTATTCTTACACTGTTTCGTTAGATGATAAAAATAACAATCAACTTTTTTATGTTCCCTATCATAAAGCAACCGCTGCTGGTTCATATTCCTATAACAGGTTTAATTCCTATTATCAATTTATGTTTGTAGGTGCTGTTTTTACTACTTCTGATAATAATCCAAAAAATATTTTAAGCGATTATACTATTTCTAATTTAGGAATGGATTATAATTTCAGTAAAAAAAATGTCTGTAAAATTGGCCTTAAAGTGGCTAATCTTTGGAATGAAATATATGAATCCTTACCAAGCCGATTGATGCCTGGAAGGAATTTAACTCTTTATTTAACCCTTAATTATTAAAAAATGAATTTTAAAAATGCTTTTCTTGGAATTTTTGCAAGTGCTTTATTATTAGCTTCTTGTAGTAATGATGATACAACTGAAAATAAAGTGCCTTTAGGCGCTTATGACAAAGGTGTTATTGTATTAAATGAAGGTAATTTTGGTACACCAAATGGTTCTGTATCTTTTATCTCTAGTGAATATGCTGTTATAAACAATATTTTTGGGATAGAAAACAGCAACAAACCTTTAGGAGATGTTGTGCAATCCTTAAGTTTTTCTGAGGATAAAGCATTTATTGTTGTAAACAATTCAAATACTGTTGAAGTAGTCAATAGATATACCTTTAAAAGCATTGCAACTATAACTGACCAAATAAAAAACCCTCGTTATAGTGTTGTTTTAAACGGAAAATTATATGTTACGAATGCAAAAACGAAGTCAGTAAACGTTTATGATGCTAAAACATACAATTTTTTAGAAGTTATTGCTGTAAATAAAGTGGTAGAGAAAATAATTACTGCAAATGGTAAATTATACATTACTAATGGTGCATACGGAAGTGGTACTAGTGTAACAGTTATTAATCCTCAAATTAATAATGCAATGAGTACTATTACGGTTGAAAACGGAGTAAACGCTATTGAGGAAAAAAGTGGATCTGTATATGTTTTATCTGGAAATGCTGAAAAAAGTAAGTTGTATAAAATTAATACTACTAATGATACAGCAACTGCTATTGAATCTACTGTGTTAAAAAACGCAAAAAATATGGATATTGATGGAGAAAAAATATATTATACTGTAGGTAATAATGCGTATGTAATGGCTTTGAATGCTACAAGTTTTAGTGAAGCTCCGTTATTTTCAATTCCTGATGGCGGTTATTTTACTTTTTATGCTTTTAATGTTATTGATGGTAAAATTTATTCTGCTAATGTAAACGGATTTACAGCAGCAGGAACAGTAAAAATATTTTCTTCTACAGGTGCCGAATTAAAATCAGTTACTGTTGGTATGGGCCCTAATGGATTTTATTCAAACAATTAATCCAATTATCTAAGCTAATATTCAAACTAAAAAAACACCTCTTTTTCAGTAGAAAAAGAGGTGTTTTTAGTTTGAATTTTAAAACAATTTAAATAATAAATAGCTGTTAATTATTTTCTTTATTGTCTTATTAATTTTGTTCCAATGCTTTCAAAAGTCCTTCTGGAGCTTTGTCAATATACATTTGGTTTTGAAATCTATTTAATGATTTAGAATCATTGATATATTTAAATGGATCCACTTTATTTTGATTGATCATTCTACCTGTTCCTGTAATTTTATTTATAGCTACACTTAATAAAGGTTCCGTACTTTCGCCCAAACTTCCTAAAGTACTTACTGTTTCTATTACTTTAAAATTAGGTACTAAGCCCGTAAAGTAATCTCCAAACCCTTCAGAATTTACGATTTTTAACACAATTGGTTGCATAGCATAACGGTGTTTTGGGTTTCTGTTTTTATCAGTAAAAGTAGGGGAATCATATAAAGTTACCGAACCTACATTTTTACCAACAGTTATATCGCCAATTTGAACAACAGTAAGATGAGGTTTTAATCCATTTATGACCAATTCACTCGCAGAGGCCGTATTATTAGAGGTCAAAATATATACTTTATTAAGATCTAGACAATTAATAGGAGTATCTTCTATTTTGTCGCTAAAATAATTAAACAAGGCATCAGGATTTTCAGCTTCAAAATAAGAATTGATTTTTGTATTCCATTGTTGTTTTGCAAATACTTCTTTTTCTTTAGTTTTCTTTTTAATCATACTCGCTAATCGAGTGGCTGTTTGCACAGATCCACCTCTATTGTATCTTAGGTCAAGAACTAAATCTGTTACTCCTTGTGCTTTTAGTTCACCAAAAGCTTCATTTAACTTGATGTCATAATCGCCATAAAAACCATTATACATTAAATAACCTATCTTATGTGCTCCTGAAGTAATCACTTTATTAACTAAAATTGGATTTTCAGACAATACCGTTTTTGTCAAAGAAACTGATTTTCCGTTGGGAATTATGGTGTTTCCATTCAACGTAGCCATGCTAAGAACGTAAGTTTCATTAGAACCGTATAGTAAGGATAAATAATTGTTGTTGTTCAGCGGAGTACCATTCACAGCAGTGAAAATATCACCTCGTTTAATATCTTTATTCGATGCATCTGAATTATTTATTACATAGCGAACGTATCCAAATACTTCCGTACTGCTTCCTGCTTTGTAACTTAACCCAAATTCTAGTCCGTTATTTTTTGTGGTTCCTTGCAATTGTCCTTCTAATTCTAAATAATCATCTACAATCCAACTAAAACGATCGATCGTTTTATCTACACGAAGCGCATTAAATAAGTCTTCGGGGTTTTGATAATTGCTTAGAAAACTGTTTAATTCCTTTTGGTTAGCAAAACGATTGTCATTTAAATTAGGAACATATTCTTGCCATAAATAATATTGATTAAGTCCTTTCCAGATAAAATCTTGGATTTCTAAGCTCGCTGGCGGAGCAATATCGTCATTGTCTTGACAGCTATTAAAACTAATGACGGCTATAAAAAGTAGGAGTGTAAGTAGGACTGTTTTTTTCATATTGGGGATATCGATATCAATTATAAACGTAAAAATACTAACTTTAGTTTTATTTTCTCTTCTTTGTAACAAAAAGAAATGGAAATCGTCTTGAATGTAAAACCTCTCTAATAATTATCTTTTATGGATCAAAACGAGTTTGTTCTGATAACGACACCGTTTAAAGACAAAATCTTCCGACTAGCAAAGCGATTACTCGTAAGCACAGAAGAAGCAGAAGATGCAACTCAGGAAGTTTTATTTAAGTTATGGAGCAAGAGTTCAAGTGTATCGACTTATAGAAATGTAGAAGCATTTGCTATGACTTTGACAAAAAATTATTGTTTGGATCAATTAAAATCTAAGAGAGCGACTAATGTTCCGTTAAATTCTGATCATGACAAGGATTTTGATTCGGAATTAGGTAAGAATATTGAAGATTTAGACAGTTTAAATTGGGTTGAGAAATGCCTCGCTCAATTACCAGAACAGCAGCAAATAATTATTCAATTGCGCGATATTGAACAATACGAATATGAAGAAATAGCGAAAATTGTAGCAGTAAGTGAAAACACAGTTAGAGTGACACTTTCTAGAGCTAGAAAAACAATAAGAGAATTTATGAAAAATGTACATGATTATGGAATTAAGTAGAATAGAAAGAATAGTAGATAAATATTTTGAGGGTGAAACTACTATTGAAGAAGAAAAAGAATTGCAAAATTATTTTTCTTCTACCGAAGTAGCTCCTCATTTAATGCAATATGTTTCGATATTTAAACATTTTGAAGCGGCAAGAAAGGAACATTCTAATTTAGAAACACCTATCTTTAAAAATCCTAAAACTCAAAAAAGAATTGGTAAAAATAATTTTTATTGGGTATCTATAGCGGCTTCAATAGTAGTTGTTTTAGGAATTGGTTTGTTTTATATGTTTGGAACTGAATCCTCAATCAAAAACAATGAATTGGGAACTTATGACGATCCTAAACAAGCTTTTGAAGCGACTCAGAATGCTTTGAATTTGCTATCAAATAATGTAAATGTTGGCATAGAAAGTGTACAGTATATTGACGAGTATCAAAAAACCAAAAACAGAATATTTAGGACGGTTCCCAATCCTACTTCTGAGTTTTAAATTTTAGAAAACCATTACAATTAATTTTAAATAAAATAAATAATGAAATCAAATAATATAATTACAAACTTTTCTGCAACAGCAGAATACAACAAAAAAGAACGTCATTTAACTAGAGTAAAAAACGGTTTACTGACTATTGCTTTTGTTTTTATTTCAAGTTCGATTTTTTCGCAAGCTGCTTTTGATAAATTTGACGGTCAAGAAGATGTAACGTCAATTATTGTTAATAAAAAAATGTTTGATTTAATGAGTAAAGTCAAAGTGGATGCTTCTGATAAAGAAACCCAACAATACTTAAACTTGATTAAAAAACTGGATAATCTTAAAGTCTTTACTACAAAAAGCGCTAAAGTAGAAGGAGATATGAGGTTGACCGCTGAAAAGTATATTAAAACAGCTGGTTTAGAGGAATTGATGCGAGTAAATGAAAATGGAAAGAATATTAAGATTTTAGTAAAATCGAGTACTACAGATTCTCAAATAAGAGAATTGCTGATGTTTATTGAAGGCGCTAAAAATGCTGATACTGTTTTGATGTCGTTGACAGGTAATTTTGATTTAAACGAAATTTCTATTCTTACAGACAAAATGAGAATTCCAGGAGGTGATGATTTGAAAAGAGCTACTAAAGGAAAGAAATAAGTAAAAATTGCACACTTTGGCTTACAATTTTGCTCTTGTAATATGTTAAAAAGAAAGAGCTGTATCCTTAAAATAATTTTGTAAAAAAGCGTCTTGATTGATTTCAAAACGCTTTTTTTTGATGTAGTTTCTTTTAAAAACAGTATTTAATGCTAAACTTGAATTTATATATTAAAATAAACAATTCTTGTTTTGCAATAATTTAGAAGGTTATAATACCGTTTATTGGTTGTAATAGATGAAATTTGTAAAAATATAAAGATACAAACATGACTGTTTTTAAACGTTTTTTGCTGTGCTTATTATTAATTTCCTTAAATGGGTTTTCTCAGAAAACACAGCATGCATCTTTCAAAGTAGTTCCTCTTGGAGTTAAAGGAGGAATAGATGAGAAAAATTTATCGGCTTATTTAATTGCTCCAGAAAACACGAACGATTACATCAGTCTGGATGCGGGAACATTACACTCTGGAATCGAAAAAGCAATTAAAAATAACGTTTTTAAAGTTTCCTCGAGTCAAGTTTTAAGGAAATATATAAAAGGATACTTTATTTCTCATGCGCATTTAGATCATGTTTCTGGTTTGATTATTAATTCGGCTGCAGACTCTTCAAAAACAGTTTACGCTACAAATAGGTGCATGAAAATGATGCAAAATCATTATTTTAATGATGAAACATGGATCAATTTTGGAGATGATGGTCCAGGAAAACCATTAAAAATGTATCATTTTCAAACTTTAGATATTGGTAAAGAAATACCAATAACAAATACTAGTATGACAGTAAAAGCATTTCCTTTAAGTCACGTTAATCCTTTTGAAAGTACTGCTTTTTTAATTAAAAATGCAGATAGTTATGCATTGTATTTGGGAGACACTGGACCCGATGTAATTGAAAAAAGTGATAATCTGAGTAATTTATGGATGGCAATTGCATCTTTGGTTAAGAGCAAACAATTGAAAGGAATGTTTATCGAAGTTTCTTTCCCAAATGAACAACCAGATCAATTTTTATTCGGTCATTTGACTCCTAATTATTTAATGAATGAATTGCATAAACTGGAAGAATTATCAGGAAAAGGCAGTTTGAAAGGGTTTAAAATCATTATTACTCACTTAAAACCGCCATCAAAAAACATCTTAAAAATTAAAGAACAAATAAAAAAACAAAATGATTTAGGATTGAAGATCATTTTTCCAGAACAAGGAAAACAATTTAAATTGTAAAAGATTTCGATGTAATTTTTTGTGCTAATGAATTATTTTAAATAATTTTCTTCACTTATTGACTTCTATTCTATTGCTTTTGTGTTATTGTCTTTCCTGAAAAATGAATTTATAATCTTTTAGATCTATTCACTTTAGTGTTTGCAAATTCACTAATTGCAATTTTTACAAATTCGTCCGAAGGATAGGTCGAGTAATCGTTTTCTATAAATCCTCCTAATAAATACAAGTTGTCCTCTGCATAATGTAAAGTAGACCCTTTTAGTGGTAAGTTAATTAAAAATTCTTTTAATACCTTAGTTTTGATATCGTAAGTACTTATTTTACCATTTTCGTAGATAAAAATTGTGTCCTCATAAAAAGTAAGTGCTGGATTCTGAATTCCATAAAATAAATCGCCTTCTTTTTCCCATTTTCCGGTGATCAAATCATAGGTTTCAATTTCTGTTAGCGGTTTGTTTTTATAACCTCCTACTAAGTATATTTTGTCTCCTATCAGTACTCCACTTGTTTCTTTTGCTGTTGGCATAGTGCCAATCTCATACCAATATCCTGTTTTTAAGTCGTAAGAATGTATTTTGTTGGAATATACTTTCTGTTTATCATCATTTGATTTTGTAGAACCTCCCATCACAATAATATTATTGGTATAGGTAAAGGAAACAAAATTAACGGCTTGGTGCGGATTGGCTTTGTCGAGAGTAATTGTATTATTGCTGGTGTCAAAAACTTCAATGGTGTTTTCTAAATATTCAAATTTACCGTTGGTAGAGACTCTTTTTCCTCCCAAAACATAAATTTTATTGTCATAATAATTTAAATTATGATACGCTCTTTTGTGAAATTTTAGATCAGGGATTTCCCAATTGTCTCTTTTAATATCATAAATGAGTAAATTATCTTTGTATATATTATTAGAGAATTGATACTTTAGCTCATTCAAATAATCATCTATTGTAAAATCTGGTTTTTCAGATTTTACTTTTTTCCAGGCATCTGTTTGAAAGGAGCCGTCACCACCAATTATATAAATTTTATCATTTAATAATAAAGAACCAAACGAACTAATTTTATTCTTAAGTGGTTTTAATTTTGTGAAATGAATTTGTGGATGTAAAACCTTGTGGCTATAAACGATCAGTTCATTCATTTTTTCCACATCCGTAGCTAGAAAAAGAGTAAAATTGTTTTCTTTTAATTTATTGAATACGATTGCTTGGGTTTTGTATCCAATATGAGAAAAGTAAACGGTGTCTTTTTTGTGATTACCAGAAGGAGTTATTAAATTATAATTTCCATTTTTATCACTAATTTCTAGAGGAGAGGATTTATTAAAGTAAACACTAACCCCTTCTACAGGTAAATTATTTTCTTGATCTAGTATGATTCCTTTGTGTTGTGCGAATAAAGAAAAAGTTGAAAATATAAATAATAAAAGTAATTTTTTCAATGGTTAAGCTTTAAGTTTTGCATTTGAGAAAAGTTCTATTTCTTTGTCTAATGTAGTTTTAATTTTGGGATCTCTACAGGTTTTCTTTATGATCCCCTAAATATTCCATAATAATGTGTTTTTTAAAACAAGAAATGCTCTTAAAATAATTCAAGTAAACTTGATTTTTTAAGAGCATTTTAAATTATTCGTGACCACGGTGGGATTTGAACCCACACGCCCTTGCGAGCACCAGCCCCTCAAGCTGGCAAGTCTACCGTTTCTCCACGTGGCCGAAAAATAAAAAAGGTCATTCGCATAGCGAACAACCTTTTGTGACCCGACTGGGGCTCGAACCCAGGACCCCATCATTAAAAGTGATGTGCTCTACCAACTGAGCTATCGAGTCAATGCATTCAAGAAAATATGTGTTGATCACTTAATTGTGACCCGACTGGGGCTCGAACCCAGGACCCCATCATTAAAAGTGATGTGCTCTACCAACTGAGCTATCGAGTCATATAATCTTTGCTTGAATGCGGGTGCAAATATAAGGACTTTATTTGAAGTTTTCCAAGGATTTTTATCATAAATTTGACTTTTTTTTACATTAATTTTTAACGTCTTAGTTTTTAGGGTTTTATTGCATGAGAAAAATTATATTATTAGGGTATATGGGCTGCGGAAAGTCGACTATTGCCAAGAAATTGTCTAAAGATAGCGGAATCGCATTTATTGATTTAGATGAATATATTGAGAAAAAAGCAAATCTTTCTATAAATACAATCTTTGAGAAGCACGGAGAAATTTATTTTAGAAAATTAGAACATCAATTATTTGTGGAGTTATTGCATTCGCCCGAAGAAATTATAATAGGTCTGGGTGGAGGAACACCGTGTTATGCAAATAATCATACACTATTAATAGGAGAGGGTGTGGTTTCTATTTATTTGAAGGCTTCAATCGATACATTATATGATAGACTTTCTTCTAATAAAAGCAAAAGACCCCTTATCGCCAACAAAAGTGATGTGGAAATGAAGGAGTTTATTGCAATGCATCTCTTTGAAAGAAGTTTTTACTACAATCAAGCAAATTATAAGGTCGTTGTAGATAATAAAACCATTGATCAGGTTGTGCTTGATGTAATGTGTGTGTTAGCTTAAGTAAGCGTGACTACTACCGTCTTCGTCAAATACTACTTGTACGTGTTCTAATAATGAAGTTGATAAAGATATTCCTTTAAAATCTGCCTTTACAGGATATTTTTTGTGATTTCTATCTACTAAAACGGCAGTTTTAAATTTCTTTAAAGGAACGTCTATAAAGTGTCTTACTGCATATATTAAGGTGGTTCCTGAGTTGAGTACATCATCAACTAGTATTAGTCCTTTATTGGCATATTCTTGTTGTGTTAAGGAGGTTTCAATAGGCAATTGTGGGTTTTGCTTATTAATTTGCACTTTGCATATTGAAACTTTTATAGGAGAAATGGCTTCTAAAGCTGTGGCTATCTTTTTTGCAAATATATAACCGTTACTCGCAATTCCTGCAATAACAATTTCTTCTTCATCTACAAAGGTTTCGTAAATTTGGTAGGCAATTCTTCTTATTTTATGTTCTATTTCCTGGTGTGTTAAAATAATATTTTTGCTCATTATATTTTTTCTTTGATGTTTTTTTTTAAAATTAGAACTTAGACTTAATCTTCTTCCTCGGTAATAATTTCATTTCCAAATTCGTCTATATCTCTTCGGTCTTTTTTTGTTGGTCTACCAGTTCCATTTTTACGATAATGTTCTTTCGATAATTTAAGAAGCTCTAAATGCTGATAAACTTCTGGAGGTGTATCATTTCTTCTATACATATCTACTAGTTTTGCTCCTAGACGATTTTCAGGAATATCCAATACGGTGATAATTTGTGTGATTTGATCCTTTCTAAAAGTAATTTTGTCCGTAGGAAACACTTCTTTTGATGGTTTGGCGACGAGTCCATTTACGGTTACATGATTCTTTTTGCAAGCTTCAGTTACCATGTTTCTGGTCTTGTAGTACCGAACACACCATAAATATTTATCTATTCTCATAAATTTTCTAAAATCCGAGTTAAATAGTTTACAAAAATCAATCAATATTGTATCTTGCGCACTTAAAAAAATTAGCTATAATGAACAAATTTAAGTATTATTTTATTTTATTAATTACAACCGTGTCTTTATTTTCATGTTCTAAGGATAATAATAGTAATCCTGAAATAATACCTCCTCGAGATTATGCAAAGCAGTATGCGACTGAACTAAATGATATTGAGAAATATTTAAAAGAGAATTATATAGAGGTTACAGTAGATCAAGACGTAACAATAAAAAAGATCCCAGCAGGAGGTGCACAACCTTCTATATGGTCGTATAAAGATAATGCCTCTTTTCCTAAATTACTTAATCGCGAAGTGAAATTACATAATATCGTGTATAAGCTGTATTACTTAGTTTTAAGAGAGGGTGTTGGCGAATCTCCAACAAATGTGGATGAGGTATTTACCACTTATAGAGGAGAATATTTAGGGAATGATGTCGTAAATGGTGTTACAAATCAAACGTCAACTAAATTTGAAGAATTTATATACGAACCACAACGAGCTAATTTATTTGGTTACATTAGAGGTTGGAAAGAAGTTTTTCCACAATTTAAAACAGGTAATAGTGCCCTTAAAGATGATGGTACTGTCACATATTCTGATTTTGGTGCAGGGGTAATGTTTATACCTTCTGGTTTGGCTTATTATAATTCAGCAAATGCTAGTATTCCAGCTTATTCTCCGTTAGTATTTAGTTTTAAACTTTTAGGAATGCAGCGTTTGGATCATGAATATCAAAATATTGGCCAAGTTGCTGTTCCTATACCTGACGGGATTATGTCTTTTCAGGAAGACTTAGATGGGGATGGTTATATGTGGACTAAAGCAGAATTACCTGATGGTGCTATAAATCCTGATGATTCTGATAAAGATGGAATACCTGACTTTTTAGATACCGATGATGATGGCGACGGAATTAGTACTCGCAAAGAGATAACAGATCCTTCTGGTAAATTATATCCTTTTAATTTAATTCCTGGTTGTGATGGAAAGGCAACTGATCCAGCAAGAATAAAAAGACATTTGATAAAATGTAATTAATTAATAAGGTAATAGTAAACAAAAAATCCAGTTCGTAAGAACTGGATTTTTTTTGTTTTAAGATGAAAAAATTATTTTCTTTTCATTACTTTTTCTACAGCTTCAACAATTGCTTGATTGTTCAATTTATATTTTTCCATTAATTGTTCTGGTGTTCCAGATTCTCCAAAACTATCATTTACAGCAACAAACTCTTGTGGAGCTGGGTCGTTTAATGCTAATACTCTAGAGATGCTTTCGCCAAGACCACCAAGAATGTTGTGCTCTTCAGCTGTAACAATACATTTTGTTTTAGCTAATGATTTTAGAATTGCTTCTTCATCTAATGGTTTAATGGTGTGAATATTAATTACTTCAGCAGAAATTCCTTGTACTTCTAATGCTTCAGCTGCAATTAATGCTTCCCAAACTAAATGACCTGTTGCAACAATAGTTACATCTGTTCCTTCTGTTAAAACAATTGCTTTTCCAATTACAAAAGGTTCGTCTGATGGCATGAAATTAGGTACTACAGGACGTCCAAAACGCAAGTAGGCTGGACCATGATGATCTGCAAGTGCAAGCGTTGCTGCTTTGGTTTGATTGTAATCGCAAGTATTGATTACAGTCATTCCTGGTAACATTTTCATTAATCCGATATCTTCAAGAATTTGATGAGTTGCACCATCTTCTCCTAATGTTAATCCTGCGTGTGACGCACAAATTTTCACATTTTTTTCTGAATAGGCTATTGATTGACGAATTTGGTCATAGACTCTTCCTGTAGAAAAGTTAGCGAAAGTTCCAGTAAATGGAATTTTACCTCCAATGGTTAATCCTGCAGCAATTCCAATCATATTTGCTTCTGCAATTCCAATTTGGAAAAAACGCTCTGGATGATTTTTCTTGAAATCATCAAATTTTAATGATCCAATTAAATCGGCACAAAGTGCTACCACATTTTCGTTTTTCTGACCTAATTCTGTCATTCCCGCGCCAAAACCTGAACGCGTATCTTTACTTCCTGTATTTGTATATTTTTTCATTTTTCCTCCCTTAAACCCCACCGTGGCAGGGGATTCCTATTTAGGGTAAATAGGGTTTTATATTTTTAAGTAATTTTTTTTTATTCCTCTCGCCGTAGCAGAAGGCTAAAAGGGGATTCTAATAATCTGAATTGCCTCCAACATTATAGTTTTGAGCTAAAGCAATTTCTAGTTGTGTATCATTGGGTGCTTTACCATGCCAAGCATGAGTATTCATCATAAAATCTACTCCATTACCCATTTCAGTATGCAATAAAATACAAACTGGTTTTCCTTTTCCAGTTCTTGATTTTGCATCGTTCAAACCAGCAATAATAGCCTCTATATCGTTTCCTTTTTTAATTTCTAAAACATCCCAGTCAAAAGCTTCAAATTTAGCTCTGATACTTCCCATGGCTAAAACTTCGTCAGTAGGACCGTCAATTTGTTTTCCGTTTAAATCAATTGTAGCGATTAGATTGTCTACTTTTTTTGCAGAAGCATACATTATTGCTTCCCAGTTTTGACCTTCTTGTAATTCACCATCACCAAGTAGCGTGTAAATGATATGGTTGTCACCATTTAGTTTTTTAGCTTGTGCAGCTCCAATAGAAACTGACAATCCTTGTCCAAGAGAACCAGAAGCCATTCTTATTCCTGGTAAACCGTCATGAGTAGTTGGGTGACCTTGTAATCTTGAATTGATCAAACGAAAAGTGGCTAATTCAGAAACTGGAAAATATCCGCTTCTTGCTAAAACACTGTAAAATACAGGAGATATGTGCCCGTTTGAAAGAAAGAAAAGATCTTCTCCAATACCATCCATTTCAAAACCTTCCTTGCGCTCCATTATATTTTGATATAAGGTTACAAGAAATTCAGTACAGCCTAGTGAACCACCTGGGTGACCTGAGTTGACTGCGTGTACCATTCGAAGAATATCTCTTCGTACTTGGATAGTTAAATCGTTTAATTGTTGTGTGTTCGGTTTCATTTGTGTGTTAAAAATTAGACTTGACAAAGATAATCAGATATTTTGATTTATGGATATTTCCATTTTTAGATTTATGAATAGTTATTAAAGGTTTTGCTTTTTTTGATATTAATATTTTGATAAGGCTCTAGAGTATTTACTATCTTGCCGCTATGTTTGAACAATTATTCAAAAGTATTCAGGAAAAAGTTACGTTGACGCAGGACGAAATGGAGGTTTGTAAAACTTTTTTCATCCCTAAGAAGTTGCGTAAAAAACAAACTTTATTGCAAGAAGGTGATATCTGTATTTACAATGCGTTTGTAGAAAAAGGAATTATGCGCTCCTTTTTTATAGATGAAAAAGGAAACGAACATATTGTTCAGTTTGCTATTGAAGGTTGGTGGATTACAGATTTATCTAGTTTTTTAACGAATACGAATTCTATTTATACTATCGAAGCGCTTGAGGACTGTGAACTGCTTTTATTTACTACCGAAGCAAGAGAAGCGTTAATGGAGAAAATCCCAATGTTTGAAAGATACCAACGTTTGTTGCTGCAAAATGCCTATATCGCTAATCAAGCAAGAATAAACTCGGCATTAACTGAAACTGCCGAAGAAAAATACATTAAATTAGGAATCGCTTATCCTGGAATAATTAAAAGAGTTCCGCAACACATGATTGCTTCTTATCTTGGGTTAAAACCAGAAACATTGAGTCGGGTAAGAAAAAAAATTAGCAATCGATTGTAATTTTCTTGACTTAAATCAATAGAATTTCTTGTGTTAGATCAACGTAAAGTATACTGCAACAGTCCTAAATTTGTACTGTAAATTGCAGTCGATGCCACAAAGAAAAACAGTTGCAGTAATAGGACTTTCAAAAGCTAATATTATTTTATTAGCAACAAAAATTGCGCAGTATCACACCGTACTACTTTTTGATACTGATGCTATTTTGTTAAATGAAGTCTATTTAAAAATGCATTCAGAAAATCCTAACAGTACTATAGAAATAGTAAATTGTCCTATCGATGCGAGTTGGGAAGCAGATGTTATTTTATTTTCGGACTCTTTTTTTTATGAAGAGGAGTTGATCCAAAAAATTAAGAAAGTGACAACTGGTAAAGTCATACTAATTTTATGGTCTCAAAATATGGATTTAGCAGTCGATATGGATCAAGCCAAGATAAGAAATTTATTTCCTTTCTCTAAAGTATTCTCAATTGCGGTAAAATCAGATAATTACGACAATTTCTTTCTAAAGGATAAGGATGATGAAAACATTCAGTCTGTTATGGCTTTTCTTAGCGCTAATTGCTAAAAAAAAACATATAAATCATTAATTTTTAATTAAAAAAAACATGAGCAAATCAATTTTATTTCAACCTTACACGTTAGGGAATATCGTTTTGAATAATCGAATAGTAATGGCGCCAATGACTCGAAGTCGTTCTAATAATGAAGGAAACGTTGCTACCGCACTTACTGCAAAATATTACGAACAAAGAGCAACAGCGGGATTAATTATAACCGAAGGAACTTTTGTAAGCACCAAAGCGGTTGGCTTTATTAATGTACCTGGAATCTATAGCGAAGCACAAACTGAAGGCTGGAAATTAGTTACCAAAGCGGTACATGATAAAGGAGGAAAAATATTTGCTCAACTTTGGCATACCGGAAGGTTATCACATCCAGATTTGCATGATGGCGAATTACCACATGCTCCTTCTGCTATTAATCCATTTGCAAAAGCATATACAAACGATGGTTTTGTAGATACCGTTGTGCCAAAAGAAATGACGATTGAAGATATTAAGCAAACTGTTTTAGATTTTGCAAATGGTGCTAAAAATGCTATGAGTGCAGGTTTTGATGGTGTAGAATTACATGCTGCAAACGGATATTTATTGCATCAGTTTTTTAACGGATATTCTAATCATCGTACAGATAATTATGGTGGTTCGATGGAAAATAAAGCCCGAATTTTATTTGATATTTTAGATGCATTTAAAGGTGTTATCGACTATTCTAAAGTTGGAGTTCGACTCAATCCTAGCTTACACAATGCGCAAGGAATGATGTTGGATAAAGATACTATTCCAACACACGAATATATTGTGAATCGTTTGAACGATTACGGCTTAGCTTACGTTCATTTGACGGAACCATTTACACCTGTAGAAGACGTTCCTTATGCAGTCACTGAAGTCGCAAAACATTTCAGACCTTTTTATAACGGGACCTTAATTATTAATAAAGGTTTTACAAAAGAAACAGGTAGTAAAGTTCTTGAAGAAGGATATGCTGATCTTGTTGCTTATGGAGTTCCGTTCATAGCTAATCCAGACTTAGTCGCTCGTTTTGAAAACGATGCTCCGTTAAGTACACCGGATCAAAATACTTTTTATACGCCGACAGAAAAGGGATATACAGATTATCCTACTATGTAATAATTAATAAAAGTAATATTTATTTTAGAGATAATTATAATTCATAAATAAGCCCGCATTTTGCGGGCTTATTTATAAACCAAATAGGCAATTTAATTATATAATAAAGTAATGTGATTTATTTATCTTCCAATTTTATTATTCAAACTGTTCCATCCGCCACCATTATAAACAGAGGTGTAGCCATTTGATTTCAAGATACTTTTTGCGGAGGCACTTCGCATTCCTGAAGCACAACACGTAATAATAGTTTGGTTTTTATCTTTTAATTTTGCCAAATTATTCTTTAGAGTATCTACAGATATATTTATTGATCCATTTATATGACCTCCAGAATATTCCCCTTTGCTACGAACGTCTAGAATAATAGCACCAGCTTTTATTAATTCATTATAGTTTACACTTGGTCCAAATCCCAATATTTTTTTTATAGCATTAATCATGATATTTTAGCTTATTTGTGATTGATAATAATTAACATCTAACCAAGAGCCACCGTTGTAGCAATCAATTCCTTTTTGAGAAAGAAAGTGTTGTGCTTGCCCGCTTCTATTTCCTGAAGCACAGCAAAGGATTAATGGTGCTTTAAGATTTTCTAATTCTTCCATTCTTTCTTGAATTTCTCCTAAGGGGATATTGATAGAATCTACTACATGACCACCCATAAATTCTTCATGCGTGCGCACATCCACAATAGTGCCTGCTTTTTCTTTAATTAAATTTTCGATTGTCATTATTTTTTCTTTTTGTAAGTTAATTTTATAAAATCCAGCCATTCTATTTTAATACTACAAAAGTAATACATGATAGAGTGATGTTGAGTAACTTTTGTTACATAACAAAAATTATATTTTAGTTTGTTTTAGCTGACTTATATCGCATTAAAAAAATGTTTTATTCATTTATTTTTCAAAGCTTATAAGAGGAGAGTTTTAATAGACTATTTTTTAATGGTATATTCGTAAAAAAAAATATATGCGTTTTTCTATAGCTATCATCATTTTATTTAGCGCTTTTCTTTTAGTAAATTGTAGTTCGAAAAAAAATGCAAATATTTCCTATTTGCAATCTTCAGACGAAAACAATGCAATACCAAAAATGAATATTTTTGTTCCTCGAAAGGCGAACGCAAAGCCACTTCCTGTTTTAATTTTCATACATGGCGGAAATTGGAATAGCGGGAGGAAAGGAACATATGATTTGCTAGGTAGAAACTTTGCTAGTAAAGACATAATTACAGTAATTCCAGATTATACCTTAAGTCCAGCAGCTAGTTATGATGGTATGACCACTCAAATAGCGGAGGTTATAAAATGGGTTCAAAAGAATATTTCAGAATACAATGGAAACCCAAACCAGCTCTATATTACTGGGCATTCTGCCGGTGGTCATCTAGGTGCTTTGGCTGTTATGAATCCAAAATATGGAATAGATTCTAAAAGTATTTCCGGAATTATCCTCAACGATGCAGCAGGATTAGATATGAAAAACTATTTAGAAGGAAATCCTCCAACTACAAAAGACGATTATATCGCTACTTGGACCTCCGATCCTATAAAATGGAAAGATGCTTCTCCTATTTATTTTCTAGACAAAAATTCCCCACCATTTTTAATTTACGTGGGAGATAAAACGTACAATTCTATTAAAATTGCTAATAGTCGTTTTGTAAAAGCTTTAACACTTTTTCAGCCGGATGTTTCACCCATACATCTGAATAAGAAACATGTACCAATGGTTTTGCAATATTTTAACCCTTATTCTGATCGCTTTGATGAAATTATTTCGTTTATAAAACAGCACAATTAATAAAACCTTAAAAACACTTGTTAACCAATGCTTTTAAGGTTTTATAAACTAGAATTTTATATTTTTAATAGCTTAATTTATCTTTTTCTGTTCAAGAGACTATCAATTGCATATTTGCCACTTCCTAACAAAAATAGTGCGCAGTAACCAAATAAGTACATAAATGCTGGTTCTTTTGTTCCTAAATCATCATTGATGTGAACAATAAATACCGCTACAATCATTGTGAAAATTAATGGAATTAATGCTAATCTTGTCCATAATCCAAAAAGGAGTAGTAAAGAGCAAAAAACTTCTGCAAAAACAGTCAAAGTCAATGATGCAGGAATTCCTATTCCTATTGGATCGCCAAATTGCATATCTCCATTCATTAAATTCATCAATTTAGGAATGCCGTGGCTTAACATTAATAAACCTAAAGAAATTCTCAGAAGGAGGGAAGCAAAGTCGGTTGCATTTGTAGACCAAACATTTGGTGAGAGCAGTTTTTTTATCATGACATGAATTTTAGGTTAGTAGATACGCAAACATAAGTTATTTTTACATTGATTATTTTTTTGAAAATTCCTTTTCGACTGTTTTATTCAAAAAAAAAGAAAGAAGGTTGTCAAAAGCACTTAAAATAAGTGTAAAATGATAGTTCAGAATCTTATTTTAAAAGTAAATCCCAATTCTTGATTAAATTTTCTGTTATCTAATTTCCCAATTGTCTAATTAACCTATCTTTGCGCTCCCGAAAGGTCGGGAAAAAAAGAATTTAGGATAAGAGTAGAGAATATACCTAATGAAAATAAGGTATTATTAACTATTTCAATCTAAACATAAGAAATAATAAGAGAGATAGATGAATTTTGATTTATTAAAAAAAGACCCATTATCGAAAGCTAGAGCGGGAACTATTACTACTGATCACGGGGTTATTGAAACGCCAATTTTTATGCCAGTTGGTACTGTTGCTTCTGTTAAAGGAGTGCATCAAAGAGAATTAAAAGAAGATATAAATCCAGATATAATTTTAGGAAATACATACCACTTGTATTTACGTCCTAAAACTGAAATTTTAGAAAAAGCCGGAGGATTGCATAAATTCATGAACTGGGATCGCAATATTTTGACCGATTCTGGTGGTTACCAAGTATATTCTCTATCGGCCAACCGAAAAATTAAGGAAGAAGGAGTGAAGTTTAAATCGCATATTGACGGTTCCTATCACTTTTTTACTCCGGAGAATGTTATGGAAATTCAACGTACTATAGGAGCAGATATTATCATGGCTTTTGATGAATGCACGCCTTACCCTTGTGATTATCGTTATGCGCAACGTTCTATGCACATGACACACCGTTGGTTGGACCGTTGTATCAATCACTTGGATAAAGTTCCTGTGAAATACGGCTACGATCAAGCTTTTTTTCCTATTGTTCAAGGAAGCACTTACAAAGATTTGCGTCGTCAATCAGCAGAATATATAGCTAATAGCAATCAAGTAGGAAACGCTATTGGTGGACTTTCAGTTGGAGAGCCAGCAGAGGAAATGTATGCAATGACCGAAGTCGTTTGTGAAATTTTGCCAGAAGACAAACCTCGTTATTTAATGGGTGTAGGAACTCCAATTAATATTCTTGAAAATATTGCATTGGGTGTTGATATGTTTGACTGTGTGATGCCTACTCGTAACGCTAGAAACGGAATGCTTTTTACGGCAAACGGAACGATCAACATTAAAAACAAAAAATGGGAGGCAGATTTTTCTCCAGTTGATGAAATGGGAATCACTTTCGTGGATACCGAATATACTAAAGCATATTTACGTCACTTGTTTGCTGCTAATGAATATTTAGGAAAACAAATTGCTACCATACATAATTTAGGCTTTTATATGTGGTTGGTTCGCGAAGCGAGAAAACATATCTTAGCAGGTGATTTTAAACCTTGGAAAGAAATGATGGTTAAAAACATGAGTCAAAGGTTGTAAATCTTTAACCTAATGATTTAGGATTAACGAAAAAAAAATAATTATCAAATAGAAATATGCTAACAATAATAGATAAATACATTTTAAAAAGATATTTAGCCACTTTTACAGTGATGTTATTGTTGTTTATCCCTATTGGAATTGTTGTTGACGTATCAGAGAAAATCAATAAAATACTGGAGAACAAAGTTCCAATATTAGATATTGCAATATATTATTACAATTTTACAGTTTATTTTGCTAGTTCACTTTTTCCAATTTTTTTATTTTTATCCGTTATTTGGTTTACTTCAAAATTAGCAAATGACACAGAGATTATAGCCATCTTAAGTTCGGGGATTTCTTTTACCCGATTTTTAAGACCTTATATAATGGGGGCTTCGATAGTTTCTGTTTTTGTTTTATTGATGGGATTTTTTGTCGTTCCTGCCGCTAGTGAGGGATTTAATAATTTTAGATATACGTATTTAAGAGGTGGTGGAAAGGAATCCATGCGGGGAGATAATACCGATATATACCGACAAATAAGCAACGACGAATTTATCTATGTGAATAGTTTTAATACAGATTCTAAAACGGCTTTTAACTTCTCATTAGAAAAATTTAAAAACGAAAAATTAGTTCATAAAATAACTGCAAGCAGAATACAATGGAATCCTAAAGAGAAAAATTACACGATGTATGATTATTCAAAAAGGACCGTTGGAGAATTGAATGACGTAATTGAAAAATTACCGGAGAAAAAAGCTAATTTCAGTTTTGATTTAGAAGATTTAACACCAGTAGTTTATATAGCAGAAACTTTAAGTTTAGGCAAATTGAATGCTTTTATCAAGAAAGAAAGAGAACGAGGTTCTTCAAATATCAACGTCTATTTAGTTGTTTTGTATAAAAAATACAGTGTTCCAGTATCTGCATTTATCCTTACAATTATAGCAGTTGCAGTATCCTCAATGAAAAGAAGAGGAGGTATGGGAACCAATTTAGCAATAGGAATAGCTTTAGCTTTTGCCTTTGTTTTCTTTGATAAGATTTTTGGAGTACTGGCTGAAAAGTCTAGTATTCCGCCACTTTTAGCAGTTTGGTTGCCCAATATTGCCTTTGGAATATTAGCCCTTTATTTATTACGAAATGCAAAACGATAATTTAAAAAGTTATTTAAATCTCCATCTAATTGTTTTTATTTGGGGTTTTACCGCAATATTAGGTGCATTAATCACCATTACAGCAGATGCTTTAGTATGGTATCGTATGATTTTTGCAGCTGTATTTCTAGGATTTTTTCTTGTTTATAAAAAAAAATCATTTAAAATTCCACTAAAATCATTCCTTAAATTAATTTTTGTAGGCTTGCTAATTGCACTGCATTGGATCTTTTTTTTCAAAGCTATTCATGTATCTAATGTTTCTATAACACTTTCTGTTTTTTCATTAGGTGCTTTTTTTGCATCCATATTAGAACCTCTTTTTTATGGAAGAAAAGTGTTGTGGTATGAAGTTTTCTTTGGATTGATAATTATTGCTGGTTTGGCATTAATTATGAAAGTAGAAATAAATTATTTAGCAGGTATGTTATATGCATTGGCTGCAATAATATTAGGAGTTTTATTCACTTTGATGAACGGAAAATTAATAGCAGATCACGAACCCTCGGTAATTTCTTTTTATGAATTTTTGGCAGGTGCTTTTTTTATCTCTATTTACTTTTTGTTCCAACAAAAATTCAGTTTAGATTTCTTTATTCTGACCACAAATAATTGGATTTTAATTTTGATTTTAGCCTCCATTTGTACAGCCTATGCTTTTACTGCATCTGTCAAAGTAATGCAAAAATTAACGCCGTACACCGTTATGCTAACAACTAATTTAGAGCCAGTTTACGGAATCATTTTAGCTTATTTTATTCTTGGCGGAAAAGAAAAAATGAGTTTTGAGTTTTACATCGGTGCCTTAATAATTGTACTAACTGTAATATTAAACGGGGTGATTAAACAGTATCAAAAGAAAAAATTAAAGTAAGATATCACAACTTTAAACTATTGATTTTTTACACATAAATAGACAAATAGCCATTTTGAACGATTTAAAATTTTATATTTGCCAATCCAAATAAAACAAAAACGCAAAAATCCTATGGAATATTTAGATTTTGAGCTTCCTATAAAAGAATTAGAAGAGCAGTTAGATAAATGTCTAGTTATTGGACAAGAATCAGATGTTGATGTAACGAATACTTGCAAACAAATCAACAAAAAACTAGAAGAGACTAAAAGAAGTATATATAAAAACTTGACTGCTTGGCAACGTGTTCAACTTTCAAGGCATCCTAGTCGTCCTTACACAATGGATCATGTACGCGCTTTATGTGGCGATACTTTTTTAGAACTTTTTGGAGACAGAGGTTTTAAGGATGATAAAGCCATGATTGGTGGTTTAGGAAAAATTGATGGACAATCATTTATGATTGTTGGACAACAAAAAGGATTCAATACTAAAACGCGTCAGTTTCGTAACTTTGGGATGGCAAATCCAGAAGGATATAGAAAAGCATTGCGATTGATGAAAATGGCGGAAAAATTTGGAATTCCGGTCCTAACTTTGATAGATACTCCAGGTGCGTATCCAGGATTAGAAGCGGAAGAAAGAGGACAAGGGGAAGCTATTGCTAGAAATATTTTCGAAATGGTTCGCTTAAAAGTGCCTATTATCACTGTTATAGTGGGTGAAGGAGCTTCTGGTGGAGCTTTAGGGATCGGTGTAGGAGATAAGGTTTACATGATGGAAAACACTTGGTATTCTGTTATTTCTCCAGAATCATGTTCTTCTATTCTATGGAAAAGTTGGGAATATAAAGAACAAGCTGCGGAAGCTTTGAAATTAACTTCTGCTGATATGAAAAGACAAAAATTAGTAGATGATATTATTCCTGAGCCATTAGGTGGTGCTCATTACGATAGAGAGACTGCTTTTAAAACGGTAGAGCAATATATCATGAAAGGATATAATGAACTGAAAGACTTATCAACAGAGAAACTGATTGAGAAGCGAATGGAAAAATACTGCGAAATGGGTGTTTACAGGGAGTAAAATAATTTAGTAGCATATATAATCCGTCTCGTTTACTAATGAGGCGGATTTTTTTTGGGTTATAAACAAAAAATAGTTAGTTATGAACATGTATTTGTAACAACTCAAACGTTATCTTTTTTTAATTTTTGTTACTTTCGCTTTATGGAAAACTTTAGAAATATTAGTCCTGTCAAGGTTGATAAAACTACTATAATTAGTCTTGAAAAAGGCAAATTACAGCCGCAAGTTCTTGATTTAGAAGAAGCTGTGTTGGGTGCGATGATGATTGATAAAAAAGGGGTTGATGATGTAATAGACATTTTGCAACCTGATGCTTTTTACAAGGAAGCGCACAAGCATATTTTTGAGGCTATTGTTCAGCTCTTTACAGAAACACAGCCTATTGACTTATTAACCGTTTCTGCACAACTTAAAAAAAATGCTAAATTAGAATTAGCAGGAGGCGATTTTTATCTAATTCAGTTAACTCAAAAGATATCTTCATCGGCACACATCGAATTTCACTCTAGAATTATACTTCAAAAATTCATTCAACGAAGTTTGATTCGAATTTCAACTGAAATTATCGAAGATTCTTATGACGAAACAACCGATGTTTTTGATTTATTAGACCGTGCAGAATCAAAATTATATGAAGTTACTCAAGGAAATATAAAAAGAAGTTCTGAGACTGCTCAGAGTTTAGTCTTACAGGCCAAAAAACGTATTGAAGAAATTGCTGGCCAAGAAGGATTAAGTGGTGTAGCTACTGGTTTTGATAAATTAGACAAGATTACTTCGGGTTGGCAGCCAAGTGATTTAATTATTATTGCAGCGAGACCTGCAATGGGAAAAACAGCTTTTGTATTATCTATGGCTAGAAATATGGCTATAGATTTCGGAATGCCTGTTGCCTTATTCTCTTTAGAGATGGCTTCAGTACAATTGATTACTCGTTTAATTTCATCCGAAACAGGTTTGTCATCCGAGAAATTGCGTACAGGAAAATTAGAGAAACATGAATGGGAACAATTAAGTACCAAAGTAAAGAATTTAGAAAAAGCACCTCTTTTTATTGATGACACACCGTCGCTTTCGATTTTCGATTTAAGAGCAAAAGCCAGACGTTTAGTTTCGCAACATGGAATCCGTATTATTATTGTTGATTATTTGCAATTGATGACTGCTGGAGGAAACGGAAAAGGTGGAGGAAATAGAGAGCAAGAGATTTCTACCATTTCCAGAAACTTAAAAGCATTAGCAAAGGAGTTAAATGTTCCTGTAATTGCACTTTCGCAATTGTCTCGTGCTGTAGAAACCCGTGGATCAAGTAAAAGACCTTTGCTGTCTGATTTACGTGAATCTGGAGCGATTGAGCAAGATGCTGATATTGTATCGTTTTTATACCGTCCAGAATATTATAAAATTGACGAATGGGATGATGATGAAGCATCACCTACTGCTGGACAAGCCGAAATAATGATAGCAAAACACCGTAATGGTAGTATAGAAAATGTTCGATTAAAGTTTATTGGACACCTTGGTAAATTTGACAATTTAGAAGATCATAGCGGTGGTTATGATGATTTGCCTTCGAGTATGAACCAAGATGACAATCCTTTTATTACAAAAAATTTACCGTCAGCTAATGAGGCATTTGGTAGTAATTTTAATGATTTGGATGACGACAGTGACGTTCCGTTTTAACCGCTAAACCTATTAAAAAAACCGCCTCTTAGATTTAAGGGGCGGTTTTTTTATTTATGTAGTCCCGTAAATTCGTTTATCTTTGAAATAAAAATATAGCAATGTCTTTCACAAAGTCACTATGGGTTTTTATACTTTTTCTTTCCTTTTCGGTTAGAGGTTCCTTTATTCTGGTACCAATGGATGAGACTACGCAACAAAATCATTTAAAAGCGTATGGAATTACATTTTGGTGTCTCGACAAGAACTACAAAGCGAGTTGGTTACTCAATTATAGAGGCGGTTCTTTCTTACTACCGGATGCGCCAGAAATTCGAAAAGAATGCCAAATTAGAGGAGTAAGTTTTGAAATTATTTCTGATGCAGAACAAGTAAGTATTTTAAACCAAATAGCGAGTCCTTCTCAAAATATGGAATCTGTTCTTTTAGAAAAAGCACCCAAGATTGCTGTTTATACACCTAAGGGAAAGAAACCTTGGGATGATGCCGTTACTCTTGTATTAACTTATGCCGAAATTCCTTTTACAGCTATATATGATGAAGAAGTTTTAAGTGATCAACTTTTACTTTACGATTGGTTGCATTTGCATCATGAAGATTTTACAGGACAGTACGGGAAGTTTTATGGGGCTTACAAAAATGTACCTTGGTATATTGATCAAAAGAAAGAATCTGAAGCACTTGCTATTAAATTAGGCTATCCTAAAGTGTCGCAAGAAAAAGGAGCTGTTGCCAAAAAAATTAGAGATTTTGTCATTGGTGGCGGATTCATGTTTGCCATGTGCTCCGCAACAGATAGTTTTGATATCGCCTTGGCAGCAGATGGTCTTGATATTTGTGAGGCTATGTTTGATGGTGATGCAAGCGAAGGCAATTATCAATCGAAGATAAATTATAATAATTCTTTCGCTTTCAAAGATTTTACTTTAGAAAGAAGACCTGAAATATATGAATTTTCAGATATAGATATGACTACAAAAAGAAAAATTCCGATGGAGAAAGATTATTTTACACTCATGGAATTTTCTGCAAAATGGGATCCTATTCCTAGTATGCTTTGTCAGAATCATACCCAACTTGTTAAAGGTTTTATGGGACAAACAACTGCTTTTGATTCGGAACTTATAAAATCAAATGTCTTGGTGATGGGAAGTTGCGAATTAAATGGTGAAGCTCGCTACATTCACGGTCAAAAAGGGAAAGGAATGTTTACTTTTTACGGCGGACATGATCCTGAAGATTTTCAACATCAAGTGGGTGATCCGCCTACTGTACTAGATTTACATGCTAATTCACCTGGTTACCGCTTAATTCTTAATAATGTATTGTTCCCAGCAGCAAGAAAGAAAAAAATGAAAACTTAGTTTTTTTTACTATTCATTGGAGTATATGATTCCTTTTTAGTAAAATAATTTATACTGACTTTTTAAGATTCTCAATTCTATTTTTAAATAGAGTTTTAATTTAATAAAAATTCAAACCAAATAGGAATATGATCCGATATTTTTCGGGATTCATTAAGCGAGTTGAAGTTTTTGTAAAAATGAATTACTCCAGAATTAAGGTGCTTAATTTGGGCAACATTAAAATACATATTATCAAATTCTGAAGCCAAACAAATATCACTTTTACATTCTTTTTTCAACGAAGTTTTTTGGCCTACTAAAATAGATTTGTATCCCATTTTTTTCAAAGGATTGAAAACAGTATGGGATTGAGGACAATTAAAATCACCCACAAAAATTAAGTTCAATTCAGGATATTCATTAGGTAGAAATTTAAAATATTTAATTTCGGTTTCTGGTTGTCTGTTTTTTGTAATGGCATGAAAGTTAACTACTGTAAATTGTTTATTTTGATATTGAAATGTGCAGTAGTAAGGTTCTCGATCAATCTCTAAATGGTATTTTTGTTCCAGCCATGCTTTGCCAATTTTCTTTACAGTATTTGTTTTCCATATAAAAGCATATCGTTCTGTTTTATAAGCGCTACTACTAGTTGGATCACTAATAGTATAATCCCATTTTACTCCTGTTCCATTCAGTCTTTCTACTAGTTTTGCAACTGCTTGTGCGCCGCCAACTCCAGCGACTACTTCTTGAATGGCTATGATATCGTAGTTCTTGATTGTTTTAGCAATGAATGTTATCGTAGAATCTGATTTAGATTTGCCAAGGTTTTCAATGTTCCAAGAAAGAAGTTTGACTTGGGGGAAAGCAAAGGAGAAAATAAAGAAAAAAAGTATTGAAAAGAGTAATTTCATATCCTTTGTTGGGATTTTAATAGCAACCAAATAACGTTTATTATTTCATATATAAAAAATATTTTATTAAGTTTTAGTATGAAATATTAATAAAGAAAAAGTGTATTTTGAAATGAAAATGCCTTATTTTATTATCTTTTTTATAAGAGTGCTTTCTTGATAAGTTTTATAGATTTTGAATTTATTTTAATTCACATACCGTATTGTAACCTTACATTATCAATTGCTTTGAAATAAGGATTGTGATTGCTTGTGGTTATTATTATTATTATTATTATTATAAAAATTTTTCAAATAAATTCAGTTTTGAATTGTAATACAAGGTTAATTAAAAATCTATGTATTTAGGACGATAAATAAATGTTTTTAAACTAAATTCCAACCTTTCCGATTGGGATTTTAGAATAAATTAATCAAGAGGCATTGTTGTTGGAATTGCTATGCGATTCCAAGCATTAATTGTTGTAATCATCATGATTATTTCTGCAATGTATCTTTCATCAAAAAGTGATTTTGCTTGTTCATAAGTTGCTTTAGATAGCTTATTTTGAATCAAAGTCACCTCTTCAGTCATTGCAAGAATTGCTTGTTCTTCAGCTGTGTATAGATCAGTCTCCCTCCAAGCGTTCAATAGATAAATTCTTTGTTCAGTTTCTCCTTTTTTTCTAGCCTCTTTAGTATGCATATTAATACAATAAGCACAGCCGTTAATTTGAGAAGCTCTGATTTTAATGAGTTCTTTATGAGTAGAACTTAAGGACGTAGAAGCAATATATTTTTCTAATCCCATCATTGCTTTATAAGCTTCTGGTTGCGTTTGTAAAATGTTTACTCTTGTTTGCATCATGACTGTGTTTTTAAATTCATTACAAAGTTGCGGTAATATGTTTTCGAAAAACTTGAAGTACTTCAAGAAAAGTAAATCAAACTTTTCCGGAGCGAATTTTGCTCATAAATTCTGCAGAAAAATCCAAATAGGAAGCGATCATATATTGAGGAACCCGTTGAATAAATTCAGGAAAATAGTCATTCATGTGATGAAATCGCTCTTCGGCTGACATCGTAAAAAGATATTTAATACGAACTTGTGCTGCACCAAAAGATTTTTGAAGTACTAATCTAAAGTATTTTTCTAATTTAGGCAATCGTTCTAATAAAGCTTCAAATGAATTTCTCTCTATAGAAAGTATTTCTATGTTCTCAATGGCTTGAATGTTAAAAGAGGAAGGCGTTAGGTATTGAAAACTTAAATAGTCTGTTATCCACCAATTTTCAATTCCAAATTGAGTAGTTTGTTCAGTTCCTTTTGTAGTATTAATGTAAAAGCGAACACACCCATTTACAATGAAATATTGTTTATTACAGATTTGATTTTCTTGTAATAAGAGTTGTTTCTTTTTAAATTTTTCGATTTTAAAATAAGACAACACAATTTCGGCCTCTTCATTATTTAAAGGAATAAACTTTTGGATGTGGGAAATTAAACTATTCGTGAAAACAAATATAATCTTTGTAAAGCAAAAAAAAACTCATTCGCCGTAACGAATGAGTTTTTTATATAAGTAAGTAATCTAAATTATGTTGATAAAACGTTTATTTTACTTTATTAAGTATTGCTTTGAAAGCTTCTGGGTGATTCATAGCTAAATCTGCAAGAACTTTACGGTTCAATTCGATGTTATGCTTTTTCACTTTACCCATGAATTGAGAATAAGACATTCCTTCCAATCTAGCTCCAGCGTTGATACGTTGAATCCATAAAGCACGGAAATTTCTTTTATTCACTTTTCTGTCACGGTAAGCGTAGCACATTGCTTTCTCTACCGCGTTCTTAGCAACTGTCCAAACGTTTTTACGTCTACCAAAGAAACCTTTGGCTTGCTTCATTATTTTTTTTCTTCTTGCTCTTTTAGCAACTGAATTTACCGATCTTGGCATAATTTTATTGTTTTTTTGTAGCAGGCGGCCTGAATTTAATCAAAAGCACTTAATGGCCATACTCCAAGGTTATTTTAAATTGTTTTAACCTAAAGAAATCTTTAGTCAAATGTCAAAAGTCAAATGTCGAAAGTAATTAACTTTGGACTTTAAGACTTTCTAACTTTAGACTTATTAGATAATTCTTAATTGTTGTTTAATACTTTTCATATCTGTTTTGTGAACTAGCGCAGAGTGAGTCAATGCTAATTTACGTTTTTTAGATTTTTTAGTCAAGATGTGACTTTTAAAAGCATGCTTTCTTTTAATCTTTCCAGAACCAGTAACTTTAAAACGTTTCTTGGCGCTAGATTTGGTTTTCATTTTAGGCATTTTTTCCTAGTGTTTTAATTTATTCTTACTTACTTATCTTTCCCCTCCCCAGCCC